>JADFYO010000028.1 GCA_015233015.1 Nitrospirota bacterium | reverse complement strand
TTCTATAACCATCAGAGAACTCAGGCTCGGCTCGGATTCCTATCCCCAGCCACTTATGAAAAACAGTTCTATGAAAAAAGGGCTGCGGCATAAATGAATTGGTGTCCACTATTGACATCACACCTCAATTATTACTAACGCCGACAAACTGATGACTTTCTCAGGCACAGCCCCGACATTCGCCGGTGTTGACGGCGTAATATATCAGCGCTCACTCAGAGATGAATGGTCGTGAGGTTTTTGCCGGATACCACCATGGCATTGCCTGACGGACAATTCTGACTTGGATTGCCATAGTGCGTTTGCCCTATGGTAAATCCACACCCTTTTCAAAGTCTTCAGGTTATTGCTATAATTACCACAGCGGCATAAATGATAAATCACATTAGTTCGGGCGGGATATAAATGTTTAAGAGGCCAGAGTGACGTGGTAATATCAGGGATAATTGTGGGGATATTGTTGGGGTGGGTGTTGCAGCGGGGTAGGGTTTGTATGAACTCGGCCTTCAGGGATATGCTATTGGTCAAAAACATGGAGGTTTTCAAGGCCTATCTCACCGCGCTTTTAATAATGATAATCGGGGCGAACCTGCTTGAGGATACCGGCATTATTAAGGTACTCTACCGGCAGGGGTTTATGCCTGTTGCCAACATCATGGGCGGTTATTTATTCGGTATCGGGATAGTGATGGCAAGCGGGTGCGCCAGCGGCATTTGGTTTAAACTCGGCGAGGGGATTGTGCCGGCATGGGTCTCTGTGCTTGGTTTTTTTATAGGGATTGTAACCACTTCAGAAGGGATGCTTCTCCGGCTTAATCAGTCACTCTCCAACTACCAGGTTTGGCTTACCGGAAGCGGCCTTAAACTCCTCACCACCAAAGAGGTCGAAACTGCGTGGGCCTCACATGCGGACATCTACCCGCTGACGCTCTATAACCTTTTTGGCATCAATAAGTGGGTAGTCGTAGCAGTGCTGGGGGCCGCCATATTATTTTTTATCCTCAAGGGAGAGTTCCATAAGTCACGCTCCGGTTACTCGTGGTATGTCGCCGGGCCGCTCCTGGGGCTTATCGGAATTGCAGCATGGTGGGCTTCAGATTATTTCGGCGGCAAGGCGCGCGGGATGTCCTTCACCGGCCCGACGGTGGAACTGTTCAGATGGGTTACGCAGGGGGATGACCCTACGTGGAGTGTCTTTTTGATCCTTGGCATGGTGTTTGGCTCATACCTCAGCAGCAGACGACGCGGGGAGTTTAAACTAAAATCATGTGGTGCTAATGAGACCATAGATGCCTTCATGGGCGGACTTCTCATGGGGTTTGGCGCAGTTGTCGGCGGGGGATGTAACATCGGCCATGGCCTGACCGGGGCTTCAACGCTCGCAGTATCGAGTTTTGTTACGATTATCTTTATAATACTTGGGAACTGGTCTATGGTCTATATTAAGTTTATCCGGCCTATGGATATAGAATGACAAATAAATCTGTGAACTTATGAGGTTACGCTTATGAAGAGATACCTGTTGTTGGCAATTTTTTTGAAGTTTTTATTGGTGATAACACCCGCTGAAGCCCTTGGGGTGATGATAGAAAATGCAACGGATATTTTAAATACTTCCGAAGCGTGTGCCGCCTGCCACGGCGATATCAATACGCAATGGAAAATGTCGTTACATTCATCATCGCTGCTTCACTCGATAGACGGTATCTACTCATTTATAGTTGACGGTATAGAGAAAGACCCCATAAGAAAGGGACTGCCCCTGAAGGGTGAGCTGATGAAATGCCTGAACTGCCACGCCCCCGTTATGGAGTATGCCTCAGATAAATTTATTAAAGAAGTGGTTGATGCGATTAAAATAGCGGGCGGCAAATCTGCAAACCCCGAAGGTAAGAAAAAGGCAAAAGAACTGCTCTCCCATTTAAATGTCTCCTGCTATACGTGCCATAATCTTAGGGCCGTACCGCCGCCACACACGCCCGAAAAGCAAACCGTTTACGGTCTCCATGGTCCCGGTAATATTAAAGGAAACGCTGCATATCACACCATTAAAAAGACCACATATCTCGATAATTCCATATTCTGTATGCAGTGCCATGGGCTTTACACCGCCCCCGACAGTGAACGGATAATTTGCAGCACCATAGCGCAAAGCTACCGTGACCAGTACGTTGCCGCAGGAGGGCAGACGACATGCCAGGAATGCCACATGACCAAAAGCAATCGTGGGCACACCTTCCCCGGTGCCTACGCTCCCGTTATGCTTAAAGAGGGAATGCTTCTGGAGGTAAATGCAAGGGCGTTTAAAACGCAATCATACGGTGAAAAGAAATGGTTCCCTGCGGCGGCTATAACCGTAGATATAACAAATAAGGCTGGGCACAGAATCCCTGACGGCTGCATGTGGACATCGCGCGTGCTCCTCACGGTAACGGCAACAGACGATAATGATAAGGTGATATGGTCAGCTCAGAAGGAATTCTTTGAGCCAGGTCTCGACATAGAAGGCAACCGGCGCTATGACACATGGGAAATAAAGGATATTCTGGACTATTCTCTTCAGCCAAGGAAGACTACCACCGAAGAGTACTACGCCGTCTTTCCAGAGCGTGAGAAACTCGTGAAGATTGAGGCCAAGCTCGTATATATCCACAAAGAAGGGCTGGAGTTTCCCGTTCATTCAGAGAGAAAAGTCCTGAGATATAATTAAGTGATGAGGCACGCCTCATTGTATTAATGTTACAATAGGATCGTCTATGGTTGGGACACAATTGAAAATTTTAATGGCCGCGTCAGAGGCTGCCCCATTTGTAAAAGAGGGCGGGCTTGCCGATGTTACGGGGGCGTTGAGCGCAGCGTTGTCTCTGATGGGACACGACGTCAGGCTCGTCCTGCCGCTCTACTATCAAATAGACCCAAAGAAATATAATTTGACACCGCGTAAAGAGACGCTTTCTGTCCCGATGGGAGTAATCGGCACACTTGAGGCCACTATAATGGAAGGAAAACTGCCCGGTACAGAGGTTACTGTTTATTTTATCGAGAACGAATATTTCTTTGGCCGTCCCGGCGGACTTTATTCAACAGTTGACGGCGAAGGATATATGGACAACGACAACCGTTTCACATTCTTTTCACGAGCAGTCATAGAACTTTGCAGGTCGCTAAAGTTCAAACCAGACTGCATCCACGTTAACGACTGGCACACCGCGGCAGTTCCAATTCTGCTAAACACCGTATATAAAGACGACCCAATTGCCGGTCACAGTGCCACATTATTGACCATTCACAACATGCAGCATCAGGGGGAGTTCTATGAGGGGCTTATGGATGTCCTCGATATTGGATGGGAACATTTTAATTACCTCGGACTTGAACGGGATGGCAAGACCAATCTGTTAAAAGGCGGAATTTATCATTCAACCCTTATTAATACAGTCAGCGAATCCTATGTCAGAGAGATTCAAACGCCGGAATTCGGCACGAACCTCGAAGGCGTCCTAATGGATAGGGCGGAAAATTTGTACGGTATCATAAACGGCGTCGATTACGAGAACTGGAACCCTGAAACCGATAAACTCATAGCAAAAACGTATTCAAAAGATGACCTTGCCGGCAAGGCGCTCTGTAAGGCCGATCTGCAGCGGACTTTCGGATTGCCCGAGAGGGCGGACGTCCCTGTCATAGGGCTTGTAACCCGTCTTGTTAAGCAAAAAGGCATAGACATTCTTGCCGAGGCGATAAGCAGTATTCTGGAGCTGGATATACAGGTTGTCCTGCTTGGGGCAGGTGAGGTGTGGGCGCATTTTTTCTTTGGCGATATGCCTAACCACTATAAAGGCAAGTTTGGCTGTTATATTGGTTACGACAACACACTTGCTCATAAGATTGAGGCTGGGTCGGACTTTTTCCTTATGCCATCGCGTTTTGAGCCATGCGGTCTGAACCAAATGTACAGTATGCGCTATGGCACGATTCCTATTGTCAGGGCGGTGGGCGGTCTTAACGATACCATCGAAAACCTGGACGAAGCGGGTGGTGGTATTGGCACAGGCCTTAAATTTTATGACCTGACCGCGGACGCACTCAGAAACACGGTGGAGTGGGCGGTTTACACATACTACAACCGCAAAGACCTGATGGAAGGCCTTATCCAAAGGGCGATGAGTAAGCGTTTTACGTGGGACGCCGCTGCAAAGCAATACGAAAAACTTTATATAAAGGCCATTGAAAAAAAGACTGGCTCGCGACTTCAAATGGATGGTGGCATGAAGACAGAGAAGGCCGAGCAGATGAGGATAAAGTACAAGTACAGGATGATGATTATGAAGGGCAAGGTGTGGATTCACTACGACGGGGCCGCACGGCTCATCGGGCCTGACTGCGCCTTTCACCTGTATTCGAATATTAAGACTGACAGCCGGGACACGCGTAATGACTAAGAAGCCGATACCTGACGAGGATCTCATGCCTCTATGTGAACAGCTTATCAGGGCGGAGATAAATACCGTCAAGGATCTTTCCCGTGAGCTGGCAAATACGCTTGCTAACGAATACTACAGGTTTTTAGTCCTCGCAGTTCCACATATAAAACACCCGCTTGCCGGAAGGATTACGCTTTCAGTGATAAAGGAAGAGCTTCTGAAAGATATGGAATTCGGGGTTGAGGACTCCGAGTCCAAGTCTGTCCCCGGCGCTGAACTTGCATCGGCATTGGCAGCCGTTGAGGCTATTGCCCAGTTCATAGGAATTCTCCGCGGCATCGATAAACACAAAGACCCGATACAGTACCGCTCTACAGTCGATCTCATAACCGATCATTTGAAATATGACATGCCTGAAGCAGGTGACAAGCTGCTCCTCAAAAGTTTTTTTGAACGCGCGGTGAAGAAGAAATCTAAAAAACAAGTAAAAGAGCAGATCCCTGACCTTATCGACTATATCGACGTATGACGGCACCGGTCATAAACGGCATCTGACATGGATAACCCGATTGTCGTAACATATGAACTGACCTGCAAAGATGCCGCAGACGCGCATAAGGCTGCCAAAGCGATTGCTTATGAGCAAACGGTAGAACTGCCCGTTGAATTCCCTTTGAAAGAGGAAATAACGGGGAGTATAACCGGCTCGATAAGGCAAATTGCACCCTTAGACAGTGGCCGCTATGCCGCCGAAATCGAATATTCTGCTGAAATCACCGGCTGGCAGCTGCCGCAGTTTCTAAATGTCCTCTACGGCAATATATCGATTAAGACAAATATTAAAGTCACCGGCATTGAATTTCCCCGGCAGTTTCTCGATAAATTTAAAGGCCCGAACTATGGGATTGAAGGCGTCAGGGCGTTAACTGGTGTTTACGGCAGGCCACTGCTTGCCACGGCGCTGAAACCTATGGGGGCTGATGCCGCCGAACTTGCCGCAACCGCCTCTGCCTTCGCCATTGGCGGAGGTGACATTGTGAAGGACGACCACGGCCTCGTTGACCACAGTTTCTGCGGATTTGAACAACGCGTGCTCTGGTGCCTCGAGGCAGTCGAAAGGGCGGCAGATAAAACCGGAAGGAAATGTCTCTATATCCCCAACATACTGGCCGGGTTTGGTGACATAGAACGGCAGGTGGAGTTTGCCGCAGGCCACGGTGCCGCCGGTATATTAATTGCCCCATATCTTGTTGGTCTGGATACGGTAAGGCATCTGGCTTCGAACTATCCAATTGTTGTAATGGCACACCCGGCACTCACGGGGACAAATTTTCATGACCCACGCCACGGCATAGCGCCGTCTCTGCTTCTGGGCACGATTTTTCGTCTTGCCGGTGCGGATGTATCAATTTATCCGAACGCCGGGGGCAGGTTCAGTTTTAGTTCAGATGAGTGCGTACGTCTGAATAACGCACTCCGGGGCAGCCTTGGCCGTATGAACCCGTCGTTTCCAGCACCTGCTGGCGGCATGGCCCTTGATAATATTGCCGAAATGGCGGCGCTTTACGGCCCTGACACGATTTACCTGATAGGCGGGGCACTGCACGCTCAAGATAATGATCTATCTGTCGGCACACGCGTTTTTATGGATAAGATACGCGGGTTTTTTAGTGAGCGTTTAGAAACGCCGGCTTTCAGTCCCTCTGCCGCCGTATCGTCGTGTGATTTAAATTCGGGGAGTACGCTGTCAGGCGCGCAGAAAATTCATTTGGCATTCGGCGGGGACTACCATTGGGACGGCGTAAAACCCGTTGTGTATAAGACCGGCGGAGAATTCGATTTTAAGGGAATAACAAGGCACGAACTGATTGGTAAAACCGGCGTGCAGACAGATTATGATTTGAGATATTTTCAAATTGAACATGGAGGGTTTTCCTCTTTAGAGAAGCATGTCCATGTCCATGTAATCATATGCGTCCGGGGTACGGGTACACTGATTTGTGACGGACGGAGTTTCACCTTGCGGCCATTTGATATTGCCTGTGTGCCGCCGCTTCACGTACATCAGCTTCGCAACGAGGGTGCCGAAGGGCCGTTTGGTTTTTTCTGCATCGTAAATCACCTGAGAGATAAACCGCTTAAGCCGGATTAGAATTTTAATGATACGCATGGAGTAACCCCCCCAACCTGTACTGAAAATTAACACCTTGCACAAATCAAAATAATCGGCTATGATAATAAATCAGCCGAGGGTTGGACTATGATAAATATAAAGTGTTACTTTAACTTAATCAGGACAAAATTTTGTCTTAACAAAAGGGTTCTCTATATTGTTCTCACCTATCTGACAATTTGCATGGTTACTGTTTGGATTTCCTTTACTGTCACAAAGAAAAACGAGACTCAAAACCTGCGGAAGGAAACCATAGAACGTTTGGCTTTATTTGATCGTTATATTACGGCCAAGATAGGCAGTTATGACGTCTATGCGAGAATATTAGCAGGAAATCCCCTAATCGCCGGGCTTTGTAATCACCCTGAACCGGACAAAGTTGAAGCCATGAATAAATACCTGTCGGACTTCAATTCCTCAGTCGGAGCCTACGTAACCTATATTATGAACAAAGACGGCCTTACAATTGCCTCAAGCAATTATAAATCCCCGGGAAGTTTTATCGGCAGTAATTTTGGCTTCAGGGAATACTTCAGGAAGGCCATTAATGGACAGCCAAATGGTTATATTGCCATAGGCACTGTGAGTAAACTCCCAGGATATTTTGCCGCTTATCCCATCAGGAATGGCGAGGCAATAACCGGCGTATTTGTAATCAAGTATAATTTGGATATTTTTCAGGCAAAACACTTTGAAATCAATGGGATATTGCTTATGGCAGATAAAAATAACGTGGTATTTGCTACCAATGACGACAGGTATCTGTTCCACACTTTAGGTAAATTGCCTGAGGAAACCATGCGGCAAATAAAAGACAGCAGGCAATATTTATTGGAGACTTTACCCCCATTGCCGATAGTGAAATCTGTGAATGAAGATAATATAACCATCGTTACCCTTCGCTGGAAGGATCATAAAGAGAATAATACATATAAGGACGTCAAATATCTTATGGAAGAGGTGCACAATGATAACGGTGATTGGCATATACATATTCTTACCGGATTATCGAGAGTAAATAAGGAAATCTTCGAGCAGAGTCTGTACTCGGTAATAGGTGTAGCAGTAATATTTCTTATAGGCATAGTCATTTTACGTATGGAGTTGGACATAAGAAGACGCAGGGAATACGAAAAGACAATACAAAAAATAAATGAAGGACTTGAACGGAAGGTGTCAGAAAGAACTCAGGAGTTAGAGACGAAGATGGAACAAATGTTCTTATTGGAGAAAACACTGCATGAAAGTGAATATAAATACCGCCAGCTCGTAGAGATGTCTCAGGAGGGAGTATGGGCCATCGATAAAAATGGTAATACTATATTTTTGAATCAGGCATCTGCCGAAATGCTTGGCTACGGAGTCGAGGAGATGTTAGGAGTGAATTTTTTTGAGTTCATGGATGATAATGCGAAGGCCAAGGCTCAAGATAGCGTAAATAACCAAATCAATACAGGGAAGAGAGATCGATTGGAAACGGCACTCCTGCATAAGAATGGCAAATTGGTCTATGTATTTGTATCAGCATCGCCCCTTATGGACGAGCAGGGAAATTTCATAGGATCTTTTGCAGTTATATCGGATATTACTACACAAAAAGAGACCGAGGAGAAATTAAGAAAATCCCTCGCCGAACAGGAGCTGCTCCTGAGGGAACTGCATCATCGCGTAAAGAACAATCTGCAGGTGATTGCCGGGCTTGTGGGGCTGCAGATCAGCCATATTGAAGATAAAGGTTCTAAAGCTGCGCTTAAAGATACCCAGTTCAGAATACAATCGATTGCGTTGGTGCATGAGAAACTTTATAACACTGAAACCCTTTCGGAGATCAGCATTAAAGAATATATAACCAGTTTTGCCAGGGATCTGTTCATATTTTTCAATGTTGACAAAGATAAGATTGGCCTTAGATTTGACATGGAAGACATTAATGTTGGAATAGATGTTGCGATTCCATGCGGACTGATAATAAACGAGCTGCTTACGAATATTTTAAAATATGCCTTCAAAGGCAGAGACAGCGGCGAGATTACAATCATGCTCAACGTGTTAGAGGCAGACGAGCTTGAACTAATCGTAAGCGATAACGGCGTTGGTTTACCTGAAGGCATAGAAATCGGAAAAACCAGGAGTTTAGGCCTGAAGGTCGTCTCAATCCTGGTTAAGCAGATTAAGGGCGTCATGGAAATAGACAGGGCAAATGGAACAAAATTCAGCTTGAGGTTCAAAAAATAGGAGAAATAGGATTGTAAAAAAGATTGATTGAATGAATACAAATAATGTAATATAAAAATACGATTGAAGTTATCCAGGGAGACACAAGATGCCTAATAACAGAATAATGATAGTAGAGGATGAAGGGCTGACTGCGGCGTACATTCAGGATGTACTTGAAAATATGGGATATGTCATAACCTCGCATGAGTTTTCCGGAGAGGACGCTATAGAAAGTGCGCTGAAACACAAGCCTGACTTAATCCTTATGGATATCAAGCTGCAAGGGCGAATGGATGGAATTGAAGCTGCAAGTGAGATACTCAGGCAAATGAGTGTCCCCATAGTTTATCTTACCGCCCATTCTGATATGGCAATTTTAGAGCGGGCTAAGATAACACAGCCATATGGTTACGTACTAAAGCCGTTTAATAGTAAAGAACTGCAATCCAACATCGAGATGGCATTATATAAGCACCGCGTAGAAGGGAAGCTGAAAGACGCGGCATTTTATGATACATTGACCGGCCTTCCTAACCGTATGTTATTTTATGACCGGACGGAGCAAGCCCTGAAACAGGCAAAACGAAGCCGGCAGTCCTTGGCCGTGTTGATGATAGATTTAAACGATTTCGACGCTATAAACAATGCTATGGGCCAGGAATTCGGAGAGCGGTTGTTGGGTGACGCGGCCGCGAGGATGACGACATGTGTCAGAGATTCCGATACGGTAGCGCGCCTGGGGGGCGATGAATTCATCGTGGTGCTTACAAATATTTCAACCCCTGAGGATGCCAGCGAAGCAGCCATAAAGTTAATTCTATCCGTTGGGAAGCCCTTTTATATTAATTCGATGAACTGTTCTTTAGGTGTCAGTGTTGGCATATCATTATTTCCCAATGATGGCGATACGTTGACAGCGCTATTAAAAGAGGCGGATGCGGCCATGTACCGCGCAAAAGAACTCGGAAAGAATCGCTACAGTTTTTTCAATGAAGTATGTGAGATCAATATGAGAGATATTGGGTTCTTACTCGATAAGGTATGCAGCTTTGTCATAACGCACAAAGGTGTTTGGGACGAAGACAGCTGGGTGGATATATTAATAGACGTAAAACGGCACGGCGTCCCGTTTTCAAACGATATAGTACAGTATATCGGCGCCCTGCTGGAGGCCGTAAAAAAATTATACGTCTCAGCCCTGCCTACTGACATCACTGCAGAGAAAATTATCCCTGAATTGTGCCGCAACATATTAGACTTCTTATTGGAAAGAGATGGAGTTTGGAAACAAAGCGACTGGGAGTTGCTGTCGGGTAAAATTAAGACGTACGGGTTTGAGTTAACTGAAAATATAAATAACATTATCAGGGATTTAATTGAGACAATCAACGCACTCTATGTCCTGTTATGCAAGAAGTGCGCTTACACCAGAAAGACATAGACATTGTATTTATTCGCTCCTAAACGCCAGACTTCTTAAAAAGGCAGGCTGCTATGAATCTTAAAGATGTGAGTTTTTTCAGCGTCCTTTCGGACGAGGATTGTGAGGAGATAAGACCTTATTTCAAAAGCGTAACCTACAGAAAGAAGGAGATGATATTTTCTGAGGGTGACCGTTCGGACTGGTTTTATATTGTCAGTAAAGGCAAAATAAAGATCACCAGACAATCGCAGGACGGCAAAGAACTCATCCTTGAACTCATCCAGCCCAATGAACTTTTCGGAGCGGTTGCCGCTTTTAAGGGATTTCCCTATCCGGCCAATGCCGTGGCAATGGAATCCTCTACCGTGTTAAAAGTCTCACGTAATGACCTCTTTAAGATCATCGACATGTTTCCGAGCGTGATGTTTTCTATTGCGTCTGTGCTGGGTGACAGAATGAAAAACTCCCACGACACGCTGAAAAACATTGCACTGGAGCGTGTCGAGAGCCGCATTGCCTCGCTGTTGTTGAAGCTTGCCATAAAATCCTCACCCGACGCCCTGCGCATTGATCTAAAACTCACCAAACAGGACATTGCCGACATGGCAGGCACGACTGTTGAGACTGCCATTCGCACTATAAGCAAGTTTAAGAAGCTTGGCCTCATCGCGGAGAAAAAGGGCATGTTCGTCATCAAAGATCCCGAAGGACTAGGCCTGTTTGGACCTTAATGCCTATAGATACCCAGAATACCAAAGCCGCCAAAGGGCGGCTACAGGGGTGAAGGGGGATTATCCCCCTTCGTCGTTAATCCTTTTATGCCGGATGCTCTGGTTTTGGAACCAATGTGGCTAGCATATTATATACAAACAGCATAATTGACGCGGCTTCCATGATGCCAAACGCGGCGCCTGCTATTCTTAATACACATTCCTGCGCGCTGTAATATGCGGGGATTGTGTAGCTAATGACCATGCCGATTAGTCCAATGTTTGCAAGCCAGAACTGTGCCTCGGCTGCCTTGCGGCTTTTTATCAGACGGCCTGCAAATCTTGGTAGCACATGATAGCCCACGCCGTATATCATCATCGTTACCCAGCCTAATAACATAAGGTGTGAATGCACGAATTTCAATGTCAAATGGGCGGGGGAGGCCATCATCATTATGCCAAACAACGACGATATTCCCAAATACACAACGCTTGCAATAATAAAATTCTTTACATAACTATCCATCTCTCATACCTCCATAGTAGTAGTTTCTTTTAATCTATACTATCAGTTCATATGAGGTAATACCATGATAAATATCATAAACGATTATATGAGGTCATAAGGGCATTAAACATAACCTCATCGGGGGCAATTGTCTGTGTCCATAGTTCAAAAGCGATAACACCCTGCCAAAAAAGCATACCGAGGCCGTTTACTGTTTTGCAGCCGAGTTTTTTTGCCTCAATAAGAAGTGGCGTGTCTTTGTAAATAACATCGCATACGATAATCCCTTTTTTTAGTAGCGTTTTATCAATAGGAATAGGGTCGCCCAGATGAAGCCCAAGCGGAGTGGCGTTTATTAATATGTCAGAGTTAGTTACTGCATTGGCTGAGGATTCGGCGTGGACTTCAGGGTTTATCTTTTTTAAGTCACGAACGAGGGTATCTAATTTTACAGTGTCGATGTCAAAGATCCTAAGTTCAGCGGCCTCTTTAGCTATATAATACGTTATAGCCTTTGCTGCGCCTCCGGCTCCGGCCACAAATACTCTTTTATTTCTAATGGTTACTCTGGACTCTTCAAGTGATTTCATAAACCCGCGCCCGTCGGTATTGTGGCCAATAAGCCTGCCGCCGTCGTTTACAATCGTATTAACCGCCCCAATAAACCTTGCCTCTTCATGAATTTCCCCATGCATATCATCAAGCAACTGAATGACCTTTTCCTTATATGGAATTGTAATATTAGCACCAATAAAGTTTAACGCGCGTATGCCGCGTATCGCATCCCCAAGCATTTCTGGCTTGACATCGAACGCTAAGTAGCGGCAGTCAATCCCCAGATGCTTAAAGCCTGCGTTGTGCATGGACGGTGACAGGGTGTGCCCCACGGGGTTGCCTATAAGCCCCGCCAGTTTGGTATGTGCTGTAATCATTTAGTCCAGCTCCTCTAATGCCTTTATCAAGCCTTCAAACGAAGACTCTACGATTTTTGTCTTTACACTGAGGGCCTCCCCTATAAAATCTGTCGTGGTGTCATCGAGAAACATATTCTGACCATCGCGCAGCGTTACATCCGGTATAAATATTACCTCGTCCGGTCTTATCTGCCCCATGAAGGCACGCATAATGTCTCTGCCGGTCAGAAGGCCGGTTACGGTTACCGTCGTGCCGAAAAATTGATTTTCGACGGGGACTACCCTTAAATCCATACCGGTCTTTTTATTTAACTTTTGTGTAAATTTCTTAAGATATGGATAGAACGACATGCCGGTAAACATCGAGACAGGAGTCTTAGGTATGCGTTTAAGTTTCTTAAACCGCTCTGCCCTGTGTAAAAACTCCGGCACCATCCCTACGCCGTTTTCTTTTTGAGGAAGTTCGCCGTAGTCACTCAGGGGAGGGAAGGGCAGTTCACCTTTTAAGAATAGCTCATCGGCGGCATAGACTATGCGCTCTCCGTATTTTTTCAGAAACTTCTTCTGAAATGCCTCGATGATTGATAGTGCACCAGCAGCGTCTTCTTTTGTAACGGGGTTCAGTTTCTTATTCCCATGTGCGGTTAAGCCGACGGGCACTACGGCTATTGACGACAGGTGTGGATAGAACTTTTTCAGATCCATGATAGTATGCTCGAGGTCGGTGCCGTCGTTGTACCCGGGGCAGAGGACTATCTGGGCGTGCAGTTTTATCTTGTTTTTTGTCAGGAACTGTATCTCTTTTAAGACGTCTCCGGCCTTAGCGTTGCCAATCAGCCTTTTCCTGATCTCTTCGTTTGTGGAATGAACGGATATATAGAGTGGGCTTAGTCTCTGCGCCACAATACGCTGCTTATCGGCGTCACTCAGATTTGTAAGCGTTATATAGCTTCCATAGAGAAAAGACAACCGGTAGTCTTCGTCTTTGACATAGAGGGTTTTCCTAAGCCCTTTGGGGAGTTGATTGACAAAACAGAATATGCAGCGGTTTTTACATGTCGATATCTTAAAGGATTTCAGCTCGATGCCCAGATATGTGCCGTCTGCCTTATTAATCGTCCTTTCAAATAACTTTCCCCTTCTGCTCATCAACATGGAGAATTCCGGTTCGTTTGAATAGAACAGGAGGTCTATTTCGTCAGCGATGGTGTGTCCGTTTATGGAGATTAACTCATCGCCTGCCCTGAGGCCGGCCTCGTGCGCGAGTGAGCCGTCTGAGACAGTTTCTATTTTATTAGCCATTAGTGTAAACAAGCCCCTTTAGGATGTAGTGCAGCCCCGAGGCTACCGTTAGAATGGTTGTAACCCAGACAAGGATGGCCGGGTCCGGCAGCAGCCCGTGAAAGTTTATTCTCAATAAGATATAGGCCAGAAGTACCATCTGTGCCGCGATGGCCGATTTCCCCAGTACGCTTGGCCGTGTGAACATTACCCCGTGTATTAAGTAAAACAACATCCAGCCTACAACCACAATCAGGTCGCGGCTTATGATGGAAATTGTCAGCCATGTGGGAACCCACCCATATATGGAAAAAAGTATAAATGACGTTATGATGAGAATTTTATCTGCCATCGGGTCAAGAAATTGTCCAAGTTTCGTCTGCTTCTTAGTAACGCGGGCAATCAGGCCGTCAAGGGCGTCAGTGACGGACGCCAGAATGAATACCAGCAGGGCTATGTCGTACCTGTGGTAAATCAGTGTGGAGGCAAAAAAAGGTATTGCCACTATGCGTAACAGTGTCAGTGTGTTTGGTATGTTTAGTACGCCCATATTGCCTCTCAAGGTATATTAACCGGTATTGTATTTTCTTTTAATTCCCGTATCCCAAGTGTATTATAACATTCGGCAGAGCCGGTTTCCATAATAATTGAGCGAAGTTTTATGGCATGGCAGCCTTCTAACCGTAAGGAATAGCGGTCGGCATTTTTAATCGCCCTTTGAAGAGACAGTTTATATTGCCCCAGATGCCTGTATAAATATCTGGCCTGGCAAATGCCGAGGTCGGCATAAATTGAGCCGCGCACATCCAGCGTCTTTTTAAAACGTGCCCCTGCCGCCTTGAAAAAACTTTCGCCGGACACGACCTCAGATACCATCAACTTCAGCATCCCAATGCTCCAGAGCGTATATGCCGAGCTGACGATGTCGCCAATCTTCCTGTACATGTCAAGGGCTGTCAGAAGATGCCTAAGCCCATCGGCATACTGGCCCTTCATTCTCAGGGCGTTGCCAATGCCGCAGTGCGAATATGCCGTGCCGAAACGGTCCCTGTTTGCAGAGAAGTAATTTCCGGCATTGGTATAGCATCGAAGCGATTCATCGTACATGCCTTTCATCCTGTATGCCCCGCCCAGGCCGCATTGGCAGTAACCGGTGCTGGATGTATCATTGGGGGCATTAGTAATAAACATTCCCTGTGCCTCGGTAAATGCTTCGATTGCGCCGTTTATATCGCCCTTCACGCGGAGAGTTCCGGCAAGTGCCCATGTGCTGAAGGCAGCCCCGGCGCTGTCGCCTAACTCAGTGTAGCGCGTCTTTAT
Source organism: Nitrospirota bacterium (assembly GCA_015233015.1). GTDB lineage: Bacteria > Nitrospirota > Thermodesulfovibrionia > Thermodesulfovibrionales > Magnetobacteriaceae > Magnetominusculus. The sequence continues at coordinate 29,308 of JADFYO010000028.1, read as the reverse complement.
CTGTGATATATCTGTGAGGGCGTCCTGCCAGTTTCCCAGTGCCCGACGTGAGAGTGCCCTGCCAAGCCGGGCATCGAGGGCGGCGTCCTCTATGGATGCCTCAAGAGCCGCTTCCGCGGCCTTTGTGTAATTTCCTTCGGCAGTCCTATAATTGCCCGTCATACGCTGCGTGTCAGCGATTGAGGTAAGACACTCGATGTAGAGGCGCTTGTCGGCAGCAGCGGCTTTTAGTGCGGCCTTCAGAATTTTGGCCGCCTGGGCGTAGTTAGACTTGCTGCTTTGGTATTGCGCCATTTCAATGAGAGTTTTAGCGTCCATATTATCTTGCTGTCTTTTCCCTTACGGCTTGAATTGTTTCCTTATAGTTTTTTGAATTATAAAATGCGGACCCCATGACTAATATATCTGCCCCGGCCCCGGCGACATCTGCGGCGTTGTCAATCGTGACGCCACCGTCAACCTCTATCTGAACGGTGGTGAGACCCTTTTGCGTTATCATGGATTTCAGGGCGGCGATTTTTTTAAGTGAATTGGGGATAAAACGCTGCCCGCCAAACCCTGGATTTACTGACATTAACATGATTACGTCGGCGTCATGCAGTATGTCCTCAAGCGCGGATACAGGTGTGGATGGATTTATGGAGACGCCCGCCTTCGCCCCAAGGGACTTGATAAGGTTGAGCGTACTGTGAAGGTGTCTGTCCGCTTCATAGTGAATGGTGAGAATATCTGCGCCTGCGTCAATGAAGTTCTTTACATATCTGTCGGGACGCTCAATCATCAGGTGGACGTCAAGCGGCAGTGTGGCGGCCTTTTTCACTTGCTCGACAATGAAAGGCCCTATTGTGATGTTGGGGACAAAGCTGCCGTCCATGACATCGATGTGAAAGAAATCTGCCCCTGCCTCCTGAGTTTCTCTTATTTCCCTGCCTAATTCTAAAAAATTCGCCGACAAGATAGATGGTGCTGTCAATACCATGATTATTACTCCTTTTTTCCGGTTGCAAGTGTCATAATACGAACTACGTCGCCTTTGGTTACTAATGCCCCGTGATTGGGGGATTGGCTGTTTATGGGTCCCTCTGCGCCGGAGGCGTCTATTTTCAGGCCCAGAGACGCGGCCAGCTGCTCAGCCTGTCCCCTGTCTTTACCAACAAAATCAGGGCAATAGTATGTCGTGGGGGCAGTACCTTTACTTACAACCAGTGTAATATCTCCACCGCTTTTTTCGTCCGGGCCGGGCCTTTGTGAGATTACTATTCCCTGTGCCGCTGTGTCTGAGTGTACCTCAATTATTTTGCTTATCTTTACTTTGCTGCGAGCCACTGTTTCCTGTGCCTTTTCCAGTGGGATTCCCCTAAGGTCTCCCATGAACTGGTAGCGCGGCCCCTTGCTCATTAGTACGGAGACTGTCCGTCCCTCTTTTACTTTATTGCCATACTGTATGTTTTGTTTTAAAATATGTCCGGCTGGCACTATTGGGTCATAATCCTCCCCTTCAACTCTTAAATAGAGTTTTACGGAGTTTAATGCCTCGGTTGCCTCTACAAGATTTTTCAATTTCAAATCGGGCACCTCAACGCTCTTGCTCGTCGTCAGCAGGGCGAATGTAGCGTAACCGGCCAACACTGATATAGCTATAAACAAAGCAAAGAACATCGCCAATCTTAACAGAGTATTCACTGTTTATCTTTACGGGTTGACATCCCACTCTTCCTCTAATAAGTTCCAAAGTTCACGGTGCACCCCCGGCGCATCCCCCGGCGCTGCAACGGGTAAGGCAATGTTTAAGTCGCGATAAAGAAAGAATACCTTACGTAGGGGCATTTTATCAAGTGTTTTTGAGTGAAATTATGCGCGATTGTCCGGTTTTACTTTTAACCGGTAATTGACTAACCTGTTATTAACAGCTTCTCTTGGCATGGAAAACCTGTGAATACGGCACTCTTGCCGCGACTAATCAACTTTATTAACATTGTGGCAATAAAATTATTGACTTTATGGTGTAAAAACGTTTATTTTATAGATGGAAGAGGATATCATATAGCGCGTGAATGAGGCTTTTAAAACGCTGTGTCGAGGTAGCTGAGATGTTTGAGAAATTTACTGAAAGAGGAAGAAAGATAATAATATATGCCAAAGAAGAGGCTGAGAACAGACAAAACGATTATCTGGGAACAGAGCACATACTTCTTGCCATACTGAGGGATAAAGACGGTCTTCCGGTGGCTATCTTAAGAAAGATGGGCCTCTCGACCGAGCACATCAGGATTGAGGTAGAGCGGAATCTGCCGGCGGGGACAAATCTCCTGACTTTCGGAGAGATACCCTTCACACCTCGTGCTAAAAAAGTCCTTGAACTATCAGTGGAAGAGGCGAGGCTGCTGGGCCACAATTATATTGGCAGCGAACACCTGCTCCTGGGGTTAATAAGGGAAGATGAAGGGATAGGCGGTAAGATATTAAGAAACCTTGGGGCTAATCTTTTGGGAGCAAGGCAGCTGACGATAAATCTGTCTATGCGGACGCAGGCCTACACCAAGATGAAGAAAAACACAACGCCGGCGCTTAACGAGTTTGGCAGAGACCTGACGGCAATGGCACAGGAAGGCGTCCTTGATCCTGTCATCGGCAGAGAGGACGAAGTTGAGAGGATTCTTCAGATACTTGGACGCAGGATAAAAAATAACCCGGCGATAATTGGAGAGCCCGGCGTAGGGAAGACCGCAATTGTAGAGGGCCTCGCGCAAAAAATAGCATCTGGAGACATACCAGAAAACCTCGCGGGAAAGAGAATTATAGCCCTCGATCTCGGTGCCCTCATAGCTGGTACGAAGTACAGGGGACAGTTTGAGGAACGCCTGAAGATTATCATGAAGGAGATAAAGCAATCCGACAATGTAATCCTGTTTGTCGATGAGCTGCACACATTAATCGGCGCCGGGGCTGCCGAGGGTTCGGTGGATGCCTCGAGCATGTTGAAGCCGGCTCTCTCGAGGGGTGAGATACAGTGTATTGGAGCTACTACCTCGTCGGAATTCAGAAAATATATCGAGAAGGACGGCGCCCTGGAGCGCAGATTCCAGCCCCTGTATGTCGAGCCGCCAACGGTTGAAGATACGGTAAAAATACTGGCCGGTCTCAGAAACAGATACGAAAGCCATCACGGCGTAAAACTTGCCGATGACGCCCTGTCATCAGCGGCAAGGCTTTCTGACCTTTATATATCGGACAGGAATCTTCCAGACAAGGCCATAGACATCATTGACGAAACAGGCTCGAGGATTAAACTCAAGAGGTTCACTCCTCCCATAGAGCTGAAGGACATAGAAAAAGACCTCGGCAGGCTCAATAAGGAAAAGACCCTCTTCCTTCGTCTTAACGACATCGAAAAGGCGGCTTCGATAAGAGGTGAAGAGGAAAAACTAAAACGCATCTACGACTCAATACAGAGGAAATGGCAGGAGAATCTCAACAGCGAAGTCCCTGTGATTATTGAAGAGGACATAACATATACGGTATCGAAGATGACCGGCATACCATTGTCCAGATTAGAGGAAAAGGAGACCGAGCGCCTTCTGCATATGGAAGAGGAGTTACACAAAAGGGTGATCTCTCAACACGAGTCCATAGCGGCCGTAAGCCGGGCAATCAGGCGGTCGCGCGCTGGAATTAAGAGCAGGAAAAAACCCATTGGCTCGTTCTTCTTCTTAGGCCCGACGGGCGTAGGCAAGACTGAACTGGCAAAGGCTCTTGCTGAGTTTCTCTTTAACGACGAGAAGGCTCTCATAAAAATAGATATGTCAGAGTACATGGAGAGGTTTAATGTTTCAAAACTCACCGGCGCGCCTCCCGGTTATGTTGGTTACGAAGAGGGTGGGCAGCTTACCGAGAAGGTCAGGAAGAAACCATATTCGGTATTGCTCTTCGATGAGATAGAAAAGGCTCACCATGACGTCTTTAACGTCCTTCTCCAGATACTGGACGAAGGCGTGATTACCGATAACTACGGCAGAAAGGTTGACTTTAAAAATACCGTAATAATTATGACGTCTAACCTTGGCGCAAGGATTATTGAGAAGTCAACGCCGCTTGGCTTCCAGAGGAATGCGAAATCGGATGTTTACACCAAGATCAAGGACAATGTCATGGACGAACTCAAAAAGACATTCAACCCTGAGTTTATAAACAGGGTTGACGACATCATTGTGTTCCATCCGCTGGAAAAACTCGACCTTTATGCAATCATCGATTTGCTGATAGAGGAGACGAACATCCAGCTCATAGACCATGACATCGCAATCGAGCTTTCTGACGAGGTCAGGGAATGGATTGTCGAAAAATATTATCAGCCCATCTATGGGGCAAGGCCGATGAGGCGTGCCATTCAGAAAGAAATCGACGACCCGCTTTCTGAGGAGATACTAAGGGGAAGATTTAAGGGCGTGCATACGGTAAAGATAGTCCTCAGAGACAATGCCCCGGTATTTATAGGGGTTGAAGAGATGCAGTACATACCCGCGGGCATTAACTGATGAAGTCAAAGCTGGTTATCATCATGCTTATTATTGCCGCGGCCGTGCTTATAATGCAGGCTGGAAGACATGGGGGAAATCGCGACAGCAATCAGATGGTCGAAGGCCTGCAAGCGCCGTTGTTTAAGCTGGGCACTCCCGGCGAGAAGGTTATCTCGTCCGAAGATTACAGGGGCAGGGCGGTTATCGTTAATTTTTGGGCGTCATGGTGTGAGTCCTGCGTGGCTGAGCTGCCTTCGTTTCAGAGATTTTATGAAGCCAACAAATCCAACTCATCGCTTGCCGTAATCACTGTTTTATATAAGGACAGCTATGACGATGCTATGAAGTTTATGAAGAAAAATAAGTATGATTTACCGGTTTTCCTTGACCAGAAGAGTGTCAACGCGCGTGCTTTCGGTCTGACCGGGGTGCCGGAGACCTTTTTCATAGACAAGCAGGGCGTACTTTTTAAGAAGATTCTTGGGCCTATCGAATGGGAATCTGCCGCCTTAAAAGAATTAGTAAATGAACTCCTCTCCAGGGGTTAACCTATGGCCAGAATGGCCAAATCTGCGCGGGCCGGGTTACCAGCAGATGCAGCGAACCAAAGGGTAGATTCAGAAGATACGCTCCTTTTTGCCGGGCTGCTATATGCTGAGGGACGCTCTTATGAGTTGCTCAGGCAGCGGCTTGTCGATTTGTTTTGCCCAATAATAATGGAATCGGAAGAGAGGCCGTGGGACCACTCGAAATACTATAATGAAGAGCTTGGGGTACCCATTATGAGGCGTTTTGTAATCTTCGATACGTTAATTCGCTCTGAGACACTGCCTGATATAAAACTCATGACAAATGAACTGGAACAAAGTCTCTCCATAAACGGCAAAAGGCAATTCAACATAGACCCGGGCTATATCACAATGTCAAAGCTGGTGCTGGCTACTACGAAAAACTACTCCCACAGGATTCACCTGCGCAACGGCATATATGCCGAGGTAACTTTGCTGTTCAGGGGCAGCTCCTACACTGCGAATTGTTTTACTTATCATGATTATTGTGAGGCTGAATCTATTGAGTTTTTTAAGAAGGGAAGAGAATTGATTCATAAATCTATAGTATCGTCATATTGTCTCTGTGAATGACCTCGTCGGAGTATTTATAGCCGAGGATGCCCTCGATTTGCGATGACTTGTGGCCGATGATTTTTAGTAATTCGGCATTGCCGTAGTTTACAAGGCCCTTGGCTATTCGTTTGCCGCCGGAAGTGATGCAATATACGGCGTCCCCACTGTCGAACACACCCTGAATAGATTTAATACCAGAAGGCAGGAGGCTTTTCCCGCCAGATGTAACGGCTTTTGAGGCACCGTCGTCAAGGGTAAGCCTGCCCTTAGAGCGAATACCAAAGGCAATCCAGCCCTTCCTTGCGCAGTACTTCTTAGCCGACGGTTCAAAGCAAGTACCTATTGGGCTGCCGTCAAAAATTTTCGTTAAAGCGCCGTCAGAGTTACCGTTTACTATGTTGACGGTGATACCTTCTGCTGTTGCCATCTTTGCTGCCACGAGTTTTGAGGACATCCCGCCCGTACCGCATTGGCTTGCCGTGCCGCAGGCGGCTTTTTCATGTTCGGAGGTGATTTCTTTTACAACTGAAATTAATCTTGCTGATTTATTCCTTCTCGGGTCGGCATCATACAGGCCGTCCACATCGGACAGGATAATGAGCCTGTCTGCACAGATCAATGAGGCGACAAGCGCGGCCAGCCGGTCATTGTCGCCGAATTTAAGCTCGTCAATGGATACTGTGTCGTTTTCGTTGATAATCGGAATTATATTAAAGTCAAGCAGGGTTTTCAGGGTGTTGCGGGCGTTGAGGTAGCGACGCCTGTCAGAGAACACATCCCTTGTGAGCAACACCTGGGCAACTTTTTTATTGTACGTGAAGAAGGCCCTCTCGTATGCCCAGACCAGAGAACTCTGCCCCGCCGCCGCCGCCGCTTGTTTAATGTTGATGTCGCTAATCGGCCCTTCGATTCCGAGCTTGCCTTTGCCTGCGGCTACCGCCCCGGATGAAACTACCACCGTTTGATGGCCGATGTCGCAAAGTGCCGATATATCGCGGGCAAGCCGGTTGATTACGGTTTCGTTGAGGCCCTCCGGTGTAGTGACGATACTGCTTCCGATTTTGATTACTATGGTTTCCATGATCTAAGGCATTGAGGGCGCTGCCCTCAAACTCCCGCAAGGAGGGTAACCCTCCTTGACCTCGTATTTTCACGTATTTTTTTGCGGCGATGCCGCTAGTATTTGCTAGTATATTGCTTTTATTTTGTCGTATATTTCGTTGGGCTTTATCATCGCGCCGCCCGGCCTGCCGTAAAACAACACCTCGGCCTTGCCGTTTATGGCAAGCCTCACGTCTTCTACCATCTGCCCTGAGTTAAGCTCTACGACTAAGAATTTCTTCCTGCCCTGCGCTACAAGTTCAGTGAGGGCATTGTCAGGATACGGAAAAAGCGTTATCGGCCTGAAAAGTCCAACCTTATATCCTTTGCGCCTGAGTGCCATAACGGCGGAGTAGGCAATTCGGGCGGCTGAGCCGAAGGCAGCCACTACGACCTCGGCGTCTTCAGTGCCAATGGCCTCTGAGCGCGTTTCTTCCCTTTTCATCATATCGTATTTAGCCTGCATCTTGAGGTTGAAGTTTTCAAGCTCATTGTCGCCCATGTACAGGGTTTTGATAACGTTTGGTTTCCTGTTCAAACAGCCCGTCAGCGCCCAGGTTTTTTCGGGTAGGCTGGGCATCACATGGGGATTTGGCATAAAAGGTTCCATCATCTGCCCAAGAATACCGTCGGCAAGTATCATTACGGGGTTTCTGTACTGGTCAGCCTTGTCAAAGGCAAGCATAGTCAGGTCCCACATCTCCTGAACATTATATGGTGCATAGACGAGCAGCCTGTAGTCGCCATGACCGCCGCCTTTGACGGCCTGAAAGTAGTCGGCCTGAGAGCCTGAGATATTGCCAAGCCCCGGGCCGCCGCGCTGGATATTTACTATCAGTGCCGGCAGTTCCGCCCCTGCGAGAAAGGACAATCCCTCCTGCTTGAGACTTATCCCTGGCGAAGACGACGATGTCATTGCCCTCACCCCTGCCGCCGCCGCCCCGTAAACCATGTTGATAGCGGCAATTTCGCTCTCTGCCTGGATGAATATCCCATTAACATCGGGCATTCGCTCGGACATATACTCGGGAATCTCGTTCTGCGGCGTTATTGGATACCCCGCATAGAACCGGCATCCCGCCTCAATAGCAGCTTCGGCAATGGCCTCATTGCCTTTCATCAACACCTTTGACAACGGCAATTGCTTGTTTATAGTTCTATTACCCATATCAAAGCTCTATTACCCATATCAAAAATAAGGTCGTTCCATATATTTCAGCCAATTCTAAATTCACACGGCATTATAACATAGAGGCAGACTTAGCCGCAACTTCTAAAATAGCAATTTAATGGTAGTATTTATTTGTCGGGCAGAGGTATAATTGTGAGATGAGTGAGCATGGAAATGATATAGCTGGGAGTATGAACAATAACGACAGAACTGGGAGTATGAACAATAACCACAGGGCCGGGGTTATTATTTCAATCTACGACGCAGCCGCATGGGTTATTATCGTGTCGCTGCTTTTGCTTGTTCTTAATCTTCATTTGTTGTCCGCCCTACTGAGCGGGTTGCTCGTGTTTGAGCTTATACATATTCTATCTTGTAAGATAAAGGTAAGGGGCCTTACCGGCTATGCCTCCAGGATGATAGTTGTAGCGCTGCTTGGCATTTTCATCGTAACGGTGTTGTTTTTGTTGTCGTTGGGAGCGTCCGGTCTTTTCAGAGGCAGCTCAGATAATTATTCTGTTCTGCTTCAAAAGATGGCCGACATCATAGATAACTCGCTGAGTACTCTGCCAGTATGGATTACGAACTATCTGCCGACAGACGCCGAGGGCGTTAAGAATGCCATCTCCGAATTGCTGCGTCAACACGCGGCAGAACTCAAGTCTGCAGGCAAAGAAGCGGCCAGAACCGCCGCACATATCCTCGTCGGTATGGTTATGGGGGTGCTGGCAGCCCTGAACGAAATCTCCAGTGGGCATGAGTATAAGCCGCTGGCAAAATCCCTGATGGGGAGCGTTTCAAAACTTGCGTTGTCCTTTAGACGCATCGTATTTGCTCAGATGCGCATTTCGGCCATCAACACGAGTTTGGCGGCAATTTATCTTGCCGTTATATTGCCCATGTTTGGAGTACATTTGGCCTTAATCAAGACAATGATAACGATTACGTTTCTTGTCGGCCTGCTGCCGGTTGTAGGGAATCTCATTTCTAACTCCATAATTATTGTCGTTAGTCTGAGCAATTCGTTTAACGTTGCAGTTGCTTCGATGGGATTTCTTGTGGTAGTTCACAAGCTGGAGTATTTCTTAAACGCTAAGATCGTAGGCTCTCAGACAAAATCAAAGACATGGGAGATATTACTTGCGATGCTCGTAATGGAGGCCGCATTCGGCCTTCCCGGCGTTATCGCAGCCCCAATATACTACGCCTATCTTAAGGAAGAACTTACTGCCAAGGGACTTGTTTAACATCCGTTTATCCTATAACAGTTTTGTAATTCGGCTGCCTGATAAGATATCGACAATGGTCGCCTGATAAGATATCGACAATACTTGATAAGATTTCAACAATAGATGTAAAATACTTTACGCGAAAGTGGCGGAACTGGCAGACGCGCTGGACTTAGGATCCAGTGGGTAACACCATGAGGGTTCGACTCCCTTCTTTCGCATTTTCTTTGAGTTGCAGGCTGTGGTATCATCATACAATTGTATCGTAATCAGAGGAAGCCTTATGTGGTCTGAAATAAAAGGGTTATTATTAATGAGGTTATTTGAACGGCGAAAAGATAAGTCCGAAAGACTTAATAATATTGAGAAAAACGGTGTTGAACTTATCGCGGAACTAAAAGACGTTAAAAAGATTTTGAGAAAACAAGGCATTTTAATAGAAGCCTTCAAAACCGATGTAATTAGTAGAATTGACAAGAAGGAAGTTAAAGAATTGCAGCCTTACTTGGAAATTGCAGATAATTTTTTTCATCTCATAAATTCCTTTAAGGAATGGCAAGAGTTATCTCGGGGACATTCCGAAGCTGTAGAAATAGTATGGCAGAAAATGGAGAACCTCCTTTCTACCGTAGGCCTTGAGATTATAAGACAAGAAGGACTCTCCTTCGATTCAAAAAGTCACGAGACCGTAGATAGCATATCGAATAAAAACGACAGTCCCGTTGTGTTAAAGGTGTATCAGCCCGGGTTCATATACATGGGTAATGTAATAAGACCAGCCAAGGTACAGATCGGCGATATGCCGATTATCGATGATAAGCCGATTGTTGACGCTTGTAGAGGAGAAAGCTGTGACTAATATAGAAAACATAGGAGAAGTTATCTGCGGTATCGATTTAGGGACGACTAATTCTTGTATCTCATATCTCAGGGAAGGGAAACCATTTGTAGTTCCAGTGGAAGGGACCTCTGCTATCATGCCCTCGGTGGTAAGTTATGACGAAAGTGCTGAGATAATGATAGTTGGCAGGGAGGCTCTCAATCGGTTGGCGGCATTTCCAAACCATACCGTTCGTTCGATAAAGCGTCTCATGGGAAAAGATACGAAGGTTCACCTTGGCAAAAAGACATACACGCCAGAGGATGTATCGTCATTTATTCTGAAGATGCTGGTGGAGAAGGCAGCAAATATAACGGGTAAAACGATAAAAAAGGCGGTTATAACTGTACCGGCGTATTTTGATGACGCACAGAGAAGAGCGACCATATCTGCGGGAGAGTTAGCAGGTTTAGAGGTCTTACGCATCGTTAACGAACCAACGGCAGCTTCTTTAGTATATGACTATGTGACAAAAGAAGATGATATGAATAGTCCATACATACTTGTATATGACCTTGGCGGTGGAACATTCGATGTGTCTATTCTCGAGATAAAGGGAGAAATAAAGGAAGTGCTGGCCTCGTGCGGAGACACATCCCTTGGCGGCGATGATTTTGATGAAAGGCTTGTCGGGTTATTCCTGCGTAATATACGGGAGAAAACAGGCATGGATTTCTCGTCCGATAACAGGGCATTGCACATGCGATTGAAAGAAATTGCCGAAAGAACAAAAATCATTCTTTCTGATAAACCCTATACCACAGTAAGGGAAGCTTCGATAATAGTTATCGACGGTAACCCTATCAATCTGGATATCGAGATTCAACGTGATGAATACGAGGATATGATAAGCGACCTGGTCAATAAGACTATAGAAAAGGTTAACGAGGCATTAGAAGAGGCCAGGCTGACTATTGGCGATATAGGCGAGGTGCTATTAGTTGGCGGCACCACGAGAACACCAATGGTACAACAGGCGTTATCGGAAATTTTCGATATTCCCATATATCATTCTGTGGATCCCGACCTATGCGTCTCACTTGGGGCAGCGGTTCAAAGTGGACTTATAACCGGTGAGCCGCTTGGCCATATACTGTTAGACGTAACTTCTCATTCGTTAGGAATAAAAACAGCGGATGACTTTGATGAGGAGACAATGGATCCCGATCATTTCTCCATGATTATCCGGCGTAATACAAAAATTCCTGTACGCAAGGCCGACATATATTATTCAACATACGATAATCAGGACAAAGTCCTTATCGAGGTCTTCCAGGGGGAAAGCAATTCGTGCAAGGAAAACACTCTGATTGGCAAATTTATCTATGAGCTGAAGCCAGCTCCAGTTTATTGTCCGGTGGTCGCAGAATTTTCCTATGATAAGGAAGGCATAGTCCATATTACTATGCAACAGAAGGGATATAATAACAGTAAAGACGTAACTCTTGACGTGCGTAACAGGGAAGTGAAAGAGAAAGATGCCAGTGGGGACACTCGGTCGGTATTGAATTACATAGTCGAGAAGTACAAAAAAATTGTCGCTAAAGAGGGGTTGCCAGAAGACTTAAAGCTGGAACTTGTTAAAATAGGAACAGCATATGAGCGGGCATTAAGAGACGGGAAAGATGAAGACACAATAGACGACCTGGAAACCCTGCTTATCGAAAAGATGGAAGAAGCAGAAGACGTGGAATAGGGGACGGTATCTTTAATCGTGAATAAGTCAAAGGAAAGAAGGGTAAGAAAGGAACTCGACAAACTACTCTCTTCAGGTAAGTATTGGGAATGGCTCGATAAAATTAATGCCGAAAATTTACAAGATGTTTCCAATAAGCTGGATGGCCTCGATAAGCAAATGAAAGATGTGTGGCAGTCGCTGGCAAAGCAGGCACTGCGATTACCAGGAAGACTTACGGATTTCTTGAGGAAACTGAAAGGCATTACGTCATATCCCGATATACCAGACGTTAAGTTTCTCTTCCTTTTACGTGATTTTATATATGAAGATAATCTTTCTACCGAGCTTCTGACATTGAAAGGTTTGAGTTTGCCTGCCGAGGAACTGCGAAAAAGGGCTGCTACGTGGAATGATGATGTATTTCCTGAAAAGGAAGTAAGAAAAATACTTGACGCCTTTGTTAAAAGACCAGAGAAAATCACGAAAAAGTATTACCTTGACCTCGCTCCTATGACAAACAAATTGTTTAACGATAGGGCACTGTTATTATCATTTAAACGACTTGGAGACGATATTGCCTACATCCGAAGTATCGGCACTAAGGGTCATAACAAAGTTAATATCACCAAACTCAACGACATTGACATCCGGTTGCTTTTCATAGCGAGGAACCTTCCTTCAGGTCTCCATAAAGTGATTTCCTATCCTTTTATATTCCAGATGAATAAATATCTCAGATCTTTACCGGGAAATGCCCCTGCAGTAACAATCGCCAAAATAGTATCGGCAATACCGTATCTATTCTCTTTGGTGGCTGGTGATAAGGCCGGTGAAGTTGGCGAAAGATTGATGCACTACAATCCCCATGATATAGACCATAAATATCTTGCAAAAAAAATATCCCAGGGGAGTTTTGAGGAGAGGGTTGCCCTTATCGGTACGATTAGGAGGCTGTCAAAAGATGGTGAAAGGGAAGTCTATAGTAAATATATGTTTAGTCTCTATAAGGGCATTCTTTCTGATGTAGCAAAGCGCTTAGGACATCTTTCCGAAAGGGAAAAAAGGGAACTCCCACGTGTTTTAGGTGGTGCGATGCTGCAAGACATTCATATATTATGGGGAACTCCCTATGAACTTGCCGACATACTACTGTCAGCGGCAGAAAGTGGATGTCTTGAAATAAGGCTTTCTATGCTGTCTCTTCTGGTAGCAGGGGAATTAAAATTACGGAAACTAAGGGAATTTGCAGAAAATACAATTAGAAAGCCCCTTAAGATAACGATTGAAGACATAGATTGGCTCATGAGTGAGTGTTCTTTTGTCGTGTTTCCCAGGGTAAGCTTGCTGAAGTCTATACTTGACTTGCTTGGAGATGAAAAGAAACTTATTGAAGTGATGGCCGACATGGTTTTGCAGGAGCTACAATCGATATTATTTATAAACTCAGTGGTCAGGCACAACGGGGAAATACCGTTCCCAATGGAAATGATGGGGTTTACCGAGCGGAAAGAGGATCTTCGAATACTACGTAAAGAGTTGGTTTCTTTGCGGGGCTATGAGGCCTTTAACTTTTTGATTGATTACATTGAATGTTATCCCGATGGCTGTTTTACAGAAACTGCCCATAGATGTGCACTTAACAAAGTGTATGCATGGGGTGGTGTGAGTGCGTTGCTCTGGGAGATTAAGAATATAAATTTAAAGAAATCTGAATTCAATGATTTGACGGACGATGCCTATGGCTCATTACCGGGTGATGATTCTCTATATAAATTAGTCAGGCAAAAGGAGAAGGCTGCCTTTGACGCGCTCAGGGAGCATTGGGAAGATTTAAAGACAGCGAACATCTCAACCATAGAAGACCTTACAGAAATTATTGCAAAATACTATTCCAAAGACCCGATTATAATCAGGCTGAGCAACTTGCTTGAACACCGTTGTCAACATGGTGAAGCGATATTCAAACCCCTCAAAATCAAAGTTTCGGAATTATTAGGAAGACTTAAAAATAGTAAAATAAGGACGAGGCGGTCAAAGTGACAAGAGACACAGCACTGAACATATTGAAGCTCTCCTCAGCGGCAGGGAAAGAAGAGATAGAATCCACGTATTACAAGCTTGTAAAGCGTTATCCGCCTGAATTTAATCCTGATAAGTTCAGGGAGATAGACGAGGCCTACCGCTACTTAACGTCTTTTACAGTGATGATAGAAAGTCTTCTTTCCGGGGACAGCAATGAAGGCACGGTGGATGCCGAACTTTTTTCGTTTACGCTGCCATCGGAAAGCGTATCTGTTGACGATGCGATGCGGGAAATAAAGAATTCGTTCAAAATAGCTCATCTATGGAGTGGTCTGACAAGTGACAAGTGAGCTGTGATGTCAGTAGTGGACATTAATTCAGTCATGACCAGCCGTTTTCAATCTTGACTTTTACAACCTGAGAGTGTTAATTTCCAATGCAATGGCAAAAGACTTTAAAGACACGCTGAATCTGCCCGATACAGATTTCCCCATGAAGGCGAACCTTGCGCAGAGGGAGCTGGATTTTCTGGCCTTCTGGAAAGATAGCGATATTCGCGGGAAGATGGATGAGAAAAACAGGGATAAACTTGCATATATCCTACACGACGGCCCGCCCTATGCAAACGGGCATATCCACATCGGGCACGCCCTCAATAAAATCCTCAAGGACATCATTGTTAAATTTCACACTATGAACGGCCATTACTCACCGTACGTCCCCGGTTGGGACTGCCACGGCCTTCCCATCGAGCTTCAGGCCGACAAGGAGCTTGGGTCAAAGAAACACTCTGTTACTATAATCGAAAAACGCGCTCACTGCCGCTCCTACGCGCAGAAGTTTATTGACATCCAAAGGGCTGAGTTCATACGCCTCGGCGTATTCGGCGACTGGTCTAACCCATATATCACAATGGACTACGACTACGAGGCCGACATCGTGGCGGAGTTTTTCAAGATTGTAACTCAGGGGTACGTTTATAGGGGAAAGAAACCAGTCCATTGGTGTCCGACTTGTGTTACCGCCCTTGCCGAGGCCGAAGTGGAATATGACCTTATACCATCGCCAGAGATATATGTTAAATTCAAACTGGATGATGATAGTGTGATTAAATTATTCGGGAATAAACCCGATAAAGATGTTTTTATTGTCATATGGACAACGACCCCGTGGACGCTGCCAGCGAATCTCGCACTTGCTGTCCATCCCGATATTGACTACGTGGTTGTCGACGCTGAAGAGGCATCCTACATTGTTGCCGCACAGCTACTCGAAAAAGTTCTCGAAAAACTCTTGATTATAGGAAGAAACAGCACAATAATTAAACAGGTAAAAGGTAAAGAACTTGAAGGTCTTAATGCCCATCACCCGTTTATTGACAGGCTGTCGCAGGTAGTCTTGGGCGATTTCGTTACAACAGAAGTCGGCACAGGTGTCGTTCACATCGCCCCAGGTCACGGTGAGGATGATTACAGGGTTGGAATCAAATATGGCCTTGATATATATGTCCCCGTTGACGATAGAGGCAAGTTTACTGACGCAGCGGAAGAAAATCTCAAAGGGGAATTAGTTCTCAAAGGGAAATTCGTCCTTGATAAGAACACGAACAAGGAAATCATTGACACATTGAAAAATAACCATACCTACCTTACGGGTAGCACCGATGATTTCAAGCATTCCTACCCGATCTGTTGGCGATGTAAGAAACCCGTCATATTCCGCGCGACCGAGCAGTGGTTTATCTCAATGGAACACGTCGAACTAAAAAAACGCGCCGTCGAAGAAATCGACAAGGTTACATGGGTGCCCTCATGGGGGAAAGACAGGATTTATGCGATGGTGAAAAACCGCCCTGATTGGTGCATATCAAGACAGCGCACGTGGGGTGTGCCGATTGCCCTGTTACTGTGTAAGGAGTGCGGCGAAGTGGTAACTGATAAGGTAGTGCTTGATAAAATCGTGGCGCAATTCAGAGAACACAGCTCAGACGTATGGTTCACATTGGAGCCGCAAGAGCTTCTTCCAGATGGATATAAATGTAAGAAATGCGGCGGCGGCACATTCGCCAAAGAGACTGATATCCTTGACGTATGGTTTGATTCAGGAGTAAGCCAGGCCGCGGTGCTTGAGAGGCGGTCAAATCTCACATGGCCTGCCGATATGTACCTTGAAGGCAGCGACCAGCACAGGGGCTGGTTCCAAAGCTCACTGCTTGCCTCGATGGCTACGAAGAGCAGGGCACCATTTAAAACAGTCCTGACGCACGGTTTTGTTGTTGACGGGAAGGGCAAAAAGATGTCCAAATCTCTGGGCAACGTCATATCGCCCGATGATATAATAAAGCAAAACGGCGCGGAGATCCTGCGGCTCTGGACCGCCTCCGAAGATTATAATTTCGATGTCAGAATATCAAAGGAAATTCTCCAGCGCCTTACAGAGGCATATAGAAAAATTCGCAACACATGCCGATTTCTGCTTGGAAACATCAACGGACTCGACATAGATTTCGACCCTGGAGATTCACTTCAGAAGCTTACAGAGCTTGACCGCTGGGCGATAAGCCGCCTCAATCTCTTTATTGAGCGCATCACAAATTCATACGGAGATTTTGGTTTTCATGACGTATTTCATAACCTGTACAACTTTCTTATAGTGGATATGAGTTCGTTCTATCTGGACATTATAAAAGACAGGCTTTACATAAGCGCAAAACAATCGCAGCAAAGAAAGGCCGCACAGTGGACGATGAAACAAATCCTTTTAGGGATCACAGGGCTCATGGCGCCAATCCTTTCGTTTACCGCGGAGGAGGTCTGGCAGTCCCTGAAAAAAAATGAAATGGTAATCGAAGAGAGCGTATTTCTCAGTGCATTTCCCATTGCCGACAAAGGATTTATCGACGAAGGACTGGAGGAGCGCCTACGTACGTTTCTAAAAATCAGAGACGTAGTAAACAAGGCACTTGAACTGAAACGTCAAGAAAAATTCATCGGTAACGCCCTTGAAGCTAAAGTAACACTTTATGCCGGTGATGCACAATACGAATTTCTGAAAGGCTACGAATCTGATTTGCCGACACTTTTAATCGTATCGCAGGCCAAGCTCTTGCCGCTTAACGTCCTGACAGACGAACTAAGGCAGCAATCCCATACAGAGGATACCCTGCCCGAACTGTTTATCGTTGTCACAAAGGCAGAGGGCGAGAAATGCGGGCGTTGCTGGAACTTCAGCACAACCGTCGGAAGTCTTAAAGACGAACCTGAGGTCTGCCAGAGATGTTACGATGTGTTAAAGCAAATGGGTAATCCATGAGCATAAACCCGTCGGCAAAGAAATACTTTATTATATCTATTTTCGTGTTCGCCGCCGACCAGATTACAAAACGTCTTATAGAACAAAAACTGCACCTGTATGAATCCATCCCCGTTACCTCGTTTTTTAACATAGTGAGCGCGCGCAATAGGGGTTCGGCGTTTGGGATGTTTCAAAACTGGGGAAACATGCCGTTTATTGTGATAACCGTTATTGTTCTGGTAATAATAGCCGGTCTTCTGATCTATGGAAAGAAGGACCTCTTGCCGCTGTCACTGATATTGGGCGGGGCGGCGGGGAACATGACCGGCAGGATAACGACAGGCTCAGTCGTGGATTTTCTTGATTTTTATGCCGGAAGGTATCACTGGCCCGCATTTAACGTAGCAGATATGGCCCTGACATGCGGCATAGGGTTGATGATAATCAGCCATTTCAGGAAGAGTTGACGCCCCAAGGGTTGAGCCGCGCAAATATAACTATCTGGCCGGGCCTATGACACCCTCTATCTTCTCGATATCTGCGCCAAGTATATATGTGCCGTTTATTATTAAATAAGGCGTGGCCGAGGCGCCAAGTTTATCCCCCAATTCCTTATGCGCTTTAAGTGTCTTTTCGACTTGTTCATCCTTACAAACAGGGGGAAGTGTTTTGTCGTATTTACCGTTCATAACGTCTATAAAGGTCTGAGCGCTGTTTTTTGAGCAGAGGATGAATCTGGCCTTATCCATTGCGTTTGGATGAATTCGTTCAGCGGGAATAAAAAACACATACCGCGTTACATCCGGCCTGTTACTCATATAACCGGAGAGCCTCCTGCTGAAAGGACAATCAGGGTCTTCGAATTCGATTACAGTGTTTTTGCCAATGCCGATACGTATGGCGTTGTCGGTAGGAATGGTTCCGGCGTGCTGTGGTATCACAGGCTGCTCCGCGCCCGCTGAAACAGCGGCCAATATAAACGCCGCCGTAAACAGATATATTATAAACTTTCTATACATAGCGATAATCCTCCGTCACAGGCATATTTTACCAGAAGTATTTAAACGTCCAGCACGTACGATATAAAAATAATATCGTTTTAGTCAACTTTTTTTATAAAATTCTTTCCATGTGAAATAGGCGATGCCGGCGGCAGCTATAACTGCCTGCAAGGCGACAAGCGTATAACGCAGCGAGAAAATCCCGCCTTTAGAAATGTACAATAGTACCTTAATCCCCATCACATGAAGCAATACCCCGACAGGAAGCATAAGAAAAAACACGGCAAGGCCGCCAATAAACCCGGTCAGAAGACCATACCAAATGACCTTTACTATGCGTTTCCTGACTCCTGAATCCATAAGAAAACTATAATATTTAGCGGCAGCGAATGTCAAGACAGGTTTGCCCCCGGCCCTCCCGCTCTGCGTCATAGTAATAAAATTATTTCCTCTGCAAAGCCCTTTCCCAAAACCACCACATTGTGTGATATAATAGCGCGATGATAGAAAATGCAAAATCCTCGCGGGCACTGCAAATAAATATTGCCGATTACAGTGTCGATGTGGCCATTGACGATAAATATAAACCAATACAGGAAGTCATGGCGCGCTATTTCGGCCTTCAGGAAGGTATCACCACATATCTTAAAGAACTCTGCCATCCATACAAGAACTGGCAGTATATCGTTAAAGAGACATGGACGTATTCACTTGGATATTTCTACGAACTCACTGCCCACCCGGAAGGGCCGGCGGCGGCTATGCTCTACATGAATACGATATTTGAGGCCCTCAACAGCTCTAAAGATCAACAGGTCTCTTCAGATGCCTTCAGCCTATATTACCTTTTCAGTCAGAAATTAATTAAGGATACCCCTAAGGACATACTTATCGAAAAATATCTCCCGGTCATTAATCATGGCTTCAACATGGCGGACGCCCTTCCCGGCAAGCGTTTCATTATCATTGCCAAGAGCCACTACCGCTTAAATAAACTTGCCAACAACTTCTATGACGCTGTAACAGACGATTCACAGTTCACAGCAATTAACTCCCTGATGCTTCATTATCTTAGGTTTACCTACTCGTACTGGCTTACAGAAAAAAATCCAAGAGACTGGTTCACCGAGGAAGTTGGCAGGGAAATAAAACCATCGATACCGGAGATATTCAACTCTGAGATATTCGACCCTATCTCCCACGAGGGAATTAACAGGTATATCACTCGTCTTAATGAAATCAATAATAACAGTTGTTTGCGAGATAACCTTAAAGAAATGACAGAGCTGCCGGGGTTCGGGGACATTGTCGCTCATTTCAATAAAATCCCATCGATAATATGCCAAAGCCATTTGGATGAAAAGCTGCAGCGCCAGTACGAGCTAATCTTTCTATTTCACATAATGAACACTCAGGGGCTTTCGGCGATTCACGAAGAGACTATCAGGGAGATTAACAGGATAATCAAATACATTATCACTCACGAACACTACGAAGATAACAAGACCCTGATCCAGAAGACATTTGATATTCTGAAAAATACTGTTCTGCAATACCCAAACACGGTATTGCGCTGCGTACTCAATATGGGTATGGGCGTTTATGAAAGTAATGACAGCATGCTTGTAAATTTTTTTAACCACGCGGTTATCACCCTTGGCTTTCAAACGCCTGATTTCGGGGGTATCGGCAGCGACTGGCAGATAATAGGCAACTCAGCGCACATAGAAAATATTCGCACGTGTATGGAGATTATAAGGCTTAACCCGTGCTGGTCAAAAAAACTCCTGTCCGCCCTTATCGTAAATCTCTCCCTGTCAGGCGTTATTATCAAGGACACAGATTTGTTTCCGCGCGATATAACGTATTTCCTGAATGCCGATATAAGGCTGGTCTATAACCTGGTGAAGCAGCTTATGAGGCTCTTCCCCTCATATTTTAATGAACTGGGCGCAGAGGGGCAGCTGCGGGATATTTCTACGAGAATGGACGAGGCCTGTAAACGCCATGACGCGCTTATACATTTTCTAAGAAAACAAAGCCATGTGGAAAGCTCCAATAAGATACTCTCTGTCGTTGAGGCTGCCCTTGAGTTCTGGAGGACCCGTGACAAGGCCGTGCTCAAACAGTACCTTCCTCCGGACATTTATGCGGAGCAGGAAAACTCAGGCCAGTATGTCGATGGCGTACATATGGTGATAAATCAGATATTTCAACTCAAAGGACTGCGAGAGGTCAGCGATTTGTTAACCATAGGGGACGATTATTTTGGCGGTATTTTGAGTGCAGTCGGACAGGACTACGCTGCCGACGTTGAGAAGGTTGCCCTCACTATTTCATTTTATAAACTTCTTCACCAGAAATACAGCGCGAGCTTCAGCGAAATAGACAGCGTAATCGCGCAGGTTCACACAAGCGCCTTCCCAAAGCTGGATAATCTAGTCAAGGCTATTTCAGAGCCGAACGCATATGACAAACTAAACGGCGTCCTGGAACATCTGGTGAAACTCAAAGAACTGATTCAATCTCCGCTGCATTTTGAGGTTCGGGAGGACATCTACAGGAAGCGCCATATCTCTACTGAGATACCCTCCATGTACGGCAGCTACCATGAGGTGAAATTCGACGCCCTCGGGCTTACCTTCAGGCTTGAAACCCTTGTCAATACACTCTTTGAGGAGCTGATAGAAGGGTTTGACCTTAGTTTTATCACGCGCGCAACATTCCACAGGATTTACGATTATCTGAAACTCTACAAAAAGGCACTGACAATTGACGGTATTGCCACCAGGGAGTTCGACAGACAGCTCTATATGCTTGAGGCTGCCCTGTCGGTAAGGGGCTTTACGTTTTCTCAGTTCGTAGATATATTTAAGGAATTAGCGCATGTTATAAGAAATATTGTAAACGATTACTTTAATAATATGCACATGGAAACGCTTAAAGTAATACTTGAGGCTATGCCAAAGGAAAAGCTGCTTTTAAAGTATCAGGCCGATGTTTTAGATGACGCAGGATTATTCCACAGGGTATCCGAGGTCTTCCTCAGGGATTCCATTGCATCGTCTTTAGGGCTTCAGAGCCTTGACCTGTTTATTACCAGAATCCTAAGCACCCTATGGCATGAGGCCGAGAGAATCCCCGCCGGCAAGCACCACCTGCTTGTAACATATAATCCCGACAATGCGGTCACATCGATTGTTGAGCCTCTTGCCAAGGTATCCAATGTCATTCACATGGGCAACAAGGGGTTTAATCTTATGAGAATGAAGACACTAGGTCTGCGCGTTCCGCCCGGTTTTTTGATAACTACCGATGCCTTTAAGTGCAGGGAACTCTTTGATATATACGAGGCTGCCGACAGGAATTTCAAAGAACGTATGGATGTCGAGGTTGCGAGGCTTGAAAAACTTACGGGCAGGGAGTTTGGCAATCCCCAAAACCCGCTCCTTGTCTCCGTAAGGAGTGGTTCTGCTATATCGCAGCCCGGTATGCTCGATTCATATCTGAACGTGGGTATGAATGAGACCATAGTAAGGGGTATGATAGAGACAACAGGCAGGGATTGGTTCGTGTGGGACTGTTACCGAAGGTTTATTCAACACTACGGCATGTCCTTCGGCTTAGACCGCGATAGCTTTGACGCCATAATAAATCTTTATAAAGAACAGTACAATGTGTATTTCAAAAAGGAGTTTACCCCCGCGCAGATGAGAGAAATCACCATGTCCTATAAGGACTTCGTTATCGGAAGGGGGATTAGACTGGAGGAAAGACCTAAAGAGCAGCTTTATATTGCAATTAGAAAAGTATTGGATTCGTGGGATACCGATAAGGCCAAAAGTTACAGAAGAATAATAGGTATCTCTGACGATTGGGGCACAAGCGTGACGGTTCAGCGTATGGTGTATGGCAATATCGGCGATAAATCAGGCTCTGGAGTATTATTTACGCACAATCCGAAACTCTCTGAGTATGAGCTTAGACCTTGGGGTGACTATGCCATATGCGTCCAGGGAGACGACATCGTATCTGGCCTTGTACAGACACATGCCCTATCGGTTAACCAGGCAAGGCGTGAAAACAGGCCGGTTGAGAATTCACTTGAGAGACTATTCCCTGAAGTCTATGAAGAACTTGTCGAAACTGCCCGTTTTCTTATAGAAGACAGGCTGTGGAACCCCCAGGACATAGAGTTTACGTTTGAGGGCGAACATAAAGAATCAGTTTATATATTGCAGTCCAGAGATATGGAAATAAGGGAAAAACAACATGAACACACACTTATGGTAACCCATGAGTTGTCGCAGCGGCTGCTTGGGCATGGAATAGGCGTAAGCGGCGGGGCGATGGCAGGGCGGGTGGTGTTTACGATTGAAGATATAAGATATTACCGGGAGGCTGAGCCAAAGACGCCCCTGATTCTGATAAGAAGGGATACCGTCCCTGACGACATCAACGAAGTCTCTGCATCGGACGGCCTTTTGACCGCTCGCGGCGGGGCAACAAGCCACGCGGCAATTGTGGCATACCGTCTGGGTAAGACATGCGTGGTTGGCTGTGTGGATATGCTCTTCTATGAAAAGGAAAAGAGGTTTGTCCTGAATAATAGGACAATCGTCTCCGGAGATTTTATAACGATTGACGCCGCCGAGGGTGGCATCTACGAGGGCGAAATGGAAATAATCAACATGGAGATGTGTTAATATGGGTGGAAAATTAGGGATAAACGGGCTTGGAAGGATTGGAAAACTTGTCTTGTGGCGCAATGTTGCAGAGAGGAACTTTGATGAAATAGTGGTAAACACAGGCCGTGCGGCAGGCACATCTCTCAATGACATTGCCTATTACATCGAAAGGGACTCCACCTATGGTTCATTGAAGAAATACCTGTACGGTTTCAAAGACCATACGGCAATTACCGATGTCGATGACGTGTCGGGGACGATGACAATAAACGGGGTTAAGATTACCGTACTAAGGAAATCAAGAAACCCCAGGGAAATTGGCTGGAAAGACCACGGCGTAGAAATAGTAGTTGACACGTCAGGCGCGTTTGTCGATCCC
Source organism: Nitrospirota bacterium (assembly GCA_015233015.1). Lineage (GTDB taxonomy): Bacteria > Nitrospirota > Thermodesulfovibrionia > Thermodesulfovibrionales > Magnetobacteriaceae > Magnetominusculus. Next base: position 6,224 of record JADFYO010000028.1, on the reverse strand, counting down.
ACAAAGCCACCCGATGACCCAAAGGGTTCCCTTCGCGGACACTTAGAGGCAGGGGCGAAAAAGATAATTCTCAGCGCCCCGTTTAAAATCAAGGACAAGTCCAAACCCATGCCCGATGACGCCGTAACGACTGTCATGGGCATCAATGAGCATGACTATAACCCGGCCAGGCACAAACTTATCTCGGCCGCATCGTGCACTACGACCTGTCTTGCCCATATGTTCAAACCCTTAATAAATAAAATAGGGCCAAAGAAAATCCTGACCGCCTCGATGGCCACAGTCCATGCCGCAACGGGTACGCAGGAGGTGCTTGACAGGCTTGCCAAGTCCGGAGATAAGGATTTGAGAAAGAACCGCAGCATATTTAACAATATCATTCTGACCACAACCGGAGCTGCCGAGACGCTTGCTCTTGTCATACCGGAGATGTCCCAGATTGGGTTTATTGCCGAGTCTGTGAGAATCCCCACGACAACCGGTTCACTCGTCATTCTTGTAGTAAATATTCAGGAAGACCCTGACAGGATATTAATAGACCGTGATTACATCAACGGTATATATAAAGAGGCCGCTTTAAATTCCCAACACAGGCTGGTCGTCTATTCCGATGAGCAAAACGTATCGAGCGATATAATCTCGATGCCGCTTGCCGCCGTGGTAATCGAAGGACACGAGACCCACACGCGCACGGCCGAGATAACCTTCGACGCGGGGCGTCTCACCGGCGTGAAAAAAGAATTACTCGACGGCCTGAAAGACAACATGGTACGCATTCCCCTCACTCAGACCGTAATATATGGCTGGTATGACAACGAAATGGGCAGTTACGTAAACGCCCTCTCTATGCTTACAAAGATGATAGCCGAAGACTCTTCCTAAAAATGACCGTGAAAACGATTGGACCGGAAAACCGTCTGTTCAGCAGGGAAATCTTCAGCTGGTGTCTTTATGATTTTGCCAATTCGGGATATTCCGCCATTATTGCCACGGTCATATTTCCGGTTTATTATGTGAATGTCATCGTAGGGAATGAGGCCGGCCTTGGGGATTTATGGTGGGGCAGGGCGATTTCCCTGAGCATGGCCTTTGTAGCCCTGAGTTCCCCGTTTTTAGGCGGCATAGCGGATTATGGCGGCCTTCGTAAGAGGTTTTTAATCGGTTATTCAATATTGGCGGTTCTTTCGATAATGTGCATGTCGGCGCTTGTGCCCGGCATGGTGGTCGCGGGGTTTTTGTTGATGGTTGCCGCCAACATAGGCCACGAGGGCGGGATGGTGTTTTATAACTCATACCTGCCGCTGATAGCCGGCGCGTCTCATAAGGGGAGGGTGTCGGCGTGGGGATTTGGGTTAGGTTATATTGGGTCTTTTACTGCCCTGATATTGGCGCTGCCGCTGGTGAAGTCAGGTAACTTAGGAATGGTATGGCCGCTTGTCGCAGTATTTATCGTAGTGTTTACACTTCCTGCGTTTATTAATTTACCGGGCGATAAGAAAACGGGCGGCGCTTCGGGGAAGGCAATTGCCGCCGCCGCAGTATTCAATGCAAAGCGGCTTTTTGGTTCACTCATTGAGCTGTTAAGGCAGAGGGAGCTGCGCAGGTTTCTCATTTCTTTTTTCATGTACCAGGACGGCGTAAATACAGTAATAGTGTTCTCAAGTATATTTGCCGCCGCCACGCTGAATTTTAATAACGCAGAGCTGATATACTTATTTATGACTGTGCAGGTGACTGCCTTCGCGGGGTCGATGATTATGGCGAGGCCGATTGACCTGTGGGGGCCGAAGAAGGTGATTGCCATATCGTTGGTGCTGTGGAGTGCGGTAGCGGTAGCGTCATATTTCGTGACGGGCAAGGGGGAGTTTTTTATCATAGCCACGACGGCAGGACTGGGGCTTGGGACGGTGCAGGCGGCGTCGAGGGCATTTTTTTCGGGATTTATTCCTAAAGGGCGGGAGTCCGAGTATTTTGGCGTTTATTCGATGATAGGAAAGACCTCGGCCATATTAGGCCCGTTGATATTTGGCATTACGTCGGCGTATTTCAGGAGCCAGCGTCCGGCAATAGTCTCGATTTCACTGTTTTTCATCGCCGGGCTTCTGCTATTGATACGGGTCAAATCGCCGGTTAAGGGTTCTGTGAAAGCCTGAAGTATTCTTTGCCGGCCTCAATCTCAGAAACGTAGGACTTTATCTCCTCTTCTGAAACGTAAGACTTTTTCTCTTCGAAAACCTCTTTCTTCCAGCGCCTGAAGGAATCGAATCTCTTCTTCCAACAATAAACCCAACCCTCGGACTGGGTCGAACGTTCTATCACACCTGAGGACGACGACGCCTGGATGAAATAAATCGTATCGCTTCTTATCTGAGTGATAAGCGCCAGATGATTTTGTTTCTTTTGCTGATCCTTAAAGAAAATGATGTCACCGGGTCTTGTTTCAGATTTTTCTATTTGATACGTGTAATCATATATCTTCCACGATGGGACGTAGTAGGGTTTAAATTCGTATTTGGTGCCGATTAAGCTGTTTCTGGCTATTGCGCATACCAGATGGGAGCAGTCCGACTCAACATTCTTGTCCGGGTTAGCGCCAAGCTTGTAATCCTTTCCTATATAGACCTTAGAAATGGTGGGAATATTTTTCTCCATGATGTCATAAGGGTCTTCTACAACAGGGGCAGGTTTTGCGATTTCCTGCGGGATGGTCCTTTTCACTTCACGGTGAGCCGAACAGCTTGTTAGAATTAACAATGAGATAAAGACTATATATGCCTTATAATGCCGCGTAATCATACTATATATCCTCCGTCAATTTATTGGCTGCCGCTGCCGCGTTCTCACACATGGTATCCGCAAAGATACAGGCCGCTCTGCCAATGTATTTGTTGTAACTGCCATATCTCATGTTTTATATGCAATTGCCGTACCAGCTGTTTAGGCGATAGGTTCTCGTATCAGCTATGAAGGCCGAAACGTGTCAGCCGTAGTAATGCTCCCATAGTAACACATATAAAATAATAATATTGCCTATGTCAAAAAATAAATATTGACAAATAATCTATTATGTGTTATCATAGTATGTGAACTGCTATATTCATAGCAGGATTCTTGTTGCATAATCCAAATATTTTAACGAGGAGGATGTTTATGGAAGACGCTTGTTACATTAAAGACACAAAGACGGGCAGGTTTATGGGGAGAAGGCCGGGATGTTCCAATAATACCGGCGAGGCGTCAGAGAAGCTACTGCAAAAAGTGGAACAGGATAAGAGTGCAATTGTGCGCAGGGTTGAAGCTGCGGCAGCCGCAGGAACGCTGCAACGTCAGGATAGCGCGGCAAAGGACAAGGCAGAGGAATTAGCGCGTGCGGTTAACAGCGGGAAGATGAGCTACCCTGAGGCGCTATACGAGTTGACAAAGGACAGCCGCTCATCGGGCCGTTACGCTAAGGCGATTGATCTTTTAGACCGGGACGCCAGTTATTGGAATGGCATAAGATCAAAAACTGGTTCAGATGAGGTTGATACGCTGATAGGCAGTTACGCCGGTGCGCCGGTGCCGGGCGCTGCAGACTTCGCGCTGAATTTGGCAGGCGGCAAGTCGGGGGTGCAGAATATGAGTGATGAGAAATCTTATAGACCAGCGCCTAAGTTAGATCATGATACTGTTTCTAAAGAGGGAAAGAAGCAGGCGGATGACATCAAGAAAAAAGCCACTAATTATGATGAGATAAACAAAGACCGACATATGGAGGATCCGAAAAATCACACTCAATGCAGCGGCAATGAATGCACGACACATGCTTCGCTGTATTCTGATGAATTTCATAAACAGACGAGCGGGCTAGAAAAAGGGAACCCAAAACATACAGCAAGTGGTGAACTTTTCAATAAGTATAAATATACCGCAGCAATGCAACCAGAACTTGTCGGCAGAATTCCTTATAATAAGGATGAGGGCCACCATGTATATGCTAAGGTTACCAACCTGGGTACGAAGCCGCCACAGAGTGTTATAGTCAAGGTTAATGACAGAGGGCCATATGCACCTGTTAAAATTAACGGTAAATCTGCCCCAATGCCTGACCCAACAAGAGGCATTGATCTCTCGCAAGCGGCCTATGCCAAAATTGCTGGTGACAATATGAACAAAGGCATCCTGAATGTTAAGGTAGAGTTTCTGGACTCTAAAGAAGGACTGCGTCAATATAATGAACAAAACGCACGGCCTGAAAACCGCCAGCCAGCAATTGATAACAAAGTGCGTGAGGCGCAGTGTTTACACGATTCAGATAAGTTCAAGAACAACCCGGAAAATCACTGCCCAAAGAGTAAGCGCCGGTAGTCTAAGTAACATAGCAGCAAGAGAGGGGTATATCCATGCCCCTCTCTTTTTTATGAAAAAAGACTTGACAATTGAATGTACGTATGTTTATCCTTCAAAAGATACATATTTAAAATCAGAATGGGAGTTAAAGATATGTCGTTGTATGTGAGATTAGCTGTTTTGTTGATTATTTCATTGGCAGTGTTCTCACCCAAGGACGGGCTTGCTGGTAAATGCAAGAATAAGTTTTATACTGTTTCATTAAAAGACTCATACCTTAAGAAGAATTATAAGGTTAGGGCATTCTTTTTTGATACAGGCTATGGAATATATGGCATACCCAAAATACCCGGTGGTTGGCGCTATGACTTTAACGAGGACTCATCATTCGCTGTAATTGCCACGTCTTATTCAGACAAAGATGCCATAGATATAAAGTATTTTAAGGATTTTTTCACATTTATTATAACACCATATATTAGAGGTGAAAAAAAGTATGTTGCAATGAAATTGATTTATATTAAACCCAATGGAATCTCTGAACTCAAAGTTCTTGACACTAAAGACTTTGTTATTAAGGAAATTCATAAATGCCTGAAGGTTCATGATGATTAACCTGATGAATAGAATGTTGGTGTTGCCGTCAGTGTTGGCGCTGATGTTGTTTGCCGCTGCCGATGTCGCGGCTGAATGTGAAGATATATATTATTATGCCTTGTTTGGTGATAGCCACTCATATCCAACACGCAGACTTAGGGCATTTGAGATATCAGTTTCCTTCGCTTATATCTATGAGCTTCCCCAATTTCCATCGTCATGGGTATATGTTTTTGATAATAATGATGGGGATATTACTACGGTCACCGCCGCGGCTAAGTCGGATAAAGATGCTATCAGCTTTAAAGACCTTGAGAAATTTGCTATCCTTAGACAACCTAAAGATATGTCTAAATATAATATACATATAGAATTTAGCGCCATATATATTGACAAAGAAGGCGGCAGCGGCATTGATGCTTCCATATTAGACTCATTATCAATACATGTTTCTCCTTTTCATGTAAAAAAAATAGACAAATGCTTACCCCTAAAACCACGAAGACATTAATTATACTGACAATAGTCTTGTTCGCCTTCTCTTTTGTCGAAGGAGACAACGGCCTCTACTGCGTTTCATTAAAGAAGTTTACTAAACCCAACAAGGTATTTTACCGGGTTCGCGGTTTCGAGTTTGACGTAACTAATGCCGAAATACACCGCATACCAAGATGGACACCAATTGGATTTGCTGTGGAAAATAATAAGAACTACGGCGGAAATTACCACGCATCTTGCCCGGGCGGCCCCTGCGGCTTCGATAAGAAATTTTTCTACGATGATTTTGTTGTAATAAAAAAACGGCAGGGCGTTAAATTAGACAAAGTCAAGATAAAATTCAGTTTCAGGATAGAACAGGACACTATTAACGATAAAGGCGAAGTCGTTGACGACCCGGAACATTTAGATCAGGACGAGGTAACATATCATTTTACAAACAAGGATTTAAATATTCGCAGATGTGAAGACACGCGGTACTAAGGCAATGAAACGCAAACAGGATAGGGGACTAAGTGACGGTTAATGTTTGCGTAAGGCCCCGTGGTAAAGCTGCTTTGAGCAAATTGCCGGTTTGGTTCAACCAAATGTCCTTTGCCTCACTATGAATTTATCTTAAAATATTGAAAATAATGGCGTTGATTTAATATTGATTTCCTCTTTGTTTGTGAGTTACTAACAAGTACATAAGTATGTAGATATTATTATGCAGCATATTGCAATTTACGGTGCATAAAGAAACTGCGAATTATGTCTGGCAATTTCTGTAATGACTTTAGGAAATACGAGACTTTTTTCTT
>JADFYO010000027.1 GCA_015233015.1 Nitrospirota bacterium | reverse complement strand
TCCAATTGCCCGATACCTTTGAGACTGATCCCTTCTTCCCTTTGCTCGTCATCATGAACCTCCTTCTTTCGGCTCATTATGACAGCTAACTTTTCTCTTGTAAAGATGCGGTTTTCTTGACGCTTACTTAGATGATATATACTTGCGCGGCGGTTTTATCAAGATTAGGCCGACCTACTTAGAGTCTGAAATTTACTGGATGAGCATATAGCTTACCCTCTTTCCAAAGCGCTATCGGATCATTGAGCTTCATTATTTTGGCTTTTGACTGACCAGCATTCGATACAATATAGATAGAGTATTTATTCCCCTCGCCTCGATTATAGAGCGCTCGTTCGGATTCCCATTGTTTCCCGGTAATCTCGATTAATTCTTCATGACTTCCCAGTTTTGTCTTCACCTCTATATACTCTACCTCAATGCCATTTTCCTTCCTTACAAAATCGCAACCTTTGCCGATGTTGTTCCTGACATTGAGCCATACTATCTCGATTTCATTGCCGACAGGATCACAAAGTTTGAAACTGAAATCTGTTGCAGTGAGATTCTCGTTCATCTGGAGGTATTCCTTCTTAAGCGCATTAAAGACAACCTCTTCACCCCATGTGCCAATTTTCTTTTTGTCTGTGGCGCTTAGGCTTTCAGTAACTTCATCACCCTCTTTCTTTTGTGGTTGGCCGTTACCCTCTTCCGTTTTCTCTTCGCCCTTTGCAGACTCTAAAGTTTCTGTTTGCCCTTCTAAACCGGATATTTTTATCTCCGCAATGGCTGCTTCCTCAATGCCGATATCTACTTCATCTGGTTTGTGGTCCGCTCCCATCCCTCTTCATCTTTATCAGGTTCCTCCGTCTTTTTAGTACCCGATTTCTTTTTATAATCAGCAAGAATTTTTGCAAGTTCTTCTGATGTATAGTCCTTAGTAAGTTCATATTTTTCTTTATCTTCTGGAGGTAATTGGTCGACAATAGCTGGCTTAAATTGAAGCCCATTGATTAATACATCAACATTCGGACTTTCCTTTTTGAATTCATCAGGCAGTTCCGCGAATGTCACATCTGAGGGTTTGACCAGCTTGCCCTCTCTATTAACAAGCCATCTTGATTGTTTGAGTGACTTCAAGAAGGTAGCATCAAACGGTGCCGTATGGTCTGTGCGATAGAACCATCTATATTCGCCTTTGAAATAATTGCGAGCCACTTCTTTAATGCCCCTTAGCAGTAATGACCACAATAAAAACGAGTTTTCTGGCGACATCCGATTTAGGAAAATAGTCAATCCTTCATAATCAAAGTCCTTCTGGTGGATATCGTAGGTGCATCCTTCATTGTTACGCAGACGCGCTTTCTCATCATCAGAAAGCCTCCCTTCAATTTGAATGCGTCTTGGGCTGTCTGCCACGCCAAGTTCCTGCAAAAAAGATGGCACTCTTTCGGATCCTAATTTATCGATAAGAGCACCTGATACAAAATAGATTTTGTCATTATCCGCGAAATATTTTTCAAGCTCCTCACTGTTAAAATATACATCTGTCGGCTTACATATTTTTTCCTGCTTTGCGTAATTGATAGAAGATACAAACGGAGTACCTTTTAGCTGTGAGACGTATTCCATCTTCTTGTTTGAAGAAATGGTTTCATATACAGTAAGCAGTTTTTCGAAGTCATCGTAATAAATCTCATTGATCTGAAACTCTCCTGAATAATATTTAGGAAGAACGAATTCCTTGACTTCAGCAAGGAGGTCTGGTTCTGATAAGCCAAGCTCCTTTAAGAATTTCAGAGCGTTTTCGTTTTCTATGAGCTTACGCTTAACTGTCTTAAATTCTGATCTTTTTTCTGATGGTAAATATACTTGCGCCTTTCTTTCCTCATCGAACGGCTCTATGTGTTCGCCATTATCTAATCGAATAATAGGCTTCGTTCTTAAAATACTGGCTTTAGGTCTGTCCCGCCAGAGAGCCTCTTGATCAAGTAACCGCGAATAAAAGCCTATCATCCATTCATCTGACTTCGTTTTCAGAAAATCTTTCGTTAGACTCCTTGCAAAAACTTCAAAATCAACTTCTTTGATGCCAAGCTCATTGATCAAATAGTCTCTCAGATCCCTTGTTTTGTCGTAAGTAATATTTGTATCCAGCCAATGCTGTTTGGAAAAAAGCAGGCGAATGTCTTCATTATTTAGGAATTCAGTTAGTTCTTTGCCTCGTGCCAGCAAAGCGGTGCCCGGTGAGGCGTGTATCCTACCCTGCGCAGTGGGTAATAGCTCATCATCTGACAGGAATTTCTCTTTTATTTTTTCATAAAGCGCCGAATAGATTGGTTCCTTCTCTCTGTGCTCAGGATGAATAGGAAGTATGCTCATGAAGCTGGTATCAAGATATCCTAATCTTTTAATAACAGATAGGCTATCAGCGATCAATTTGCCTGTCTCTTCAATAATCATTTTATTCTGCTCATCATCCGAGGGAATGTTTTCACGGTTTGGAGTGGTCTTGTATGGACCCTGGACAAGAAAATTCAAAAAAGTTACCTTCTCAGTAGGGAAATACACGACAAGCTTTGAATCAGGCTCCGGCACAACTATTTCCTTACCCTGCTTGTCTTCACCTAATTTGTATGCAACTTCAGTCTTCAGAATCCTGTCATCTATCGTGATCGGCCTCTGAAGCACTATGTATTCTTCCAAGATGTATTCTTCCAAGTCCTCTTTGGATATTACCGTAACTCTTTTAGCCCCCTCCATTTCCTTGGTTTCTTTAATGTAATGACCCCGCTCCCCATACAACGATGACCATATAATTTCCTCTATATTTCTCAAAAACAGTAATGTTTTTAGGCCAATATTTTTCAATTTCTTATACACAAGGTTATAAATATCTTCTTTAGAGTGGAAAATCGTGCAGATCTTCATTCTCATCAGTTTCAATCCACGCCCCTGCGTGAGGGGCGACAATACCCAGTCCAAGCCACAGGGCAATTTGTCTTTGTTTCAATCCACGCCCCTGCGTGAGGGGCGACCCATGCGTCCCCCGAATTTACTTTGCCGTAATATGTTTCAATCCACGCCCCTGCGTGAGGGGCGACCGATGACGACTCGATTCACTCCGGCACTATTAAGTTTCAATCCACGCCCCTGCGTGAGGGGCGACATACTGCGCTTGAGGAGTTCTTTGATTACTTCGTGTTTCAATCCACGCCCCTGCGTGAGGGGCGACCCACCTGCAAGGATATACGCGGAGACGCATATCGTTTCAATCCACGCCCCTGCGTGAGGGGCGCCCCTGGTTCAATCCCTCCGATGACACTGGTTAGTACGTTTCAATCCACGCCCCTGCGTGAGGGGCGACATATAATCTATAGTTTGTGGTTTAGCTATATCATGTTTCAATCCACGCCCCTGCGTGAGGGGCGACGTATAACATATGTTGATTAAGATGTATGTAATTTGTTTCAATCCACGCCCCTGCGTGAGGGGCGACTGAGTAAATAAAATTATTAAAGAGGTTAATATGGTTTCAATCCACGCCCCTGCGTGAGGGGCGACCTAACGCCGTGTAGCCGCCACGTAGCTAGTAAATGTTTCAATCCACGCCCCTGCGTGAGGGGCGACATAAAGCAGATAGTAGCAAAAGCCTTTATAGCTGTTTCAATCCACGCCCCTGCGTGAGGGGCGACCAGTTATTGCATAACGCCACGTAGCTAGTAAATGGTTTCAATCCACGCCCCTGCGTGAGGGGCGACATAATGATATATGTAGTTTTTGCCGTAAAATAGGTGTGTTTCAATCCACGCCCCTGCGTGAGGGGCGACTGATACTATAAGTCTATGCCAGCAAATTACATCTGTTTCAATCCACGCCCCTGCGTGAGGGGCGACCAAAGAAGGTATTGGACCGCATTCAAGTATTGCCTGTTTCAATCCACGCCCCTGCGTGAGGGGCGACTATAGGATCGGTAAATTCTTCATAATAGTGCCCGTTTCAATCCACGCCCCTGCGTGAGGGGCGACCAGGGCTTTCTACAATCAGCAGACCATCGATACAGTTTCAATCCACGCCCCTGCGTGAGGGGCGACGGTTCCCCTCGTTTCTTTTCGTTTCCGCACCTGTGTTTCAATCCACGCCCCTGCGTGAGGGGCGACATAACCCATCTGGGGCACCGGCAGCGTCTCAATGGTTTCAATCCACGCCCCTGCGTGAGGGGCGACGGGCAGTAGCAAGGTTATAATCAAGCTCCTCATCAGGTTTCAATCCACGCCCCTGCGTGAGGGGCGACATAGCCCGTTAGGGTTGTCCCCTAATCGGGTAAAGTTTCAATCCACGCCCCTGCGTGAGGGGCGACACAGGCAGGTAAAAACCCTATAGGAACAAAGCCGTTTCAATCCACGCCCCTGCGTGAGGGGCGACGCTGAGTGGAGATAGAGACTTGCGAGTTGAGGATGTTTCAATCCACGCCCCTGCGTGAGGGGCGACCAGACGATTAGACAGATGCAGGTATGGGATACGCCTGTTTCAATCCACGCCCCTGCGTGAGGGGCGACTCGGATTTCTTTACCATGCCTGCCAACCATGCGGGTTTCAATCCACGCCCCTGCGTGAGGGGCGACGGACGCTGAAATCGTTCAGCTTCAATCAGCACAAGTTTCAATCCACGCCCCTGCGTGAGGGGCGACCCTATCCATTGTACCGGCGTAGCTATACGACTTAGTTTCAATCCACGCCCCTGCGTGAGGGGCGACGTTAGTATAAGGGACGACGGAAAATGACAATAACTGTTTCAATCCACGCCCCTGCGTGAGGGGCGACTGTAACGGGCGATGTGAAGCAGGAACTCAAAGCTGTTTCAATCCACGCCCCTGCGTGAGGGGCGACGCATCTTTTTCTATTGACGGAATGCCGGTTAATAGTTTCAATCCACGCCCCTGCGTGAGGGGCGACATAGTGTCTTCAGGCAATAACACAGATTATGAGGTTTCAATCCACGCCCCTGCGTGAGGGGCGACGTTGACCATATAGCAACAATGGACGAGGTAATGAGTTTCAATCCACGCCCCTGCGTGAGGGGCGACTGCTACACCTCCTAAGAGTTTCAGGTTTCGAACGTGTTTCAATCCACGCCCCTGCGTGAGGGGCGACGCACGTCAAGGAAACAACGGACGCAAAGGTAGAGGTTTCAATCCACGCCCCTGCGTGAGGGGCGACATGACGGCACGGGAATGCCTTTGTCGTATCAATTGTTTCAATCCACGCCCCTGCGTGAGGGGCGACCGCCCATCGCATCGGGTTTGATGACGTTGTAGCCGTTTCAATCCACGCCCCTGCGTGAGGGGCGACTCGGGCCGGGTAGATTACCGCCTCCGCCTGATGAGTTTCAATCCACGCCCCTGCGTGAGGGGCGACAATCTTTGAGCCGTTTAGCGCCTCGATATATCTGTTTCAATCCACGCCCCTGCGTGAGGGGCGACCACGTCCCTTGAATTGGCCTTTGACTGCTTTAAGTTTCAATCCACGCCCCTGCGTGAGGGGCGACTGTCGCCTTTGACAGCGTTGATAGCCAAGGCTCTTACATGTACTTTCCGCCTACATGGCGGTTTTGTGTAACCTATTCTCTTCTTATCAAAGATCATTATTTGTAACTCTTTGTATTATAAGATAATTTTATCTGCGCGAACCGCCCTTGTATAAATATGTCCGCTTTGGGTTCGCATTTTCAAAATATCAGCGGCCCTTCCTGATCATATGTGCCCTTAGCCCCTATGTGCTCTATCCGGTGCTTCCAGTTCGATCCCAAAAAATAAAACCGCAGACTGTCACACTCCTCGTCTATCTCATCTATCAATCTTTGTCGCAGGTGCGTCCACTGCCCCGGATCTACTATGCACTCAAACACCGAATACTGTACCCTCTGCCCATAATCCTGACATGCCTTCGCCACCCTCCTCAATCTCCTCTTTCCATCCCCCTCAATTGATACATCATAACTTATCAATACCAGCATTTTCCACCTATTTCCATATGAACGGCGGATAACCATCCAAATCCTGTCGAATATACCGCGCTAATAACATCGCCTGAACATGACACAGCAATCCCACCGGTACTTTTTCATTCAAAAATGGATGTGTCAGCTCCTCCTGTTTCCTCTTTTGATACGCAATCAGAACAGTTTTTCGCGTCTCATCATCCATCAAAACCCCTCCGGCCTCCTGTTTCTTAAACCCCGATGGCCGCACCTGCCCCAGATTTATAAGACTTACCGCAAGCCTGTCCGCAAGGTATGGCCTGAATTCCTCAAGTATATCAAGCGCTAAACCCGGACGCCCCGGCCTGTCCCGGTGTATATACCCTACCGCAGGGTCCAACCCCACCGTCTCACACGCTGACCGTATGTCATGCAGCACTATCGTATATAAAAAAGATAACAGGCAGTTGACATTGTCCATCGGCGGACGCCTGCTCCTTTCCCTGAAATAGAATTCCTCCTTTTGTGAAATAATCAGATTGTCGAATACGCCGAAATAGTTATGCGCCGCGTCTCCCTCAACACCCATTATCTCATCAAGAGATTCCACACGTTGCAGCCTGCCGATAGACATGCCTAATCTGTCGGCCGCACTTGACACTGCGTCTATGTTAAATTTCGAGGCTGCCGCGCCGTCGCGTGATTCTGAATGATCCCTTAACATGCGTCTAAGCACGGTTCGGCAATTGGAGATTTTCGCCGTAAGCACCGCCCTCGCTATTTTTAACGTCTCATCGCTGTCGTCAGCGCGGCGATATTGCTCCCTCCTTAATAACACATTCCCTGATACCGGCCCCTGCACCTTTGCAAGAAACCGCCCATACTCCGTCATAAAACTTATCGACACACCGCGTTCAGCGCAAAATCCCATCAATGCTGGACTGCTCATCACCTGCCCAAAACATACGATGCTGCCCAAATTATGCACCGGCAGCTTTACCATCGTATCATCGCCTGACTTCACGACGACCGTCTCACCCTCTTTCGTGAGATATGCCCCTTGTGTCGTAACGTACAGGGTATTTAATAATCGCTTCATTAGTCTTCCGCCATATCATCCATGCCTCTGGCAATGGACATTTCCATATATTTTTCGACGGGGCGGCCCTTTTTCATATTCTGCGGCAGACATATCTCGATGAGGGAGCAGTTTTTACATTTAGGGCCGAACTGCGGAAAGGGCGTCGCCCCCGAATCTATAAGTTCATGTAGCCTGATCGCGGTTTGTGCGGTAAGCTGCCTAAGTGCAGCGTCGAAGATTACGTTGAGGCATCGTCTTGTCTTGCCATAAAACATCGCCCCATGTTCGATTCTGACGTCAAGCATTTCCTCAAGACACATTGCCTGAGCACAGAGCTGAACGACATCGTAATTACCTTTTTTTGGGCTTCCGCGTTTGTACTCAACAGGGAAGGGCTGCCATTTTAAACCTTTCACAGCGGGATCGCTGCGAATCTTATGGAATTCGACAACATCGGCCTTACCTGACAGTCCAAGAGCCAATGACCGGAGGGCAACGCCGGTGGAGATTTTAATATCTCGCCGACTTTCAGATTTGCCGCTGTCAACCTGCTCGTGCATAATCCTGCCCTCAGCCGTGAAGAGATTCTCATCCCATGCCTGCTCAATATGAATAAGCGCACACTGCCGCTCACAAAACAGCAGATGCTGTAACGCCGATAGCGGCAGCAGGTCATCTTCAGTGTACAATTAGAGCTTTTCGTCCAAGATTACACCTTGCGGCATATCGGATTGATTCGGCACGGTTATCGTATAATCGGTAAAATCACGCGCTGGCTTTGTCTTATCATTAACCGTTGCCTTGATTTTATCGAATAATTTATGTGCCGGCCCATTTCCAAGTGCCGAGTCATGCTTGAAGACTATAAGTTTTCTCGTTGCCATATGACCGCGTGCAGCGGAGTGGTCGCACTCAAACATGTTCACAAGTGCGTCCCAAAACAGTTTTAGATCGTCTTCACTAAAACCAGTCCCGTTTTTTCCATTTGAATTGTCAGCAAATGGCGCAGATATAAAGCCGTGGCAACGATACAGGCCATAAGGAATTGTAAACTTCCTTCCTATAGTTCGGTTATCCCCTTGCTGTTTCTCTGCCTCCGCCTCAGTTGCAACCGCCATGCGCGTAATACTATGTTCAAGCGGTACAACCTGATCGACGCTCCGCGAGAAGGTAAGTTGAACGGGGCCGCGCACCTGACCGGCATTCTTTCCTGTTGACATGACTGCCCCAAATGTCCTGACATCATAGTAGTTTCCGCACATATATTGACGTGCTGCTTCTGTTTTGTCTCCCTTCTCTTTAGCCTTTACATCTTCTTCTTCATGTGCTTTATCAATCAGATTGTTCAGGATAGCCTTCTCCTTGATAAAAATATCGTACGGTACAGAGCAGTTTTTTATAAGCTGCACATAGTTTCTTACCTTTCTCTTCAAACACACATCGGTAACAAGCCCGTGTCCGGTTTCAGGGTCGACACGCGGCAGATTCCCCGCGTCGGGGTCTCCATTTGGGTTGCCATCTTTAACATCAAAAAAAAGTACGAAGTCATAGCGGTTCTGAATTGGATTAGTCATTTGTTGGATCCTCCTCTGTTTTGTCTTTTTTAGTATATAAATCCCGTCTCTGGTGGTAATATCCGATAGTAAAACGTCCTTGGTCATCAAGGCTAAGATGACCGGGAAATTCTGTTATTGAATCCATAATCTCTGCAATGAGTTTCTCCATGTTTTTGACGCGCCCCTTATTTTCAAGCTTCGCGAGATGATGATTTTTCAATCTCATCAAAAATGGGAATACCGTTACAGGAGTACTTGATGCCGAACCGTAGAACCTGTCCCGAATGGTTGCGTTGATTCCCGGGTTTGCCTCTTCTTGAATCTTTTCTAAAACTGAAAAAAGCCGTCCAAGACGATAGCCGATATTCATGTTGCTTAGATTTAATGACATGCCAATCTCCTCCTTTTCATTTCTATACCGTGATTGTCTGACAAGCACGGCTTTTATAAGCGCTGCTCGCGGATATGTAACATTTTGCATAGGTTTCCCATTACTATCCTTTTTCGACTGTTCAGCCTTTATCCTCCGTATAACTGATGATAGAAGTGTCACAGGATAGGGTGTGCCAGCAAGTATCGCCTTCATGAAATCACCGGCAAGATTTGGCGATATGTTTTTATCCTTTTCCTGCTGTGCCGTTGATCTCAACAGATTTCTTAATGAGATAGTTCTCCATTCATTTGGGGATTTTACTATCTCCAGATCATCGAAGTGCTGCCACATCTTATCAACAATTTCCCCCACAGTACCAGCATACCAGAAACGAATAGCTATTCGTGCCGCATTAGGTGCCAGACCAAGAACGTAAAATTTCGTTTCTGGATCAAGTTCGACCTTTACGCCGGTTTCTGGTGACCGAAACATTGAAATCAGACTTTTATAATCTTGTTCAGGTTCACCTTTCGCCGGTTCTCCAAATATCTCAATAAATAAGTCCTCAACCTTATGCTTTTTGTCAGCCCAGAAGACAGTAGTTGTGTCACCAACATATATTTTCTGTGGTGAACCTTTAGCAAGCAAATAATTAAGTGCCGTTGTATAGGCAAATGCCGCCTTCTCACTAACGGGCGCATTGTAACTCTGTTCCTTGCCATATGAATCAAATCCTGATTTTTTTTGAAAGGATACGATCTTGGCATTGCTTTTTGCCCCCGCAATCGGTGTTCTGGGATGCAATCGGGCTATTGTTGACAGATTGCCTGTAATCAAACAAATGCCCTCTTTTTTTTGCAATGGGACATCGTCTTCATCTCTATCGGATTCTAATTGATTTATCTTAGATGAAACATACGCGCGGACATTGTCATTGTCGCAAATATGACCTACCCCATCTATCTGAAAAGTAAGATTACATCCGGCGATATTTTTACAATCCAGCCATAGAGGGTGCTTAAAAACATCTTCATGTTGCTTGTTCTTGTAAAACTCCATGACGGCATTCAGTTCTATATCGCTTGGATATGTGGCAGCAAGTTTTTGAATCTGTTTTACAAAGGTTTCATGCTGTTTTTCAGTCTTTTCTTTGTCGTTGTCACTATCAGAGTTAGAATAGCCGAATACATATCCGTAATGATCCCAAAGCAGGTTTGCCATTTGCCACGCTTTCGGAGAGGAACGTCCAGCACCTTTTGGCACCCTGAATTTCCGTCCATTTAATTTTTTACCATCAAGCGTTCTTGTGTCCTGCAAACTAACAAACTCACCTTTACTGTTGATGCCAATTAAGAAAGGTATCTCCTTATCTTCAAAACCCTCCTCTGGTAATTCATCTTTCCTTCTGTCAAACAAATCATACAACGCCTGTAAAATCATGGTCTCACCTCGTCTTCATTAATTATCATGCGACCTTCTTTAAGGTTTGCTCTAAAGAAACGGGCAACAGATTCCTTTCCTCTGAAATCCATATCATATAGCATCCAGCCTAAGTCTCGTGTTTCAGGAATCGGCATGAGTAACGCCTTACCGTTTGTGAAGACTTCAAAATCTGCCGCGAATTCCCGACAACCAAGATACGGACGGTGAAAACATTGCCCCTTCTCTGCTCTGCGCAGAAACATTTCTGTAAACTTGACTACTGTGTCAGCCTTTTCCGCTTTGTCTGTAAGTTCAAAAAAGCCATGTATTGTATAAGCAACATCCCTGAGAAATAGGCCTGCCTTTTGTTGACGATATTCCTCAATAAACATTTCACTTACTTTTGGAGACATTGGTGAGCCTACCTCGTTTCTGCGTACAGATTCCCATTTAATCGGATTCAGAACGTCTATCTGGTTCACCTTCCATCGAATGGCGGGCTTCCATAAGATCGCCTCAAGCACTCCGCGTGCTGCCGATGGCGTCATTACGTCATAAGATACTCGCTCGACTTTCATCTCCGGCCTCGTAAAACAGGCGTTCCTTCCCCACACTCTCAACCGGAAAGCGTTACTCCTTTCTGGTAAACCTCCCATAATATCCTCCTCTTTTAATTATCAGATCATTATCTCATCAGGCTCATACAGCATAGACTTATCAGGGCAAAACCCAAGGTTATCGTTATACATCGCGCCATGCGCCTGAACAAATATCCCTGGATGCACTTCACTTATACCACCGTCATCATATATTCTTGCGTGGATATATTTCGGTAAATTTACTACATATCTCTGAAGCCGTCTCATCAACCACCGCTCCGGCCCTTTTGTCTTCAGCAGTTCGATTAAATCAGCCCCTTTCCCGTATCTTACGATTACAGAACTATATTGTTTGTCATCAATTATCTTGAACTTTTGAGCGGCAGTGAAAAAGCTGAATCTCAAATCCGCATCTACGTCAAGGTCTTTTAGAATATCGTGCTTATCAAGGTTACTCCCCTGAATCCAAAACAGCTCTTTAAAAAACCGTTCAAACCTATCAGGAGAAAGAGGATCTTCTGTTTTTTCAGCAAGCAGTCTGCGGCCTATTTCACCAGCCTGCCGGAGATACCCTGCCGGATTTTTACTTGGTGGAATAAATACCACGACACGTCCTTTCTCAATAAGACCTTCTCTGTTACATCTGCCCGCGGCCTGAGCAATCGAATCAAGCCCCGCAAGCGCACGGTAAACAACAGGAAAATCAAAATCAACTCCTGCCTCGACAAGCTGTGTGCTTATTACACACGTTGGAATCTTCGCTTTGAGCCTCTCCTTTATTTTATTAATCACTTCAGAACGATGCTGCCCACACATACAGCCAGAGAGATGAAATGCAGCCTCATTTTCTTTTCGTACCAATTCGTAAAGAATCCGGCAATCATCCCGCCTGTTGACTATGCAGAGTACCGACGGATGCAGCGCCAGTTCAGAGTAAAGGTCTTCCCATGAGCGCGGCTTTATTAAATCCTCCGGCACATGGACATCAACACGTCTGAATGATTCATGAAGTGACTGAGGGTTGTTCATTATTTCAATAGTATCGCTTAATCCCTCGAATTTAAAATCAATAGACTTCTGCGGCGTAAATGCCGGTTGTGTCGCAGTACAGAGGACAAAAGTTACGTTGTAGTTTTGCTCAAGCTCTTTTATCGAACGAAGAATTGGATTAAGATATTGAGGCGGCAGCAGTTGAACCTCATCAAGAATAACAACGCTGTTTACAATGTTGTGCAGTTTCCGGCACCTGCTTGAGCGATTGGAGAAAAGTGAATCGAAAAATTGAACCGAAGTCGTCACAATAATCGGAGCGTCCCAGTTTTCACAGGCCAGTCTGGCTTTAGTGGTTTCAGTGTCCTCGTTTGAAACATCGACATTGCTGTGATGCTCTAACACGGCATCGCCAAATATCTTTCTAAACTCATCGGCTGTCTGTTCGATAATGCTCGTATATGGTATGACATAAATTATCCTTTTCTTTTTGTAATCCGGCTTATCGGCGTGATTTAGCGCAAAGGCCATAGATGATAGCGTCTTTCCCCCTCCGGTAGGAACCGTCAAAGTAAAAATTGCAGGTTTATGTGCCGACATCTCTATACATTGCCTGAGTATCTCAGCGCGTTTGCGGTTAACCGGTGTATCATCAGCATTTTCCAATTTATCTGCAATATATGTCTCAAACAAGGGCAGAAGTTCACGCAGCACAGGGTATCCTTTTCTACTTCGTGTCTTTTCAGGTTCATAGAAGGTCTCAGTATCTAAAAAGTCGGCATCAACAAGACAGGAGTAGAGCATTCTTATCCATAGGGCATGACCATTTCTTGTTCTAAATCTCACATCTGGAAACGGATGCCCAATAATATATTTAGGGATGACCGAACCATTAGGATTGTCACAATCGAACACCTTTTTAAGAAGTTCTTTATTCTCTAAACGATGAGCAAGGCTCTTACCTCCTGCCGTGGCGGTCTGCCAATCCGGCAGCCCCGCATGGTGCCCAGCAATCAGATAGGCAAGCAATCTGCCCATCTTGTTGAATTTTTCAACGGCATAAATCGCCCCGGACGTCGAATGGTCAACCCTGCCCTTATTTGTTTCTATATGAGCATCTGATGAGGCAAGCAGCTTGTTCTGAAAATCTAACGAATACTTTCCCAAATCATGCCATAGCCCTGATATATATCCCCAACCGGCACATCCGAACTCATCAGCAAACCCGGAGGCAAGCTCAGCCGTGTCGAGGAGGTGTTTATCAAGCGTATGCCATTGTTCTTGAGGTTGGCCTTCAACCGAATGTGCAAAATAAATCATCTCGTCTTGCGCCATGATTCACTCCCCGGTAATCATATTTACTGTAACCACACCTGCTAAATATATTTATAAACTCTGTAAATAATTCTTATCCGTTGTTACCTTTAGGTAACATATCGATTCGATAACAACAATAATTCTTTCTCATTTATTATAATATTATACTTTTGATGGTCTGGTTTCGTCAACATATCTTCGATTATCCTGAATGACAAACAATCTGCTATACAAGTGCCGGCTCATCTGCGCCACAACGTCACAAACATGAAGCCCCCACCTAAACAGGCACTGAAACCTGAATTCCCCATCAAATCCCCACAAAAATATTTATCTTAGAAATCCTGTTGCAAAATATTGAACGTTTATGTTACCTTCCATTACAAAATCACACGCTATGCAGCCGATTATGGCAGCTTTAGCACGGGTCCCCACGCGGCTGTGGCCGCACAGAGGGCGCTAAAGCTATAGCGGAGGAATAACCAACAGGAGGTAGTTTAACTATGGTTGTATCTATGAAAGAACTGCTCGAGGCAGGCGTCCACTTCGGACATCAGGTAAAAAGGTGGAACCCTAAGATGAAGAAGTATATCTTCGGCGAGAGAAATGGTATCTACATCATCGATCTCCAAAAAACCGTCAAAGGCATTGAAGAGGCCTATAACTTCGTCCGCGATATGTCCGCCGCCGGTGAGACCATTATGTTTGTCGGCACTAAAAAACAAGCCCAGGACGCTATCGCCGAAGAGGCCGAACGCGTCGGCGCATACTACGTCAACCAAAGGTGGCTCGGCGGTATGCTCACTAACTTCTTCACTATCAAAAAGAGTATCGAAAAGCTGAAAAAGATAGAAACTATGAAAAGCGACGGCATCTACGACGTGCTCACAAAAAAAGAAGTCCTCGCCTACGAAAAAGAACGCACTAAGCTGCAAAAAAATCTCGGCGGCATTAAAGAAATGAAAAAATACCCCGGCGTCCTGTTCGTCATAGACCCAAGACGCGAAAACATCGCCGTCATGGAGGCCCAAAAACTCTCGCTCCCTATCGTCGCCATTGTTGACACGAACTGTGACCCCGATAAAATTGACTACGTCATCCCCGGCAACGACGACGCCATCAGAGCCGTGAAACTCGTAACGGGTAAAATGGCCGACGCAATCATGGAAGGCAAAAACATGCTGATTAGAGAGAAAGAACAGAAGGCACAAGACATTCTGATAGAAGAGAAAAAACAACAGGAAGAACTTGAGGAGGTAAAAGCGTGATATCCGCAAACATGGTCATGGAGTTAAGGGAAAAGACCGGCGCCGGTATGATGGACTGCAAAAAGGCCCTCACAGAGACCGGCGGCGATTTCGAAAAGGCCCTTGATTTCCTCAGAAAGAAAGGCCTTGCCACGGCGGCAAAGAAGTCCGGCAGAAAGGCGTCCGAAGGCCTCATCTGCTCCTATATCCACATGGATAAGATTGGCGTTATGATAGAGCTGAACTGCGAAACTGACTTCGTTGCAAAAACTGACGAATATAAGCAGCTGGCAAAAGACATCGCCATGCACATAGCCGCGGCAAACCCCGAATACATAGAGCCGACTGAAATCCCCGCCGCAATAATCGAGAGGGAAAAAGAGATATATAAGGATCAGGTTAAGGGTAAGCCCGCCAACGTGATAGACAAGATAATAGAGGGTAAGCTGGAGAAGTTCTACTCCGAAAAGTGTCTGCTCAGACAGGCATTCGTCAAAAACCCCGACCAGACCATTCATGATGTTGTTGTGGAAAAGATAGCGAAACTCGGCGAAAACATTCTGATCAGGCGGTTTGTCAGGTATCAGCTTGGCGAAAAGCAGGACGAAACGTAGGAACTGCGGACAATGGATAACTTAAAATATAAACGTCTGATGTTAAAGTTAAGCGGTGAGGCCCTGATAGGCGACGGCTCCTATGGCATCTCACAGGAAATGGTAATCTATGCGGCACAGGAGATAAAGGAGGCATATGAAACCGGCGCGCAAATCGCGGTTGTCATAGGCGGCGGAAACATCTTCAGAGGCGTTGAGGCCTCAGTAAAGGGAATAGACAGGGCAACCGCCGACTACATGGGTATGCTGGCAACCGTAATAAACGCCCTGGCACTGCAAAACTCCCTCGAAAAGGTTGGGATTCCCACAAGGGTTCAATCGGCCATAGATATGCGTGAGCTGGCCGAGCCCTATATAAGAAGGAAGGCTATCAGGCATCTCGAGAAAGAAAGGGTGGTAATATTTGCCGCCGGCACGGGCAATCCCTATTTTACAACGGACACCGCGGCAGCCCTCAGGGCAATGGAAATAGACGCCGACATTATCTTCAAGGCCACAAAGGTTGACGGCGTATATACCAAAGACCCTGTTAAAAATCCCGAAGCGGTGATGATTGACCAAATCACGCACGCAGACGTCCTCAAACAAGGTATCAGCGTAATGGACTCAACCGCCATTACATTGTGTATGGACAATAACCTGCCCATTATCGTATTTAACATGAAAAACAAGGGCGCTATCAAACGAGCCTTGCTCGGTGAAAAAGTCGGTTCTTTCGTAGGGGGCTGATTATGGACAAAGAATTTGAGAAAAAACTCAACGCCAAGATGAACACAGTAATAGAACATCTGAAAAAGGAGTACGGTTCTGTAAGAACGGGAAGGGCTTCTCTATCCCTGTTAGATAATATAATGGTTGACTACTACGGTACGCCCACACCGGTTAATCAGGTTGCGGCGCTGGGCTGCCCTGACCCGCAAACCATAAGTATCTCCCCGTGGGAGCAGAAAATAATCCCAGCTATAGAAAAGGCCATACTGAAGTCCGACCTCGACCTTACGCCAAACAACGACGGGAAGGCTATCAGGATAACAATCCCCCCGCTGTCCGAAGAAAGGAGAAAACAGCTGGTTAAGGTGGTAAAAAAGAAGGCCGAGGACTCCAGAGTTGCGGTCAGAAACATCAGAAGGGAATTTAACGAGGAACTAAAGAAACTCGAAAAAGATAAACACATAAGCGAGGACGAGACGAAGAAGGCCCAGGAAGAAGTCCAAAAGGTGACGGATTCTTTTATTAAACACGTTGACGATGTACTTGCCCACAAGGAAAAAGAGATAATGGAGGTTTGATTGTGCTTAGTAATTTTATGTTAAAGGTAGAGGACTCAAAGCTCCCTGATGTGCAAAAGGCCCTGAAATCTGCTGGTATTAAAGTAAAAAGCATCGTCGAGTTGTATAAAGAAGGGGTGCTTGAAGATAAATCTGAGGACAAAACCGGCGTCTGATACGGCGGAATATATAAGGATACTCTATGGACAATGACAACGATGCCGTAAATTTGGACGAAAGGGCAAAAAACATAAGGAAAACTCTCCTTCAGGAGAGGCAGATAATTTTAAAAGAGGCAAAGACAGAGATAGGGAATTTTGTCAAAGGGGACGAAAAACAGCTTGTCGAGGCTGCCCTCGATGACGGAGACTGGTCTGTTGTCGATGTCAACGAGGATATTATACTCCAAAAGCTGCACCATCACAAGCTTAAACTTAATAAAATAGACGAGGCCTTGAGGAAGCTCAACGATGGTTCATACGGAATATGCGACGACTGCGGAATAGAAATAAGCGCGGCGCGATTGAAAGTGCTGCCATACGCCGTACACTGTGTTGAGTGTAAGGAAAAAAGGGAAAAGATTGAGCAGGTAGAAAAGGAGCAGTCCTTTCAGTAATAAACCTTTTCGAGAAACAGGCCGCGCCCGGGGGCTGTCATACCAGCCTTTTTTCTGTCCTTAGCGTTAAGGATGTATTCAATATCTTCGGCACAGGTCTTTCCTCTTCCCACATCGACCAGAGTTCCGGTGATGTTTCTTACCATATGGCGCAGGAAGCCGTCCGCTTCTATCGTTATTGTTATGAATTTTCCTTTTATTTCGGCATTCATAAAGGCAATGGAAGACTGCGCCTCGATTGTTATGCCTAAGACCTCTCTGACAGTATTATCCACATCCGTATCTGAGGCACAAAAGGATTTAAAATCGTATCTGCCAACGAGGCTCATGGCAGCCTGTTGCATAGCCGCGATATCGAGGGCATGTTTAACCTGCCACGCATAGCGGTAAATAAAGGGCGAGGCGGGGGAATCGTTTAATATAACATAGAAATAGCGTTTACGCCTAGCCGAGAAACGGCAGTGGAAATCGTCTGAGACATACACGGCGCTGCATACTCTGATATCGCCGGGCAGCAAGGCATTCAGCGCCTTTTGAACAGTGTCCGGCGTAAGGCGGCTGCCGGTAAAAAACGAAGCGGTCTGGCCTAACGCGTGAACTCCGGCGTCAGTCCTTCCAGCGCCGGAAAGGGCGGCGGCATGGCCAGTAATTTTAAACAATGCCTCTTCAATCAACCCCTGTATAGTGACCACGTTTGGCTGCCTCTGCCAGCCGCTATAGTTTGTGCCGTCATATTGAAGGCTCAGGAATATGTGTTTCACAGCGGTATTGGAGATTTATTGTAAGACTTCCTTAAAGTAATCGATAGTCTTAACAAGCCCCTCATCGAGCGGCACAGATGGCTCCCAGCCAAGCACATTTTTCGCCATGGTTATATCAGGTTGTCTTTGTGTGGGATCATCGGCAGGGAGTTGTAAGAAGATAACTTTTGACCTTGAGCCAGTCATATGAATAATCTTGCGGGCCAATTCAAGGATTGTAAACTCGCCGGGATTGCCAAGATTAATCGGACCTGTAATCTCATCGGGGGAGTTCATCAGCTTTATCAATCCATCGCACAGGTCGTCAACATAGCAGAAACTCCTTGTCTGAGAACCGTCTCCATAGACAGTGATGTCCTCCTGTTTCAGGGCTGCAACGATGAAGTTACTGACAACACGTCCATCATTCTGGAACATTCTGGGGCCATAGGTATTAAAGATACGTGCTACCTTAATTTTCAGGCCATGCTGCCTGTGATAATCGAAAAAAAGCGTCTCAGCGCATCGTTTGCCCTCATCATAACATGCCCGTGGCCCGATAGTATTGACATTACCCCAGTAACTCTCCACCTGAGGGTGGACGGCCGGGTCGCCGTAAACCTCGGATGTTGAGGCCTGGAGGATTTTAATCTTAAGGCGTTTCGCCAATCCAAGCATATTTATAGCGCCATGTACGGAGGTCTTTGTAGTCTGCACGGGGTCGAATTGATAGTGGATGGGCGACGCCGGACAGGCAAGATTATATATTTCGTCGATCTCTGCATATAGCGGGAAGCATATGTCATGCCGCAATACCTCAAAGAAACAATTGCCCATCAGATGAATGATATTGCTTTTTCTGCCGGTATAGAAATTATCGAGGCAAACCACCTCGTTGCCGTCCTCAAGCAGCTTCTCACATAGATGGGAGCCTAAAAACCCGGCCCCGCCCGTTATAAGTATTCGTTTTTTTGTTTTCATTTATTACAAATATCCATAGTACACTAATACAATATACTATTATTCAAAAAAAATCAAATCGGAACTGTGCCGGAACTATGTATATTATCCTGACATGGCACTGCGGCAGCCTTGACAACAAATCGCGTGATTTGTTATGTTACCCAATGTTTAAAGTTATTACCGGCTGTAATCAGCCGGCATGGACGGCATAGGCGGCATTGATATTAATGTTGAAATAAAACTGCAATACAGGAGGCAATTGTATGAGTGACAAGAACGAGGATGCAAAGGCTGCGGCAGCGAATCAAAAAGGTGTCATCCAAACCGACCGCCCTAAAGAGATAGAGCACTTCGGCGGTCCCATAGGTCTTGATATTGGTACGACTAACATCGTTTCAGCCCGCGCAAGGGGAGCGAGCATTCAAATAACTAAACAATTAAACGCATTCTTTACTGTCCCTGCATCCAAGATTACCGGAATGACACTGCTCAAAAACGATGTCTTATATTTCTCTCAAAACGGGAGTTATTATATAATCGGCAATGCGGCCGACACATTTGCCAACACATTTAATACAGACACCAGAAGACCGGTAGAAAGCGGCCTCTTGAGCGCCAAGGAGGATGAGGCGTTAAACGTTATTCAGTCGATAATTAAGACACTTGTCCCGCCACCTAAAAATCAGGGAGAGCTGGTCTGTTACAGCATTCCCGGCGAACCCATCGATACCAAGATTTCCGTACTTCACCATGATACCATTCTGAAGCGCACCCTGCAGGACATGGGATACACTGCAATTGCTATCAACGAGGGATTTGCCGTCATAATGAGTGAACTTGCCGAAGAGAGTTATACCGGCATAGGGATAAGCATGGGCGGAGGGATGTGCAATGTGTGCTTTTCATATCTGTCCGTACCGGTGTTTTCTTACAGCATCCAAAAGGGCGGGGATTATGTTGACACAATGGTAGGGGCGGCGGTGGGCGAGTCTGCTACCAGAATTAAACTCATAAAAGAAAAAGAGCTTAATCTCCTGAAAGAGCCTAAAAATAAAATTGAGACTTCGTTGTCGATATATTACGAAGACCTGCTTGAGAGCTTGATTCTGAGCATTCAGCGCGTTATAACGACATCGGAGAGTGTGCCCAGACTCTCCAAACCCATCTCGGTTGTCCTAAGCGGAGGCACTGCCATGCCTGCGGGTGTACGGGAGAAGTTTGAAAAACTACTGAAGGCAAACCGTTTACCGCTGCAGTTTTCATCGGTGCGGATGGCAGAAGACCCCCTGAACACAACGGCAAAGGGTGCTCTGCAGCTGGCCATTGCCGAAGAGAAATAGCGCCTGAATGGCCGTACCCATACTGGTCTTTTCAGTCGATAAGACAAGGGGCAGCTTATTACTAAAGATAATTGAAAACGGCGGGTTCAAGGCGAAGCTCTTTGACAACAGCCATGAACTCGAATATGCGGTAAGAAGGCGCAGACCGTCCATAATTGTCTTTGACACAAAGCATTATCAATCCAGGGAATTTAAGATAATAACTTCCCTGCACAGCAGATTTCATGATGCTGAGATTATCTTATTTGCCGACCCCGCGGAGATCCCGTCCTTCACATCCGCGGGTATCAAAAAGGACTGTTGCTTCTCCGACCCCATCAACCCTGATGATGTTACTCTTAAAATCAGGGAAATACATTTTATAAAAAATAAGGCATTCCTGAGGATTAAGACGTACTTCGTTTTTTTAGCCGGTTTATTCGCGGGAACCCGCGATAATCCTTATATCATGTTCATGAAGAAAATTATTATGGCGGCAGCAGTGGCGTCGGCCATTGCGGCGGGGATAGCCGGGGGATTCATTTTTTATAATATGTCCGACCTGCCAAAAGTACAGATGCTGGAGAGTTATGTCCCATTTGAATCGTCCTTTCTATATACTTCAGACGGGGTCGAGTTAGCGGAGTTTTATTTGGAAAGGCGAAAGTTTGTGTCGTTTTATAAGATCCCGAAACACGTCAAAGACGCCTTCATTGCCGTTGAGGACGCGCATTTTTACGAGCACCACGGGATAGATTTCTTTAGGACAAGTGCTGCTTTTATAAACAATATCAGGGCAGGCAACGCCGTTCAGGGCGGCAGCACTATAACACAGCAGCTTGCCAAGATGCTGTTTCTCACCCCTGAGAAAAGCATTTCGAGAAAGATAAAAGAGGCCGCCATATCGATGCAAATAGAAAGCCGGTACAAAAAAGATGAAATTCTGGCGTTTTACCTGAATCAGGCATACTTTGGTGCCCGCTCCTACGGGATAGAAGCGGCGGCACAGACATACTTCGGGAAAAAGACCGAAGACCTCAGCGTAGCCGAAGCCGCCATGCTTGCGGCACTCCCAAAGGCTCCATCTGTTTATTCGCCTTTTAAAGACCCTAAGAAGGCTTTCACAAGGAGAAATCTCGCCCTGAAATCAATGCTTGACAGGGGATTTATCGACACTGAGGTCTATGCTGCGTCTATCAGAAAACCGGTACCTGAATATATCTACAGGAGAAAATACGCCGCCCCATATTTTGTCGAGTACATTCGCAACATTATGGAACAAAAATTCGGCGACAGGCTCTACACTGCCGGCTTTAAGATATACACTACGCTTGACCTGAACTTACAGAGAAAGGCGGAACGAGCCGTGACAAACGGGGCCGCGGCGCTGGCCAGGGCGGGGATGCCCGGGGTTGAGGCCGCCCTCATTGCCGTAGATTTAAACACAGGGGCTATCAGGGCAATGGCCGGAGGAACAAACTATCACAAATCGCAGTTTAACAGGGCAACTCAGGCAATGAGGCAGACAGGGTCTGTCTTTAAACCAATCGTTTACTTAACGGCATTTAAAAATGGCTATTCGCCGGATGATACAATCGATGACATGGCAGTGTCTTACTTATCGAAAGATGGGAGTGAGAAGTGGACCCCGCACAACTATACAAACAAATTCTACGGAAGGGTAACGCTAAGGACGGCGCTTTCACGCTCTCTGAACGCGGCTACAGTAGCTCTGGCAAACTCTATCGGGATGGATAAGGTGATAGCGACTGCCCGGTCAATTGGCGTAACGAGCAATATATATCCCCATCTGCCTTCTGCCATAGGGGTCTCCGAAATGACGCTCATTGAGCTGACCTACGCATATACGACCTTCGCAAATGGGAAGAGGTTCGAGCCGATGGGTTACGAAAAAATAACCGACAGATACAATATCCATGTCGAAGACAACGCACCTAAAGGAGTTCAGGCCATAGACCCTGCCAACGTCTCAAAGATGCGCGACGTACTCAGCGCGGTAGTCACCGAGGGGACATCGATAGCGGCAAAGTCTCTGAACAGGCCGGTATTTGGCAAGACCGGCACAACCGACAGTTACAAAGACGCGTGGTTTATTGGCTTCGACGATAATTTGACGGTAGGCGTGTGGGTTGGCAGGGATGAAAACCGCCCGATAGGCGAAGGAATGTCAGGGTCTCACGCCGCACTCCCTATCTGGATTAATTTTATGAAAGAAGAGTAATGTTCATGTTATGCTAAACCAAGGAGGATATAAAAAAATGGAGGTCATTGATGTCAAAGGGTTGCCAGAAGAAACGGCCAGGAAGATAAAAGAACTGGTAGATGTATTAAAACGAGGAGCGGTTCCCCCGTCGTTAGATTTACCTAAAGAGTGGACAGGCTTGTCTTTACCCAGCTTTGCTCGTGATTGGGATAACGATACAGACTCTGTTTATGACCACTGGCACGAAAAATATCATGTATAATAAAGGGGATATAGTCTTAGTTCCTTTCCCTTTCACTGATTTAACGGCTGCTAAAACCAGGCCGGCTTTAGTTGTTAGCGAAGGCAATTATGAAATAGAAACAGGGAACGTTATTATCGCAATGATTACTTCTGTACCTCAAACCACTGTTTATGACTATGAGATTAAGGACTGGCAGGGAGCTAATCTCTTATTGCCTTCGTGGGTGAGGATTAAATTAGCTACTCTGCAACCAAGTGTAGTGCGCCACCGCATTGGCAGTTTAAGCTCTTTGGATTTAAGAGAGGTAGAGAAAAGAATTCTTTTGGCTTTGGCAACAAAGCGATAGCACCGGAGCAAATTGACCACCTGTATGAGCACTTAAGGCGGCCCTATGGCGTATGGGTTGGCGGTCAACAACAAAGCCTTTGCGCCTCAATGCTTTGACAATATCTTTTCCAGAGAAAGTTTTGCTCAAAGTGCCGTTTCCACTTCTTTCAAAATGACATCAGTTCCTGATTTTATCTGATTCAGTTTTTCAAGTCCTTCTATATAAGCATGTATGGCTTCTTTGGCATTTTCAACGGCCTGCTCTTCAGTATCACCTTCTGTAAAACAACCGTCCAAGGCAGGGACTGTCACGCTGAAACCGCCTTCATCTTCAGGCTCAAGGATTATATTGAATATCATAACAAAAATAT
The DNA here is from genome assembly GCA_015233015.1 of Nitrospirota bacterium. Taxonomy (GTDB): domain Bacteria; phylum Nitrospirota; class Thermodesulfovibrionia; order Thermodesulfovibrionales; family Magnetobacteriaceae; genus Magnetominusculus. The sequence continues at coordinate 21,467 of JADFYO010000027.1, read as the reverse complement.
CCTTTTAATTAATTTATGCCGTTTGCAGAACGTCGCTATGTCTTTAAGTTGACCGCACATGATTAGAGTATATCAATTGGTGAGTAACTTTGCAAGCGCTATACATCAATCATCTTGTCCAGAGACAGTGTTAAACAAAAATACCAATAAATAAATCTGCCGCCATTGCGGCCTTGTCCCGATAATAATCAGGATGTATCCTTAATTGTCTCTATTGTCGCTCACAGCCTGTTGCCGGCTTGTCCTGAGCCTTGCTTCGCCACAAAAGCACGCAGCACGCTGTTCATGTAAGTTTGGTATCCTTTGCCCTTGCTGCGGAACCAGTCAAGCACATCGGCATCCACGCGGATATTGATATGCTTCTTGCCCGGGGGCAACCCGACAAATGCTTGACTCCAGTCCAATGGTTCATGCACATCGTCGGGGTCGGCGGCGATGCTGGCCTCTAACTCCTCCTCCGTCATAGCATCAACCTTCGCCCAATCGGTGCGGTCCTCGCCGCGCTCGCACATAGCGGCAAGCTCTTCAGCCGTATAGCGCACGATATTTTCTTTCTTCTTCATCTCTTGCCCTCCTCATGGTGATAATACGAATGGCGTCATCACGCCGCGTCCATACAACGGCAACAAATTGACCGTCTATTTCTCCTACGCTAACCCACCACGCCTCTTCCCCTCTTGGCGATGGAACAGTCTGCAAAGGTCTGCCGTCAAATAGATACCGTGCTTTCAGAAAATCGAGATTACGCGTTTTCAGAACGGTAAGCCGTTTTTGTTCAGACAATTCAAATATCATGCTTTATTGTAACCACATTCGTGGTTTATGTCAAGACAAAAGTAGGGGGAAGTGCCGCGCCTTCATCATTTTGTATAGTTTTGGCCTTACCGGCCTAGAGGAAACATGCGGGTTTACAGACATTCATCAAGGAAATCCTATACAAAATGGTTCATTTTGTCTATAGTTGCAGAAGCAGGGTATTAACAAAGCGGGCAAAGCCCGCAGTGTTAATACCAGTCCCTCTTGACCGTAATGTTAGCTTGCCGGTTTAACTGCTTCGATAGTTGCTGATACGACATAATCCGTGATAGCTACGCCTAGAGCCCAGCCGCTAATAAACGACTTACTCTCATCATTGGGAGACACTCGGATCTGCTGAAAACCAATTGAACGAAGCATTTCCTCAATTTCTCTAACCAGCGACGCACCGGCCATGCATCCGGTAAACAGTGCCATATCTTTGCGGATTTCCTCTGGCAGTTCGGCAAAGGCGACAATATCCGCAATAGCCAACCGTCCACCGGGTTTCAAAATCCGATAAGACTCGGAGAAGACGCGATGTTTATCTGGCGACAAGTTTATTACACAGTTGGAAATAATCACGTTTGCCGTGGCGTCGGCTATGGGCATGTTTTCTATCTCGCCAAGGCGGAACTCGACATTTTGATATTCCCCCTTGTTCGCATTGCTTCGCGCTTTTGAGACCATGTCGGGCGTCATGTCGATGCCGATAACGTGACCATTCGCTCCGACCTGCCGCGCCGCAAGAAAACAGTCAAATCCGCCGCCGCTCCCGAGATCAACTACAATCTCGCCGGCTCGCAGGCTGGCAATCGCTTGTGGATTGCCACAGCCTAATCCCATATTAGCCCCTTCAGGCACGGATTCGGTTTCAGCAGCAGAATACCCTATTGCATGGGACAGAGATTTGGCGTCTCCCGATTTCGATCCGCAGCAGCCCGAGTCGTCGGGGGCACAGCCGCAGCCGTTGCTTATAGCCACGCGACTATATTGCGTCCGCACAGCTTGACGTATTTCATCATGCTTTAGCTCGTGTGCATTGCTCTCCTTTGTCTCTTCAAGAGCGGGGCTATCAGAGCGGCAACATGCAGTTTCTCCGTCGCTTGCCTTGGCAGTTGAGCCGTCACATCCGCAACCGCTCTCTCCGATAGACTTTGCTTGTGCGTCTTTAACACAACAGGCCGATACTCCTTCCGGCGCAGGCCCTCCACAGCATCCCTCTGCACTCTGGTCACTTCTTTCGTACCTTGTCATCTCAACCTCCAGTTAATGTAGTTGTGGCACATAACATGCCTCATCGTAAAGACGGAGATCGTGATAAAAAGACGCAATATTATGTACGGTTGTCACAATTACACTTCTTGTCTATAACCTCGTAGCCGACAATACCGCATCTTCCGGTTTCTATTGCACAACATTCTAAGAGACGTCGCCGAAGTATTTCGCGTCCGCGCTGTACTCTTGATTTTGCGCCTGAAAGGGATATCTCCAGCCGATGCGCCACTTCCCTCTGTGGCAGACCTTCAATCTCAGACAATAAAAGGGCCATTCGATAGATTTCCGGCAGATCGGCAATAATCGGCTGAAGGCATAACGCCAGTTCGGCGATATAATCGTGTTCCTGCTTAGGGGCAGCCAGTTCATCGGGCAATTTCTCCCAAGGTTTTTGTTTCCTGTAATGGTCGATAATCGCATTCTTGGCGATACGATATAACCAAGCCGAGACGCCGCCTGGAGATTTAACTGTATGTAGGTTAGTGTGTACCTTGAGAAACACATCTTGGAGGATGTCATCAGCATCATCGTGATTTCGGACACGATTAGCGATGTAGTTGCGTAGCCGCGTTTTATGTTCTTGCCAGAGATTTTCCATAAAAAGCCATTGAGAAAGTTAACCAGTACTGCATAAAGCATTTCAGGCCATGCTTTCTACATGATGTGGGAAAAGTCCTCACTGTCATAGGATTTTAAACCACTTTTAAATCTTTTCGCAAGTCCTTTTGCGCGTTTTCATGTGGTCGTGGGATAATGAGCAAACTCAAACACTTTAAATATAACAAACGAGGCTTAGGTAAAACTGTATATCTCGTGAAAAAACGTCATATGTAAAACATTAGACAAAAAGGATTCTTCTGTCTAGGTTTTCGTAAATTAATCGTTTATCTTCAACAAAGTCTATAAGCCCCTTGACTGACTTTCACAACCCCGCTGATTTCAGATTGCAGAGGCAGTCAACACTGGCCGCGTTCTTGATTGCCTTACCTATAACGCTCCGGCTGTATATGCCAAAGCCGCTGTAAAACCAATCCAGACGGGACATGCGCCGCAAAATATAATCCACCGAATAAAATCCCCTCATAGCCTTTAGTGTCTCAAAGTGTAGATCATTGGTGGTAATCAGCGCGGGTTTATAGACCACATGGTGAATATCGTATTTGGACCAGTCCGTATGCAGGAGCCTGTCCTGCGCCTTAAAATCGTCATATATCTTTGTGCCGGGAAGCGGGGTTAGTATCATGTACTGTACTGAATCAATCCCCATTGATGTTGCAAACTCCGTTGTTCTATGTATCGTATCTACCGTATCTGTATCGCTTCCAAAGACGAACATGCCGTGGATTTTAATACCGTGCGCCTTAATCTTCTTTATGCTTGTAATATTGTCTTCCAGTGTCTGTTTTTTTTCATACTCCTTGAGTGCCTCTGGATTAATGGACTCAAAGCCGATACATACAGTGGGTTTTCCTGTATCTGCGATAATCTTTAGCAGCTCTTCGTCTTTGGCGATATCGGGGCGCACCATTGCCGACCAGCGCGGCTTCAGACCTATTTCGGCCATGCCCTGAAGGATTAGTTTTGCCCTTTTCCTGTTGGCGGCAAAGTTGTCATCGACGAAAAATATAGGGGATTGCGATACCTTAACCCGAGTTCGCAGCTCACCCATTACGGACTCGACTGACCTGAAGCGGTATTTCCTCCCAAACATAGGCGACACGAGGCAAAACCGGCAGTTAAAAGCGCAACCGCGCGACGTGGCAACGGGCAGTATATTGGAGTTCTTCCACTTGTGAACAAGACCAAAATCCGGGAGCGGCAGCGTGTCGAGGTCCTTAATAAACTCGCCTTGCGGGTTATGGATTATTACGCCCGCGGTATTTCTGTATGTCAGATTGCCTATTGATTCAATTACGGGAGCACCAGTTTCAAGATAATCGACGAGTGCGGGAAGTGCGATATCCCCCTCGCCGCGAACGACGAAGTCTGCGTGTCCCATAGCCTCATCGGGCATAAACGTCGTATGTGCTCCGCCGATTACGACGACAGCGCCGAGCCTTTTCAGCCGGTCTGCTATAGCGTAGGCGTAGTGAACGGTTGAGGTAATAGTGGAGATACAGACGATGTCTGATTTCTCAACGAACTGCCAGTCTGGCCGCGCAATATCCTCGATAAACACCCTGACGTTATGGCCCTTTGCTTTTAAAATCGTCGAAAGCAACACCGCCCCAACGCGCGGAATAGGGAAGCGCCTGAATATATTGGAATCCGGTGAGCGTATTTCGATAAACGATATATTTTTCATGTATTAGCCTCCATCGCAGGCATTCAGTATATCATTATTGACGTGGAATTATCTATGTTCAGACAACTTCCTGCATAGGGCGGGTACGGGGAACAGGAAGAATGCGTCCTTCTACCTCGAAATGATTGATAACATCTTCAACGGTTTCGCATAATTCGTTGTATAATTTTACAGGGTCGTCGCCGTGAATACCCGTTATCAGATCAGGGCACTTTCCAATATAGGCATTATCTTCTTCACTCCATTGCACCCATTTAAGGTACCGGTCAGATTTTTTCATTTTGTCACCACCTCTATGGCCTGTTTTACTTGTTTTTCCTGATACATTTTAGCATCATCGCCAGATTTTCCGGTCAGAGTTACCGCGCCTGCGTAATAGGCATGTGCAAATTTACGATGAGATCCCTTGCCAGCCCCGGAAATCTCATAAAAACCGGCATCTCTTAAATCACTGACAAGCTCTCGGATCTTCCGTGGCATTGTTTAATTATAACATATGCCCGGTTTTAAGACAATTGCGATACTATTCGTAGAAAATAACTGCTATGAGAAGCACTCAATAGCGGAGCTTGAAGGCGTAGTCACATTGGTTTGGCCGGTTAGCCCGGAAGGAAAAGTAGAAACCCGTTTACAAAGCATACGACACCAGCCGCGCCTATTAACATGCTTATAAACCAGATGGGCTTCTTTTTCATAAGGGCTGCGATGGAGCCAAGCAGAATAGAGATTTGCAGAAATATGATTGCCATGCCAAAAGCCTTTGAGTGTTGTTGGGCGTCGTCGCGCTGGTGCTCAAGCCTCTTGGCCTCTGCCATGATTTCGGCCTTTTCAGTCTCGTACTTTTTTATTTTCCCGTCAATGGAGGCAACTTGCTCGCTGTAGTGCCTTATACCGTCGGCGGAGAGATTTTGTCCGGCGTATTTTAGTTCTGTCTCGTATTTATCTTTTTGAAGTTCTTTAATGTAACCCTTTATGCTCTTAGCCTGATAATAAGCCCATTGGTCGGACGCCTGTGACTGAGAAAGCAGCGCCCTTGTCGAAAAGCCGCCCCCCTTGAATGTGGAAAGTGTAGCCAGCACGGCAAACAGCACAGTAGTCATGGCCAGATAATTAATCCAAGGTTCTTTTTTCTCTTCCGCCATTGTTTAACCTCCAGGTTCATAGTAATATTACAAGTCCAACCTATACGTCCAGAAGATATATCCCCGTGACAGGGTCAAGCCTGCGTGTGACTTTGTCTATGCCTTTTAATTCGGTTACTATCGCCTCGAGGACTATGAAGGTCTTAGAAAACTCCCTCAGACACCCCATCTTTACCGTGTCCTTCTTTCCAAATGCGCCGTGAAAGTGCACCGACGGCTGACCTTCCTTGTAAAATATCGTGCCCATGCCCGTTACTTCGTGGCTTTCAGTTATCTCTCTATATACAGGTATGGGCGGCATCTCCTCGGTCTCCGGGCCTACTACTATTTTACCGCCTTTCATCCCTCCAACTACATGAAAAATCGCTGCCTTCACACCCTCCTGCTTCACAAGCTCCTCCAGACACTTCAACAGGTCATCCCCATCGTTAAGCCTGCAAACGAATACCCTTCCCACACTTGCCGTCTTATATTTCATCTATCTCTCCGTAGTAAAATCCTCTGTAAATATCTCTGTCAGGTCAACCGTAAGCCCCTCTATTACCCTTGAAGCCACCTTCTCCTTGCCGTCGGCCATCAGACACCCATCAGAGATAAGCTCATAGCGGCCTTCCTGATTAAGCGCCAGCACCTCTACCGCCTTCATGTACGGGTTGACTATCCAGAACTCCGCCACACCAAAGCGCTCATACAATGCCTTTTTTACATGGACATCCCTGTAGTGCGACGAGGGGGAGATTATCTCGACAAGAAGGTCGGGGGGGCCGAATACGCCGCGCTCTTTTATTATACCCCTGCGTGCCTTAGAGATAAAGACTATATCAGGCTGTACAATGTTCACATCGCTTAAGATCACATCCGTTGGGGCAGTTACGATATAGCCCAGTCCATTTTTTTTGATAAATTGTTTAAGGATAAAATCAAGTTCTGAAGAAACATTCTGGTGGCTAAAGCCGGGGGCAGCCGTCATAGTCAGGTCTCCTTCGATTATCTCGCTTCTGGTCTCCTCGCCAAGTGTAAGGTATTTGTCATAAGTCCATAGCTCCGCGGTTGCTGTCATATATGAAATCCTCCCTCATCACTGAGACGTTGGAATATATTGCAGCATTATTTTAACAAATTTTTTACTATTAACGAAAGAATGCGCTTCCATGCCGCAACGATTGTTTAGTGTTTTTTCCCATTAATTTATGATAGACTTGCTAATCCCGAGCTCTGATAAATAAACTTACAAGGAGTTCACTAAATGTACATAGTGATGGTAACCCATGAGATTGCCCCCAGCGCAAAGGCCGGCGGGGACTCGCGTCTTTGTGACAAGGCAGCTTATGGAAGTTGATGCTTTACGCTTAACAAAAAATACAAAAATGCTTAAGGCGGTAAAAGACGCCGAAAAAGCGGCTTTATTAAACAACATGAGCGTGTTGATAAGCGGCGAGGACAGTTTTACTAAAGAACTCCTTGCCAGAAAAATCCACTCTGAAAGCGAAAGGAAACACAAGCCCTTTCTAACGCTCAGCACATCTGCCATTTCGGCAGACATTGCCGAAAAAGAACTCTTCGGATGGAAAAAAGGCGCATTTACCGGCGCTGTTGCAGATAAACCCGGCATCCTTGCCAAAGGCAGCGGAGGCACTCTGTATATCGATGACATCGCTGATATAGACGCCGGTCTCCATATAAAACTCTACAAGTTTATCATAGAAAAGAAGTACCGTCCACTCGGCGCTACTCATGCTTTCAAGTCTGACATCAGAGTAATAGGCTCCACGAACAGGAAACTTTCTGAGGCAGTGAAAAAAGGTCACTTCCATGAAGATTTGTACAAGATGTTCAAATCTCTGGAGATAAAGCTGCCGCCTTTAAGGGAGCTGAAAGAAGACCTGCTGCCCCTGGCCGTGTATTTACTTGATTATTACAGGAAAAGGTACGAAACCGGTCACAAGGAATTCTCAGAGGCCGCGGTGAAATTCATAACCGGCTACGACTGGCCCGATAATCTGAGGGAACTGTCCCATGCCATAAAAAAATCCGCATTACTCTCCGACACACCTATAATCCAGCACAATGATTTAATCCTCGACGTCCCATCAAAATACTCCATCTATGAATTTCTCAATGAAAAACTGAACAAATACCTCGCCGACATTGGCGAAATTAAGGGCGGCAGCCTCTACGGCGCCATAATATCGGAAGTAGAAAAATCCCTTTTAACCATAGTTTTGAGGGAAACGAAAGGAAATCAGCTGAGAACTTCCAGGATACTCGGCATAAACAGAAATACGCTTAGGGCAAAAATCAAACAATATGACATAAAATCATAGACACAGCACTTGCCTTTATCGCTATCCTCTGTTAAACTAATGCCGCTATGCCATTGGGATACAGTGTCTTATCCAGCGATATGGAGGCTTTAATGATGGAGGGAAAATGCTCATAATACCGGCGATAGATTTAAAGGATGGCGCTTGTGTAAGGCTCCTGCAAGGCAGAAAAGAAGATGTAACGAAGTATTCCGGCGACCCCGCTGAAACGGCCAGAAGATGGGTGCGCGAGGGGGCAGAACTTATACACATCGTTGACCTTGACGGGGCATTTACCGGTGAGCAGAAAAACATCGAGAGTATTAAGAATATTAGAAAGACTGTCGATTGCCGGCTCGAAGTAGGAGGCGGCATACGTGATTTAAAGAGGATAGAACTCCTTGCTTCAATCGGCATCGACAAGATTATCATTGGCACAATAGCAATCAAAGACCCCGCGCTCCTGCGTGAGGCATGTCTGAAATACCCGAATAAGATAGTGGTAGGCATAGACGCCAAAAAAGGCCTCGTCGCAATCAGGGGATGGGAAGAGGTTACGGAGATAATGGCCTCTGTCCTGGCCAAAGAGGTTGAGGAGGCCGGTGCGTCGGGGATTATTTACACCGACATAGCAAAGGACGGGATGCTCATGGGCCCGAACGTGGAGGCCACTGAGGAGATAGCCAATCTTGTAGGAATCCCCGTCACGGCCTCAGGCGGTGTGGCCTCACTAAAGGACATCGCCAATCTGATGAAGATAAAGGGCCTCTACGGCATAATAACCGGCAAGGCGGTCTATTCAGGCGCCATTGCATTGGGCGAGGCCATAGCTCTCGTCAGGAGGGGTTAACAACGGTGCTGGCTAAGAGAATAATACCGTGTCTCGATGTTAGAGATGGAAGGGTTGTAAAGGGGATTAACTTCGTAAATATTCGGGATGCGGGCGACCCTGTCGAAAACGCCGTGTTTTATGACGAACAGGGCGCCGACGAGCTGACCTATCTCGATATAACCGCCTCACACGAGAAACGCAAAATTATGCTTGACGTGGTAGAAAAGACCGCGACAGACGTATTTATTCCGCTCACAGTTGGTGGCGGCATAGGCTCGTTAGACGACATTCGAGATCTATTAAACGCGGGATGCGACAAGGTATCGATAAACACCACCGCGGTCAACAACCCGGAGTTCATAGCGCAGGCATCGGCACGCTTCGGAAGCCAGTGCATAGTGGTGGCCATAGACGCAAAGCGCTTCAATAAAGACAAGGTCAGCACGGGAGACAAGGACGGTCTGCCAGAGTGGCTGAAGGGAAATAAACCCCTCTCATATCTTGATATTGTATCACACGATGACACTGCGGCGTGGGAGGTTTTTACGCACGGCGGCAGACGGGCAAAGGGCATAGACGCGGTCAGGTGGGCGCGGTATATGGAAGAGATTGGCGCAGGGGAGATACTGCTGACAAGCATGGACAGAGACGGCACCAAAATAGGTTATGACATAGAGCTGACCCGCGCGGTATCTGAAGCCGTAAACATACCGGTCATAGCCTCAGGCGGCGCGGGGGAGCTTAGTCATCTCTACGACGCCCTTGCCGATGGAAAGGCCGACGCGGTGCTGGCGGCCTCAATCTTTCACTTCAGGGAGCACACCATAAGGGAAGCCAAGGAGTATCTTCACTCCAGGGGCGTTACGATGCGCCTCTAAAGAATGCTGCTATCCAGGAAAAAACTCTTAACCCTTGCCATCCTGACAGAGGGCGGGCTGCTTGCTATAGCCATAGGTGTGGCCAAATTGTTTTTTAAGAATATCGTTTTCATCCCTTCTTATGAACATATCCTTCACGATTTCCTGATGGGACTGCTTTTTTCACTGTTGCCGCTTCTGCTATTTATCTCGTTCTGCATAAAGCCGCCGCGCTTTCTAAGCTCCTTCAGGAAGGTTATATTAAACGATGTGCGGCTGTTGTTTGCCGAGGCTAAGGCACTGGACATTGTGCTCATATCGCTTATGGCCGGACTGGGAGAGGAGCTGATGTTCAGGGGTGTGCTTCAGGCAAAGATAGGTATCGTATGGTCAAGCCTGATATTCGGATTATTCCACTTCCTGACGCCCGCGTATTTCATATTCGCCACGGCAATGAGCTTTTATCTCGGTGAGTTGTGTCTCTATTTTAACGGCGTTACCGTTCCGGTTTCAGCACATTTCGCCTATGATCTTGGCGCCCTGATTTATCTCCGGTTTGTTTACAAAGACAGCGGCGACCCGCGTCTGCCGCCGTTTGACGAAGCCGCGTTAAAGGTATATAATAAATAGCATGGAAGCGTTCACTAACCTTATACACGGCGATTGCGGGGAAGAACTAAGCCGGATACAAGATGATTCCGTTGATTTGATATTTACGTCGCCGCCCTATGCCGACAGCAGGAAAAGCACCTACGGAGGTATTAGTCCCGATGGATATGCGGAATGGTTTTTACCGATTTCATCTCAGTTATTGAGGGTGTTAAAACCAGACGGGACATTTATATTGAATATCAAAGAGAGGGTGGCAGAAGGTGAAAGACATACATACGTTATCGAGACAATACTGGAGATGCGAAAACAGGGATGGCTTTGGACTGAGGAATTTATCTGGCATAAGAAGAACTGTTATCCCGGCAGATGGCCAAACCGTTTTCGTGACGCATGGGAGAGGCTGTTACAGTTTAATAAAAATAAAAAGTTCAACATGTATCAGGATGAGGTAATGGTTCCCGTAGGTGACTGGGCAGCGGGCAGATTAAGAAATCTGAGCGACACGGACAAAGTGCGGGATTTATCAAAAAGTGGAAGTAATTTTGGTAAAAACATATCAAATTGGTTAAACAGGGATAAGGTATATCCAACTAATGTTATACATCTTGCGACGGAATGCGGTAATAGAGACCACAGCGCGGCATTTCCCGAGGCCCTGCCCGAGTGGTTCATTAAATTATTTACAAAGGCTGGAGATACAGTTCTTGACCCGTTCATGGGTTCGGGGACAACTATCATTGTAGCACAGCGAATGATGAGAAACTCAATTGGCATCGAGGTCATTTACGAGTACTATGAAATGGTAAAAGAGAAAATTGCCCCCGTAAAATATTGTTTATTTTAAGTTATGAAAGAACTCAGCATAGATATTATAAGACAATATGTAGAATATAACATTGGTGTATTTCATAAAAAGAGGATACAAAACCTTGAGAAGCTCAGGTTGAACCAGATATTAAAACGAAAAAATCCATACCTATTCAAAGCAAAAAATATTCTGACCGCTCAGGACTTAATTAAAACGCTCCTCGATGCCTTTCTGTCTTCACAAGAAGAAACCATTTTTGGCGAATTTCTGGAAGGATTGGCTGTTTTCATCTGTGCCGAGGTCTATGGCGGCAAGAAATCGGCTGCCGAGGGAATAGACCTCGAATTCGATAAAGACGATATAAAATATATTGTCGCAATTAAATCTGGCCCGAATTGGGGCAACAGCAGTCAGATTAATAAAATGAAAGATAATTTCAAAAAGGCAAGGAAAATCCTGAGTACAAACACATTAAAGGTTAACATTGTATCAGTAAACGGTTGCTGCTATGGCAAAGACAATAATCCCGACAAGGGGGATTACTTAAAACTCTGTGGTCAGCGGTTCTGGGAATTCATCTCTGGTAACGCTTCCTTATACATTAACATAATCGAACCACTCGGGTATAAGGCAAAAGAAAAGAACGATGAGTTCTACGAATCGTATGCGAAACTAATTAATGTCTTCACATTTGAGTTCGGCAGGGCATTTTGCACAGCCGGCACAATAGACTGGGAAGCCCTTATAAAGTTCAATTCTTCAATCTGATCGGGGTTCGAGGTCAAAAACCTTATCCCATGAGGCGTTAGGCAGTTCTTGTCTTTAAATCGTTAGAAATATGGGATAGACAAACCCGTCAGGTTGAATGTAGAATATAACTCATGGAAACACTTACAATCGAACGGGATTTAGACTTAACGGAGATTATCAACGGGGAGGAAGTTGTGTCGCCAAGTCCGCTCAGGAAACACCAAAAAATAACAAAGAAGCTCACCATAATAATAGACCGCCATGTTGAGGCCAAAGGGTTAGGCGAATTATACTTCTCTCCTCTTGACGTAATCTTAGAAGAAGGGATTAACCGCCTTCAACCCGATATACTGTTTATCCGAAAAGAGAACGTGGCTATAGAGCAGGACTGGATTCGCGGCGTACCGGATATGGTCTGTGAGATTGTATCTCATGGGACTTACAAAATGGATATGGTAGTTAAAAGGGGTCTCTATGAAAAATACAAAGTGCCGGAGTATTGGATAGTCGTACCGGAGCTGAAGGCCGTCGAGATCTTAACAATTGAGAACGATAAATATAAGACACACTCCATCGCAGAGATTGAGGGCGTGGTTACGTCTAAGGTCATCGAGGGGCTTCAAGTCAATATCAAAGACATTTTCGAGGACTGAAATTGGGTATAATGGGGAAAGATTTATTTATTGATATTTTCAATAATTAGACAAATGAATCCTTTTTGTCTAATATTCAGGAAATAAAGACCCATGTGCGGGCGTTTTGTAAGAACATCTGATACTCAGGCAATACTGCGGGAGTTCGACGCCGACGGCGGCGGTTTGGATATTCCCCCGTCGTATAATATTGCCCCGTCGCAGGTTGTCGCGGTCATTGTCAATGACGACAGGAAGCGGCTTCTGCTGTGCAGATGGGGATTTGTCCCGCATTGGGCTAAAGACGTCTCTAAGGCTGCGATAAACGCGAGGGCTGAGACCGTGGCGGTAAATCGTGCCTTCAGCGCCGCATTCAAAAGCCACAGGTGTCTCGTCGTTGCCGATGGATTTTATGAATGGAGACAAAGCCCCAATGGCAAGACCCCCGTGTTCATACGCCTGAAATCTTCCACTACGCCATTCGGCTTTGCAGGTTTATATAGCACTCTGACAACAGGCGAGGGCGGCGTCATTCACACATGTACTATAATCACCACACAGGCTAACGCCCTGATAGCGAAGATACACGACAGGATGCCGGTTATCATTCATAAGGATAACTACGACTTGTGGCTTGGGCCGAATGCCGATGGCTTGTCTGCTCTTCTGATACCTTATCCCGACGGCGAAATGGAGGCCCATGATGTATCCACGATGGTTAATTCACCAAAGAACAACTCGCCGTTGTGTCTTACGATGGGGAATCGTTGATACCCACAACATTGCACCATAATTTATTCATCCGGGTGGGGTATTAAAACGGCACGCACCGCCGGTAAAATAATATAGTACACCAAGTCCTATGGACAAGGCCCTCAGCGCTATGAAAAACGGCGACAACATCCCCACAACCTTGTCTTTCTTAAACGCAAAACTGGCAAACCCGCAAGCCGAAAATAAAAACATTATAAATGATAACAAAGACACATACGACGCCGCATGAATAAACGACGAAAGGGCGAGGAAAAAACAGCCGCCAAAAAGTGTCAGAATCTGCAGCTTCAGGCTCTGAGGCGTGTATGTATCCTTAATCATCTTATCAGGGTATCTCTTATAAACTACCATACGCCAGTAGCCGCGTTGAAATTTAATCCTGCCGTACCTCAGCGCCGACGCAGGATGGTTCAAATGAAACACTATGGCGTTACCATTAAACACCATCTTATGCCCCGCCCTTGAAAGTTTATACGACAGGTCGGTGTCTTCGTTATTGGCAGCCGTGAATGATTCGTCAAATCCTCCCGCATATAGAAACACCTCCTTTCTAAATGCGGCCGCGTATGTGTCTATCATGTCGATGTGCCTGGAGTTTCTCAGCATCTGAAACCTTTCCTCAAACTCCACCTGTACGAACCTTGCCGTCAGCTGCCGCTGGTTCGTCCTGTATGCCCCCTTTACCGCCGAGACATGGGGGTCTTCAAATGGCTGCAGCATCTCCTCTATCCACGAGGGTGTAGCCACACAGTCGGCGTCGGTAAAAAGGATTATCTCCCCTGCCGCCTCCCGTACGCCCATGTTTCTTGCTGACGCCGGACCGCCGTTTTGTTTTCGATGATACCTGACCGGATAGCCGCTGGCTATCTCCCCTGTCTTGTCGGTTGAACCGTCGTCAATGACAATGATTTCATAGGTTTCCTGAGGGCAGGTCTGCCTGAGCAGGGCCTCTATGCAGAGGGATATGGTCTTCTCCGAGTTATAGGCCGGGACGATTACCGATGCCTTAATCATGGGTTTCTCTTCTATAATCCGAACCTCTAAGCAGATATTTCACAAATGTCCTCGCAGATTTCACAGTCCTTTCAAGTTCCTCAGGATGTATAATAACCTGACGGAGTTTATAAAGTAAATACGCAGGACGCAAATAAAACTCCCTTCTGGCGTTATCGCAAAAACGTACAAGTGCCTCCGCGGACAGCGCTTGAGTCTTTATTACTGTATTGTGCAGACCCGCTGGGGTAAGCCATTTGGAGAAATCCTTTGTCGTCAGAAGCCCCATTTCGCTGTACCAGTCATAGGCCTCTGTCCCCGGATATATCATCATGGGATAGAACTGCACGGTGTCGGGATTAAGCCTCTTTGCAAGGGCAAGCGTCATTTCCATTGTCTTATTTGTCTCACCCGGCAGACCAACCATGAAGCATCCATGAACTAATATCCCGGCCTTCCTCGCATCTTCCATGAATTTACCCATGTTCTGCACAACAGTCCTCTTTTTTATGTTGTCAAGCATCTCCTGGCTCCCGCTTTCAAACCCCACGCAGAGGCTGCGGCAGCCCGCCCTGCGCATCACCTTCATAGTCTCAAAGTCCAGCGTGGCACGGGCATTTGCCGTCCACGAAATCCTTATTTTCCTCTTGATAATCCCCTCGGATAGCTCCACGCAGCGCTTGCGGTTGGCCGTAAACGTGTCGTCCTCAAAAAAAACCGCCTTCACACCATCGAATGCGCTCACTATATATTCTATTTCTTCGAGGCAATTTTCCACGCTTCGCTGCCTCAGCTTATGGCCCATCAGCGTCTGCGGATATACACAGAATGTACACTCATGCGGACAGCCGCGGCTCGTCGTAATCGTCACCATTGGAAACAGCGCATTGGGATTAAAATAGTTCTCCATATTCAGAAAGCGCTTATAAACGCGGCTTACAAACGGCAGTTCGTCTAAGTTTTCAATCGGGGGTCTGGCGCCGGAGTTTGTGCCGTCTTTGAAACAGAGGCCGGCAACGGCGGCAAGAGGCGTTTTATTATATAACGCCCCGGCGAGTTCTGCGATTGTATAATCATATTCGCCCACAGCCACGGCGTCTATCGCTGTGGTGAGTTTAAGGGAAGGCTCGGGCAGGGCAGAGACATGCGTTCCAACGAGGACGATGAAAGAGGCGGGGAGCGCAAACTTAAGCGCGTCACAAACCGCCGCGTCATTGTAAATACTCGGCGTACTTGTATCGACTACGACAAGAGACGGGCCGAAGTCCCTTATCCTCTGAGTAACGGCAGACACGTCGAGGTCAGCAGCGGGGGCGTCTATCAGGTCAATAGAAAAACCGGCGTTTTCAGACACTCCGGCCGCATAGGCAAGCCACATAGGATAGTAGAGCGTGCCGCTCTTTGTAACCGCGGGACTTCGCTGCGGCCTCGAGAATTTTTTGATATAGGGCGGGTTTAGAAACGTTACCCTGAATGCTGAACGATCGTCTTTTTTCATTTCACCATCCGCTTTATAATTTCACCGTATTGTCTTTCCTGTTCCTCCATAAATCCCAGTGTGCCGTGAAACTCTATCGCCGACTTGGGACACACGCTAAAACAGTAGAGGCACTGTAAACATTTTTCCTGCCAATGCCTGTCTATCCCCGCTGACTTGTCAAACGCCCGCGGCAGTTCTATCTCTATTGGGCAGTATCGGGCGCAGATACCACAGTCAGTGCATTTTTCCTTTTTAAGGGATAACCCCTCCCACTGCATCTCGTCTCTGATGAATACATCCTGCCTCAGGCCGGTCATATAGAGGAGTTTTCCTACAATCTCCGTCGAACACAGATAGTTAAACAGAGGTGTGCGCCTGATTGCAAGGAAATATTTCTGCCTTTTCGGGCTGTGTATAAACGTGGCAAGCGGGCCTGCCGTTGGAGGCTTAAATTTATAAATACGCTCAAGGGGAATTGTCTTTACGAAATTCAGGTGCTCGTCTGTGATAATCCCTCTCCTCTTTGCCGCGGCAAGGGGGCCAATTTTTTGGTAAGGAAAAGACGCAAACCGAGCGCACATCAGATCCACTACATATGGGTCATTCCCGGCGAATATAACTCCTGTCAGCAGCGGCGTGCCGCGCGTGGGGCCAAGCCCCTCCATAGATATTACGCCGTCAACTATGTGCAGGTTTGGTTTTATGGCAAGATTAAGATTTACAATGTTGTCTGAAAGGGCGCCGTGAACCTTTTTCTTGTTTTCCTGCCCCACCAGGCAGCCAATCAGATTTTTCAGGCACACGGTCATGCCGGCCTCGAAGTGGGTCTTAATCTTCGGCATATTTATAAGAAAATCGGCCTCTGTGCATTCCCTCGCAACACCGGCCTCAACACCCCTTTCGAAAGAAACAGGCGACGTATCGGAGTAGTTAAAATCCTTTATCATAACGCCATAGTGAAGCCCCAGCTCGTCGTATCTCAACCGTTGCACAACACTTATGTTGCTGCGATAATAACCGCTGTTTGTCCCTTCGCCAATCGTAATTGCCTTGTAGCCGCAGTCCTGCAGATATTCTATTACGGCTGCCACAACCCTAAGGTCTGTGGTGTTGCCCGTAAGGGCATTCATGTTGCTGTTAAGGTTGGGTTTGATAAGGATTTTACTCTTCCTGTCAGTTGGAAACATGTCGGAGTATTTATCGCTGAGGAGCTGCTTAATCCCCGATTTTATCTCTCTCACGCTGTCAACTGTTATCGCGTCAAATCTGAACATTTATCTCCTTTATTAAATCCTTTATGGCTGACATGGCGTCGTCCACCTCTATTGCTTCCATACAGGCATGGAAACGCGTGTGTCTGCAGGAGTTTTCATCGCAGGTGTATCTGCATGGGAAATCCTTCTCTATGACCCGGTGGAGCGTCCCATAGGGGGCGGTCTCGATGCTCTTCGAAGGCCCGAAAACGGCCGCAACAGGCACACCCATCGAGGCGGCTATGTGCATCGGGGCGCTGTCGTTAGAAACAAAAAAGCGCGAACTGCCAAGCACACCGGCAAGTTCTCTAAGCGTCAGCTTCCCCGTTAAATCCACCGGCCTTGTCCTCATCAGCCTTAATATGTCTTTTACGTAGTCCGTGTCCTTGTCAGAGGCGGTTATGACTGTCCTTATGCCCAGTTCTGTCTCTATCCTGTCATAGAGAGCCGCGTATCGCTGCAATTGCCATTGTTTAAGGGGAATCCTTGCGCCGGGGTGAACCGCGGCAAAGGGTCTCTTTATATCATTGTCCCGCAGGAGTTTCCTTGTATTGGCATTCTCTTCCTTCGTCAGATAAATGCCCCACTGACAATCGTCGACGGGGCAGCCCAAATATCTTGCAATATCGAGATGATACTCTACCTTATGCTTAAGCCCCGCGTAGGGCACGACATGTGTCAATAAAAATCCGCCTCCGCCAACGCCGTAGCTTACTTTATATCTGGCGTCCAGCGGCTTAACAAGGAGCAGAATTTCCCTGATGTCGCCCCTTGCCTCGATTACGAGGTCAAACTTCCTCTTCCTTAACTCCCGCATGAATGTAAAATAGCCCTTTTTGCCTTTTCCATTTGTTCCCTTATTATTCGCGCCATAGAACCAGAACGGATCATAGGTGATTATATCGTCGATATACGGGTTGGTCTGAAGGGCGGCAGCTGCCGCGCGTGAGGTCAAAAAGGTAACTTTCACGTTTGGAAAGCCGTCTCTCAGGGGTTTTAACATTGGCAGCGTCATTATGGCGTCGCCAATGTAGGCGGTACGAACTACCAGTATGGTGCTTATCTGTTTTGGGTCTATTTCCTTTTGCCGTTTGAATAAATCAAACGGGGCGTGGAGCAACCCGCCCATCATGTCGGCTGTTGCAGTCGCAATGAGTTTTTTCCTGTTTATTATCTTATATTTCATTCAGTTTGCTTGAGATCTCAGCACACACCTATTTACCTGTAAGGCCATATCCCCTGATAAGGTCTAACAGTTTTTGCGTATCGATGGGCTTTGTCAGATAGTCCGTGCAGCCGCCCCTGTAGTAGGCCTCTATTACATCCTTTGGAGAATCAAGGGCCGTCGTCATCACTACCTTTGCTTCGTCTTTCGGTACGATGCCCATAGACCTTTCCTTTTCGCGTATTGACTTCAATGCCTTTATTCCATCCAGCTCTGGCATCATTATATCCAGACAGATGAGGTCGTAGGGCTGCCCTTCATCGACCGCGAGCATAAAGGCCTCGACTGCCTCAACACCGTTTACGGTCACGTCGCAGTCTCCATATGGGGCTAAGAAATGCTGTAACAAGGTGCGGCTTGTAAAATCATCTTCGGCAATTAATATTCTCATTGTCCTCCTCCCTTTTTATTATATTAACTATGAACCGGTAATGCCGGCAATGGCGGCAAGCAAGTCGTTTATCTCCTCCTGCAGTTGTGGATAAATCGATTTCGCCTGCGACAGGTCTGACTTTCTCGCGGCCATCTCCATTCGCATCGCCTCGTTCTTTGCCCTTATCCCGCTTAAATTCGATGCCATGCCCTTTATCGTATGCGCTATGATTTCCACCTCCGCCGCGTTGTCGGCGTTAAGGGCGTCCTTTAATTTGGCCATATGCACTACGGCGTCATCTTTGAATATGGCACAGATTTTCCCGATAAACTCTTCATCTGCGTCGAGCCTGTTAAACAAGTCTTCTTTGTCGAATACTACGCTGACCGGAATGACCGCCTCAGGGGCTGCCTTTAGCGACGAAACGCCGTCCATCGTGCGTTCGATTACCTCCAATAGTTGTACCATCGATATAGGTTTGGAGATATAGTCGTTCATCCCGGCACTGAGGCAGCGCTCCTTATCATCTTTAAAGGCGTTTGCCGTCATAGCGATTATCGGTATGTTGGAATCGAAATCCCCCGATTTAGAGTTCCTTATGCGGCGGGTTGCCTCGAGGCCGTTCATCTGAGGCATTTCGACATCCATAAGCACAACATCGAAGCGTCCATTCCTGAGTGACGCAATAGCCTCTGAGCCAGTGCCCGCAACAGATACGGAATGGCCGTATTTTTCTATCATGCCTATGGCAATCTCCTGGTTGACGATATTATCCTCCGCGAGGAGTATCTTGTAGTAGTTCCTTTTTACATCCGGTGCTTTAGTATAACACGTCTTAGCCACTGAAGTCTCACTTAAGAAGCCCCCCAATGCAAGGTGAATGGAATCATAGAGTGAGGCGCGTTTTATTGGTTTAGAGAGCGAGCCCCAGATATTAAGAGCCTTCCATCGGGTCTCAGCCGCCTTGTCCTGCCCGTTGACCAGAAGGATTACATCTGTCTCAAATGTTAGCGGATCGGTCTTTATCAGCTCTGTGAGATCGGCCGGGTCTATGTCGCCAATACCGGAATCCATGAGGATGATGTCGAAAGGTTCGTTTATTTCTGCCGCATATTCAATGCAGGAGAGGATAGTTGCAGCGTCTTTTGCCTCACGGACTTCCATCCCCGCGGCCTCTGCCATCTCTCTGATTATTGTCCTGCTCAACTCATGGCCGTCTATCAGCAGCACACGCTTACCGGCAAGTTTCACCATAATGTTCTGCTTTGAGACAGGGAGCTGCGCTGCCTGTCTCAGCCTGAGGGTTAAGTCAAAGGTGCTGCCCTTCCCCTCTTCGCTTTGAACCTGTATATCGCCGCGCATAAGGGTTACGAGTTTCTTCGTTATAGCAAGCCCGAGGCCCGTACCTCCGTATCTCCTTGTGGTAGAGCCATCGACTTGCGTAAAGCTCTCAAAAATCTGAGCTATCTTGTCTTGGGGGATGCCGGGACCGGTGTCTGAGACGCGGACACGAAGCGACTCGTCATTGGACATGGGGGACGGGCATGTTTCAATCCTGATGACGACCTCGCCCATTTCGGTAAATTTTATAGCGTTTCCCGCCAGATTGACGATGATTTGTTTAATGCGTACGGGGTCTCCTCTGAGCATATCGGGTACGTCTTTAGAAATATGGGATAAAAACAATATCGCCTTTTTGTGCGCATGGACACTAATGGATTCTACGGCCTGTTCAACTATATCGCGAACGTCGAAATCGATTTCCTCAAGTTCAAGTTTGCCGGCCTCTATTTTTGAAAAATCCAGAATGCCGTTCAGAAGCGATAAAAGTGAGCCGGCCGACTCCCTTAGCATCGACAGATACTTTCTCTGCTCTTTATTAAGGGGAGTGTCCAGGAGCAGTTCGGCCATTCCAATAATCCCGTTCATCGGGGTACGCAGTTCGTGGCTCATGTTGGCGAGGAACTCGCTCTTTGCCGCATTGGCCGCCTCCGCCGTGTCTTTGGCGTCTTTCATCTGCTCTTCAACCGTCTTGCGCGCCGTAATATCAAATGAAACGAACAGAACAGACCTCGGCTTCCCCGTGTAATCATACACTGGGTCAGCGTTTGTGAGCAGATTTATGTAAGAGCCGTCTTTGTTTCTAAATCTGAATTCGCAGCCCCTTATCTTCCCGCCGCTACCCCAAGCTTGCAGGCATCGGGCATATAATCCCTCTTTATCGTCAGGATGGACGAATGAGTAGAAATTCGAATTGATCAGGTCATCGGCACTATAACCTGTGCTTTCAGATAAATACTTGTTAACAAAATACAATTGCCCCTGGGGGTCAATTTCGGCAACGAACTCGTTCATATTCTCAACGAGGGAGCGGTACCTCTTTTCTGAAGCGGAGATAGCCTCCTCCGCCGCCCTTTGCTCCGTTATGTCGCGGGATATTCCCATAACCCCGACGGGTTTGCCGTCAATATCTTTCAGCGTGGAGGCCGAAAGATATACCATAAACACCTCGCCGTTTTTTCTCTTGTTTGCTATGACACCCCGATAGCGCTCAACCAATACCAGCGACTTATATACTTCATGTCCCTCGGCCGGGTCATTGTACAGAATATCGACTTTCTGGCCAAGCACCTCCTGAGCCTCGTATCCGAATACCTCCTCGGCAGCCTTGTTGAATTCTATGATTGTCCTGTCCATATCGACGGCGACAATCATATCTATCGAGCTGTCAATTAAGTCCTGGGCATAGTGGCATAGCTTTCTCATGGGGAGCCTTAAATCCTGAGCATGAGCCTATCAACAAGGCCGGCGACGATGCCTATCTCATATTTTGTACCGCTCATTGAATTGTCCCTCGTGGCTTCAATTTTACCTCTTCTATGTAATTGTAGCATTTTCAGACAGATCTGTCATAGATTCCATTCGCTTAATCAGCAATTCTCGGTGAAGACAAAAGAGGTACTGGTTATACGTATAGTGTATTAATAAGTTACGAGATGTGGAGTTAAGAAGAGCGTAAGTGCGGAATTTTCTCTTTGAGAGTGTCAATTTTACA
>JADFYO010000026.1 GCA_015233015.1 Nitrospirota bacterium | reverse complement strand
TGCCGGAACATGCAAAATTAGAAAAATTAGTACGTGGAACTACCTTGCTGCGGTTGTTGAAGCATATCGTAAAGGCATTGCTATACCAATGATTCCACAAGCATTATAATAGCGGGTGAACGGTTACGAAAATTAATACCCTTTACTGACCATAGTTATGCGGAGGCTGTACGCTGGTCAAGCGACTCTAAATCGGTATTGATTGAAATCTACGGCCACCATGACGAAATTCCGGTGAGACTTGAACCGTGGTATTGCATATACGACGTAACGACAGGCAAAATGACGCTCAATTTCAACCGCGTATTCAACCGTGACACATTCCACCCAAACGGCACGGCTAAGGGCAGGGAGTTATCTATTAACTAATAATGAACTCAGGGACATCCAGCCCGTTAAGACCTGATACCTTCCATATCACCAACGGCGTAAGCCGCCGCTATTTTTTGGCCGGGAAGAGGATTTCCCTTGCCTTATCTTCTATCTCCGCGGTGCTGAACGGTTTTGTGATGTAATCATCGCAGCCGCATTCTTTGCCCTTATTCCTGTCAATCTCCTGTCCCTTGGCAGTAACCATTACTATATATACTTCTTTCATGAAAAGTCTGTTCTTTACTTCTTCGCATACTTCAAATCCATCCATTAAAGGCATCATAATATCAAGGAGCACAAGTTCAGGTCTCTTTTCTTTTATTAGGTCAAGCGCCTCTTTGCCGTTTTCGGCAGTTATAATTTCCACACCCTCATCCTCAAGGTCTTCAAGTGTTTGTTTGATAAGCCTTCTCATGTCAGGCTGATCATCTGCTATCAGAATTGTCGGCATTGTCGTTATCTCCTTTAATTTATTATTCCTGATTCTATGCGGTAATCTTGCCATCTGTAAAAGCTTTGGTGAATGCCGCCACTACCTCTGGGTCAAAATGAGTACCAGCGTCTTTTTTCAATCGTTCAAAGGCGTCATCGGGAGACAAAACCTTTTTCCCGTCAAATGGCCTTTCATATGGCCTTTCCGTAGTAATTGCGTCGAAGGCGTCGGCAAAGGCTATTATTCTGGCAAATAGATCAATATTCGATCCTTTGAGCTTATCAGGATAACCGCTGCCGTCAAAATGTTCGTGGTGATATTTAACGCCTTTAATGACGTCTTCAAATTCATCTATGTGTGTGAGTATCTCCTCTCCATAAATTGGGTGAAGTTTGATCTCATTCCACTCATCCTCTGTTGGTTTGAATGGCTTAAGCAGCACTTTGTCTCTAACGCCAACCTTCCCGATGTCATGAAGCTCTGCGGCTAGAGCAAGCCTATCTTTATCCTCCGTGTTTATATCTTTAAGGTAGTCTGCGATTGCAAGGCTATACTTCTTCACCCGCCTTGAGTGGCCTGCTGTGTAGAGGTCTCTTTTTTCTAATGTTGCCACAAGTGTCTTAGCCATATCAATAACAGCCTTCTTACGAACAGTATTCTTGTGAAGTATAGCGTTGTCTATAATGGAGGCTGCCTGAGACACTAACGTACGGAAAAAATCAAGATCAGCCGCGCTGAAGGGGTGTGTGTCGGTGGTGCTTGCGAATGCAAAGCCAATAGGCTTTGCATTGTTATTTCCCTTTGCTTTTATCGGAGCGTAGATTAGGGAGCTTATACTGTCTGTTGCAAGTCTGGAGTCAGAGCGGCAATCGTTTATTATCTCGGCATTACCGAATGACCTCAGACTTTCGGCAATCGCTGTTATTGACATGGCCGCCCCGTTGCCGTCAGGTATAAATTCCAGTTTGCCAGTTTTTTCGTTTATTAGAATGACAGACACATTGTCAGCTTCAATCTTACCCGACACCTTTCTTATAAGAAGGTCTGCGATTTGCTGAATATCGAAGGCGTTTACTTGTTCCACAAAATCATAAATCGTTGTCAATTCATTCCATGCAGCTTGTCTCGCTGCGGTCTGCGCCCTTATTAATGTCTCAGCCCCCGTAAGGTGATTAAGGCAAGTAGCCATTACGGCAATCTCTTTGTCGTTTCGACCATAAACCAGCCCCACAGTTTCACCGTTGGCAGTTACGGGCAGGCGGTTGGTCATATCACCGCCGTCAGTTCCATAGAGAATCTCGTTGTCATTGTCCTTTACACAGAAGTCCTCATCCATAGAAGTGGCAAGTCCGGCTAACAGATCTTTCACCTCTTTATCCTTGATGAATTTCTTTAAATTGAAAGCGGTCATTTTTACTTATACCTCCATCTTAATGTTTGTAATCATCATAAGTTAATCCTCATCGGCCTTTATTACAGGCAGCGTGAAATAAAATGTGCTTCCTTGTCCTTCAACGCTCTGAACCCATATCCTGCCCCCGTGGTACGCTACTATTTCTTTACAGATGTGAAGCCCAAGCCCGGTACCCATCGGCTTATTCGTAAGGGTATTTCCAAGCTGTTTGAATTTCTCAAAAATCAGTTCCTGCTTTTCCTCGGGTATCCCTATGCCATGGTCTTGTACAGATATTGTTAGTTGATGACGATCATTGCTACAGGCGGCCTTTAAAGTTATATAACCCTCGGTGCTGAACTTCAGCGCATTTGAAATCAGGTTTAGTATAACCTGATGAATTTTATTAAAATCGCCAATGGTATCGGGTATATTCCTTTCATTTTTAATCACAACTTTCAAGTCGTCTTTTCTCTGTTCAGGCATGGATGTTGCCTTGACTGAGTGGTTTAGCAGTTGCCGCACATTAATTCTATCCTTATGCCAATCGATCTTGCCGGCCTCCATTTTTGTGATGTCCAGAACATCGTTTAGCAGAGCAGTGAGCCGCTTGCCTTCCGATATTATGGTATCAATGTTTTCTCTTATGTGATCTACGGAGCGCCTCACATTTTTGCCCTCCATATCAACGTGAGGCAACACTGTCTTTTCAAAGGACTTCTTTATAAGTTCTGCAAAACCAAGCACTGAAGTTAGAGGCGTCCTGATTTCGTGTGATACATTAGATAAGAATTCAGTTTTTTGTTCGTCAAGCGTTTGAAGTTTAACGTTCGCGGCTTGAATCAGCTTGGAGCGCCTTCTTGTAATGAATGAATAGACAAACTGAAGAAAGAATACGGTTATCAAACTTATAAGAATGGCATTTACTGAGTCATTTCTGAATCCGACTATATCGTAAAACACTGGATAGAGTCGAAATCCTTTTTTAACAGTTAAAAGTAAAACAGCTATGGAGATTATAAACGAAAGGGCGGTAACGGTGGCAACGAAGGTGAAAAGAGCATTGATAAAAGACTTTGACTTAATGATCCTTACCAGCGCAAACATGATCTTTACCGGCGCAAACAAAACGCCCTGCTTACGGCGGTGGTTTGGCGGTAAAATTAGTTTCTTCATAATCCTGCCCGTTTCGTAGTATTCACCTATCCTTAAATTTTCCATAAGCAGCCCTACGCGCCTACCCGTATGTAAGCGCAATATTCGTGCCAGACTGGTTACAATCGTAAGTGCTTGTTTATACGCAATAATTGTTTTGAGGTTATCCTGAAACATTCCGAAATATAGGAATTCGCACCCACTTAATGGGCTTGAATTCCATATAAATTGTGAGGACAGATTATGGATGGACAAACTGTACAATACTGCTTGTTCCATGTTGCCGTTATATGAGTAACAATTGTACTGTTAATTTATCCTGTTATTTAGAATCATCCTGAGCCTGTCGAAGGATTATCGGTTTATGGGGACATACGAAATATAAGGAGCATCCTTCGACAGGCTCAGGATGATTCAAGGCTACTTGGGCTGTTCATCCACGTCAACGCAGAATAAAGACCTCATTTGTTTCGGGATTCTTTTCGATAGATGTTCCTTTTCACCATGGCTCTCCATCGCATCATTCCCCCTTGCATATTTTTGCAAGCATTTCACTTCTTTCTGCCATGACCTTGTTGACCTTCTTCATCAGCACGGAAGTGTCTTTCCGGCTTGCTGAAGTCGATGATTCTCATGCGTGCCATCTCACTGTTAGGAATAACGACAAGCTCATCGGCCTTTGTATGTAAATGAGCAGCCCGCCAGCCCCTGTTTTTTTCTGTCATAATAAATTCAACATGGACATGCCTCCGCCCTCTTGACAAAAAAGCGGTGGCTTTGTATTATATACGTGTTGCGCATATACGCTTTATCTCACTTTAGAATGAGATGAACATTTCAACTTTTTTGGAGGCTAACATGGCTAAGAAAACTATGGGACAGTTTGATGACATTATCGAGGCTGCTGCAAAATTCGTCGAACAGCAGAAAGGCGTCTGGGACCACTCGGCATGGACAGAGTTTTTGTCGGGGATTGGTAAAATGGGTTTCGATGTTGACGGAGAAATGAAGGAATACCTCGGTTCCCTTCTGGAGTCTATGAAAAATTATTACAGCGCCGCCTCGGCCACCGACGGGATAACCAGTGCAATGAAAGGTATTGCCGAAAACACCGTCAGTTTCATCAACAAGACAAAGGGCAGCTGGGACCACTCAGGCTGGGAGACATATCTTAAAACTATGCAGAAAAAAGGCACTGAGCTTTCAGACGAGACCGTTAAATATCTCGGCAGTGTCCTCGAAACTTCAAAGGAACTCTATCATCTTCCCACATTCGCTTCAAAGATGATGTCCAAAGGGCTTGCAAAGAAGTCAAAAGAAGCCTGATTAATAACATAGCCCTGCCAAACGTGATTGCGGGCTGATCTGATATTCGGATGTGCCCTGTTGATTAATGCCCGATTTCGTGAGTGCCAAATTTGCTTTGGCGGTAAGCTGGCGTGTCGTGTTTTTCAAGAGCCGGCAGACACCGCTAAGTGGGAGGTCTTTGTATGACGATGAGAAAAGCCGTGATTTCTATCTTGATTGTAGCCGTTGGTTTTTCTTTGGCCGGATGTGGTTATGTTTCAGACGGGCCGTTTGCATGGGGGATGGCTAATCACTGGACGCCCGTGGCAAAAGGAACCGCATCCTCAGGCATCAAAGAAGGACAGGCGTGTATTTATTCTTTTTTTGGCATGGTTGCTATTGGAGACGCCGGAATTGAAGCCGCCCTGCGTAACGGAGGCATCAAAGACATTTTCACTATCGACAGCTATAACCAGAGCTTTTTCGGCACATACTCGAGGCAGTGCACCGTGGTAATCGGCGGTTAGCCGCCCGGCATGTCATAACTGAAGCTTGGGTCATAACTGAAAGCCGTGGCATTAAGGCCGGCCCTTGAGCCGTTGACCGCGCCTTTGACAGAACATTATCGCGTTTGATATAATAGAAGTTCATGAAAATCGCAATAACAGGAAAGGGCGGTGTTGGTAAGACCACACTTGCGGCTCTGTTAAGTAATTTATATGCCCGTGACGGAAAACGGGTTATTGCCGTCGATGCCGACCCTGACGCAAATCTGGCCTCTGCCCTGGGGCTTTCTCAGGCGCAAATTGATGACATCAGGCCGATTGCGGAGATGTCTGAGCTGATTGAACAGCGTACCGGCTCAAAACCCGGCTCAATGGGCGGCGTGTTTAAACTAAACCCGCGGGTCGACGACATACCGGAGGCGTGCAGCATCGATATCGATGGCGTAAAGCTGCTCGTTATGGGTAAATCCAAAGAGGCCGCGTCGGGGTGTTACTGCCCTGAGAATGTATTTCTGAAGAGGCTGCTCAAGCACATCATTCTTGACCCCGATATGGTGGTCATAGTGGATATGGAAGCAGGCATAGAGCACCTCACGCGCGGTACTGCCGGGGCGGTTGACGCCTTTATCATCGTCGTTGAGCCTGGCTCAAGAAGCCTTCAAACGGCACGCACAATCAAAAGTATGGCAAACACGCTTGGAGTCAGGAATGTCTTTGTCGCGGCAAGTAAGATAAGGGATACCTCCGATATAGATTTTATCGAAACCCATATCGATGACATGAAACTCATAGGCTATATAAGTTATAGCGAGGACATAGTCAGGGCTGACATAAACGCCGCCCCACCGTTTCTCCACGCCCCCGGTGCTGTCATCGAGGCCGATATGATTAAAAAATCCATAGAAGAGGCCGTCGCGCGATGATTACCACAGCAAACGAAACTGCCTCGAAGGCGTCGCTTCGAATGGAGGCAATACGGCTTAGGGATTCAATCAGCCCCGAAATCAAAAAAATCAGAGACAAGGCAATACAGAATAATTTATTTGAAACCGCAGCATTCATCATGGCCAGGTTGGTCATGTTCTTTGCGTCTATCAGGAGCGAACCCAATACGCTCGCGATGATTGATGCCGCGTTATCTATGAATAAGACCATCGTCCTGCCCCGTGTCAATCGCAAGACGCGCGCGCTTGAGCCATATAAGGTTGCAGACCTGTCTGAACTCGTCCCGGGATATATGGACATACCGGAGCCGCAGCCGCAAAGGTCGGCAGGGGTGTCCGCCGGGGATATTGACATCATAGTTATGCCCGGTCTTGCGTTTGATAAGACGGGCGGCCGTGTGGGCTACGGCGGCGGCTACTATGACAGGCTTCTTAGTGATATTAAAGGGCAACTCCCAGTACTTGCCGCCATTGCCTATGACGAACAAATTGTGGAGCGTGTGCCCGTAATGAGTTATGATGTGAAGGTGGATATGATTGTGACCGAATCGGGGGTCATAAATTGTAAAGGGGTGGCCGCATGGTGAATAAGTTTGGATAAACAAAAGATAGAGGAAGGCATACGCCTAATACTTGAGGGGATTGGAGAGGATGTCTCGAGGCCAGGGCTTTCAAGTACGCCGGAGCGCATTTCTGAGATGTACGAGGAGATACTATCGGGACGTGAGACCCCGATAGAGGAAATCCTGCGCCCAATCAAGGGCGAATCTCACGAGGAGATGGTAATACTCAAAGACATTAGTTTTTATTCGATGTGTGAACACCACCTGCTGCCATTTTTTGGGGTAGTAAACATAGCCTACATCCCCAATGCGGGTAAGATAGTGGGCATAGGGTCGCTGGCGAGGGCGCTCGATATTCTGGCCAGGAGACTTCAGGTGCAGGAGAGGCTCACTACGGAGCTTGCCGATTTGATAATGGCAAAACTCCGGCCAAAGGGCGCTATGGTCATCATAGACGCCGAGCATTTGTGCATGAGTATGCGCGGCACAAAGAAAAACGGCGCAAGGGTAGTAACATCGGCAGTTCGCGGTATATTCAGAAGCAAACAATCAACAAGAGAGGAAATGCTTGCTCTCATTAAAAAATAATCTCAAGGAGGCTTATAACAGTGTCGGCAACTATTATCGATGGAAAAAAGGTAGCAAAGGACATAACAGAGGCGTTAAGACATGAAGTGGAGGCACTAAAGGCAAAAGGGGTAGTGCCCGGCCTTGCAGTAGTGCTCGTTGGTGAGAACCCTGCGTCGAAGAAATACGTTTCGAGCAAGGAAAAGATGTGCGAATCGCTTGGAATAAAAAGTCTGGGCAACAAGATCCCTGAAGATTCAACACAGAAAGAGCTTATGGCGCTTATAAACAAACTAAACAACGACCCCAAGGTTCACGGCATTCTTGTGCAGCTGCCCCTCCCCAAACACCTCAATGAAAAGGAGGTCATGCACGCAATTTCGTCAGCAAAAGACGTTGACGGTTTCGGGCCGGACTCACTCGGAAGGCTGGTGCTCGATGAGCCGGGCTTTCTGCCCTGCACACCGCACGGCTGCATTAAGCTGCTTGAGGCCTACGGCGTTGACCCCAAGGGCAAACACGCCGTAGTAGTAGGCAGGAGCGTTATTGTAGGGAAGCCCATAGCTCTCTTACTTTTAAGGCAGCACGCCACCGTAACTATCTGCCACAGCAGGACGCCGGATTTGAAAGAGACATGCCTGAAGGCCGATATTCTTTGTGCCGCAGTGGGCAAGGCCGAGATGATCAAAGGCGACTGGATTAAAGAAGGTGCCGCTGTTATTGACATAGGCATCAATGTAAAGGAAGATGGCAAGCTGGTTGGCGATGTGGAGTTTGAAAAGGCGAAGGAGAGGGCGGGTTTTATTACCCCGGTTCCCGGCGGCGTTGGGCCGATGACCATAGCCATGCTCATGTACAATACCGTTGAAGCCGCTAAGGCGTCTGTAAAATAAATACTAAGTGAGGACAACATGATAATCTCAAAAAGGAAGCCCCACGAGGAGCTTATGAAGAGCCTCAACAAATATAAGAGTTTCTTTCTGGTCGGCTGTTCGGAGTGCGCGTCGCTTTGCGGGACGGGCGACGAGGCCGCTATGAAGGCCATGAAAGAGGAACTGGAGCAGGAGGGCAAGACCGTTACGGGGATGTTGATTCCAAAGACCGGATGCCAGACTCTGGGTACAAAGATAGAACTGAAAAAAGACAAAGAGGCATCTGATGCCGCAGACGCAATTGTTGTGATGTCCTGCGGTGCGGGCACACAGTCGGGCGTTGAGATATTCCCTGATAAACCGGTATATCCGTCAAACGACACGATGTTTCTTGGGAATATGACCAGATTTCAGATGTTTGACGAGCGGTGCTCCCTCTGCGGCGAGTGTATAATTGACAAGACCGGCGGCATCTGCCCGATTACAAACTGCCCTAAGGGACTGTTAAACGGCCCATGCGGCGGCATGAAAGATGGCAACTGCGAGGTCAGCTCAGAGATAAAATGCGCTTGGGTAAGGATTTACGAGAGGCAGAAAAAGGTAAACGAACTGGACAAGATGAACGAGATACTGCCGCCCAAGGACTGGTCAAAGAAGCAAAACCCGCACACACTGGGCAGACAGGAAAAAGACAAAAAGGAAAAGAAGGCCTGACAAATAAGGCAGCAGGCCAAAGGCAGCGGCAGGATTAGTTGCGGCTGCCTTTGGTGGCTGTGGCTATCGCTCACAGCCTGTTGCCGGCCTCCAGCTCCTCCGCCGTCAAGACCTTGACACCTTTTGTTTTTCTGAAAAAACCGGCAAATGGCATAGACAAACCTGTGATGTTGAGGGTAGAATATATTCATGGAAACGCATACTCTTCAACGGGACTTAGACTTAACGGAGATAATTAACGGGGAGGAAGTTGTGTCGCCAAGTCCTTTTAGTAAACATCAGATAATCATCGGTAATCTTTTTAGAAAAATAGACAGACATGTAGAACAAAAGGGATTAGGCCGTGTTTTGTTCTCTCCACTTGACGTAATACTCGAGGAAGGCTTAAACAGGCTTCAGCCTGATATATTGTTTATCAGGGGAAATAACACGGCGATCATTCAGGATTGGATACGAGGTGTACCGGATATGGTTTGTGAGATAGTTTCTCAAGGGTCATTCCGATGGGATACCAATGTAAAAAAAGATATATACGAGAAATATGGCGTACCGGAATATTGGATAATCATACCGGAACTTAAAATAGTCGAAGGCTTTACCATTGAAGAAGGCAAGTATAAGCTCTATTCCTATGCCGAAGCTGAGGGCATGGTTACGTCTAAGGTCATCGAGGGACTGCAAATCAATATCAAAGACATTTTCGAGGTCTGAAATCCTTCTGCGTTATTGAACCGCGCACATCCTGTCATGACGGAAAAGTCTGTCCTATTTTTCCCATTCCCATTATGTCACATGTCAACAGGCTGTTGCCCAAACCATATATTTGCAAACATTATACACTTAGCTTATTGTAACTTATTGATAATAAGGACTTCATAAAATCCAATTTTCATTAAATACCATTTGGGCAACAGCCCGTCAAGACCTGACACCGTTAACTCTACCCAGTCTTACATCTACCTGAGGGGATTGCGAAGTATTACTCAACTACATCCACGCTATCACGCCTCAATAAATCATAAACCCTGATTTTACTATCTGTCTGTTCAAAGTTAAAACGTGTCGCCGCATTTTTGATTTGCGGCTGAACATTGGTTAGATCGACGCCGCTCACTATTTCCTGCGTCGAGGCTTTGCCTATCGCCCCCAATAGCCTTGATGAGGCGATAGTAACTGCTTTAAAGTCGATGACTAAATATAACTGCTTTTTGATCGTTTTGAATTCCTGAACGATTTCACTTATGAGATCAATCACCTCATCTTGCTCACCGATACCGCCATCTTCAAAAACAATAATAAACGATAATTTTGTTTTCATCTCTCCTCCTTAAGTTTTGTCAAATAATTCTATCTACGCCAGTGTTTACACATACTAATGCTATTAGTTTTTCCCTTATGATCATCGATGTCAGAATGTATATCTTTCGAATTTTTACTCTTGATAACCATAGTTACTTTGTTAACTTGTTCGCTAAAGGACAGAGCAAATCCCATATCAACAATTGACCAAAGCCCTCTTCCACGCGCAGACGAAAGAGGGGGACATTCTGCCTGTATTTTAGGTTGTGTACTGCTTCCTTCATCTTCAATAGAAAAAGTTAGTGATTCTCGATTAATTTCCCATTCGATGGTGATTTTACGATGAGCCTCCCTTTTATTGCCGTGCTCCAGAGCATTTTCTAAGAGTTCGAGTAAGGCGGTTTCTATATTACGGATTTCTATTTCATCGCCATAAGTAAAATCCATAATTACCGGACAGACATCACCCATAAATCTCTCGATTTCTTCGCTGGTACTAAAAATCGTGCATTTACTCATAAGTTATTCTTTCTCGATAATGATGATTGTAACATCATCATCAAACTTGTTCGTAAATCTTTGTATTTCAGAGACAAGAGAACTTTTCATCTCATTGAGTGATAAAGAGGAATTATTTCTCAGAAAATCGATAAGCCTGTCTGGTCCGAAAGGGTTGCCCTTGGCGTTCATTGATTCAATCAGACCGTCCGAGTGAATGACCAAACGATCGCCGCTTATAAAATCATAAGTCACCTCGTTGGCTTCCAACCTGGGGTACATGCCAATCGGAGAGCTGGAGGATTTCAGCTCTAGTACTTCTGCGCCTCGCACCAACAGCGGCGTAGGCTGCCCGGCATTCGAGAAGATAATTTTATTTGGATGAAAAATAAAATATATTCCTGCCACAAAACTAATTTCTTGAGTCAACAAACCATAAATGTCCCTGTTTATGACCGATAGGAATTCAGAGGGATGAAGATTCGGCGCCGGACAGTGGTCGATGATAGATAAAATCCGCATTGACACAACCGCCGCCGAGACCCCATGGCCACAAGTATCAGCTACGAAAAGTCCGGCTTCCCCACTGGTCATTGCTTTGGGAAAAAAGAAATCCCCTGTAATGTTAGTAACATGGCTATTGAAAAACACCGCTTTTAGTCCAGCATTTATAAGAACTTTTTCTGTTTCTTCACTATTGGTTAAGAATCTATTTTGAACCTTAGAAGCAGCTCGAAGGTCGGCCATCCTTCCCTTTTCTATTTCATCATTTATTCTCAATAGTTCATTGAGCTTTCCATTTATTGTGACATATTTGGCAACCATGTCACTTAAAACCCGTGAGTGGAGCCTAATGTCAAATTCTCTTGCAAACCCCTCAAGCAGGGTATGACTATACTTCCCATAATGGTTGGTTGATAAGGTTTTGGTTGATAAGGTTTCTTTTATTTCCTCATTAATATTATTCATTGTTTGACTTCTTTATATATCCTTCAAAACCAACATTATCCAGACCAGAAAGAACATTAACAACCCTCTGTATATCCTCTTTTTTGTACAGAATACTTCCGTGCTGAGGAGCTATAATCTGAGGCTCAAGGCCGTGTATAAGCTCAACAGCGTAGGTAAGTGCACTACTGCAAGGCATGAGAGTTCTATGGAAATTTTTTATTTCTCTCATAGGACAAATTGGCTTATTATAGGCACAAGCGATAGAATCTTTGCATGTGGAGCACTCGACATCAAATTCATGAAACAGCTGCCAGTCTCTTGAATAACTCCCAAATATATCGCTCGAAAAAACAATCCCGCTTTTCTTATCTAATGTGACAAAACTGCCAGCGGAATGAGAATAAGGCGTTCTGGCAAACACTAATTTTCTGCCAGATTTGAGCGTATATGAAAAACCTAATGATTCCACACACGTTAACGGAGTCCTTCCCGAATAATATCGTATAAACTGGTTGTTGTAGCTATGTGAGAGAACCACAAGATTGGGGTTGTTAATAATCTCTTCAAGATGAGGCAAAGAAGCGCAAAGATCCGGGTCATAGTGGTGGTAGATAAGAGTTGAAATCAGGCGAGGATCAAGCCCCGTTTCAAATATCTTCGACATTACAATACTGAAATCAAGCCTGCTTCCCCCATCTATTAATACAGACTCGTCCCCATCGGTTAAAAGATATGGATTGCATTGAACACCGGTTGTTTGATCATAGTAGCCCACCCAGAAAATACCCTCTTCAACTTGCAACGGATGATCATAGTTTAAGTTAAGGTTTCTTATTTTCATTATCGTGTGTTTCACTATAACAGGTTCTTACTTTGAAAGTCACCTTCTACGAAACATGAAACTGGACAACAAGGATTCATTTGTCTAATTTTGGATAGATTAACCATTTGCCTTCAACTTACTGATAGTGCACGCTTACCGGCACTTCGTGCATAACAGATGGGTGTCAGGTTTTCACATGGACATGTGACATAGCGGTACGATGAAACAAGGGGTCAGATTTATTCGGATGTTGCGTCTATTGTCCATAAGTTTTTTATATAGAAACGGCAATCAGATGTTTTTAACAATATACAAAAAGTCTTCTTCTGTTTAATGTTGCAAGGGTTTCTAGTGCTGGTTAAGGTAAAATCTTCTTGATAAAGGTGTCCGCTTCCCCCATGGCTTCTTTTACTAACGGCACTTGATATAGCAAACCCCTGTAATATCCGGCTATATGCAGGGCTTCATAGAGGCTGTCAAATTCCCTTACGAGTTTGCCATTGTTTACAGACAGGTACTTTTTTATGGCCGCCATATAACCGTCAACGGACTTAGGCAATTCTTTACGGGTGAGACCCTTCTTTATCAAGGCTTCGTTAATGGCTTCGAGTATGGCAAGATAGGCCGTGCCGAATGCTTCACGCACTGGTTTTTTGTCGAGGTAGATGTTGTCTTCAATGGCAGCGTCTTTTAACAGACCTTTGGTGTTTTCCACGTACCGGTGCGCTTCCCCTTCTGTATGTGCCTTAGACGGTCTCACTGTTCCCATTCTTAATTGTACGCTTTCCATGATGTCCGTGTCAATACCAACGAACCATCAACTCTCAACGAACGGCCAGCGCCGAACATCGCGCCAGATTTTCCGGCACTCATTGAGGCCGCTGCTGCGGCGTTTCTGGAAAGAAAGGCGTCATTTTAAAATACCGGATGGATATGATATAATAGCGCTGAAAGTGAAACCAGTGCAAATAGGAGGACAACCACGAGGCATTTTCTTAAAAAAGGCCTCGACAACCGGATACGGGATACTTTCTATAAGGAAATATTCAAAAAAAAGGAGACATCGATATGAGTTTTAAAGAAGCCATTCAATCAGGTAAATTTGTCGTTACAGCCGAGGTTGGACCCCCTAAGGGTACCGATATAACAACGATGATACACGATATGCACATTCTTAAAGGCAAAATAGACGCCGTAAACGTTACGGACAACCAGTCCGCGGTGATGAGGATATGCTCGCTTGCCGTGTGTAAAATTGCAATGGAACAGGGGCTTGAGCCTATTCTTCAGATGACCTGCCGTGACAGAAACCGCATAGGGCTTCAGTCAGACCTGCTTGGCGCCTCGGTGCTTGGCATTCACAATGTCCTCTGCATGACCGGCGACCATGTGACTGCCGGAGACCAGAAGGGGGCGAAGTCCGTTTATGACATCGAGTCTGTCCAGCTCCTTCAGGTCGTTGATTCTTTGAACAAGGGTAAGGACATGTCTGGAAACGAAATGAAGGGCGCGACGAGTTTCTTCCAGGGTGCGGTTGTAACGCCGGAGTCAAATCCCCTCGAGCCGCAGCTGATGAAATTCGAGAAAAAGGTCCGGGCGGGTGCGAATTTCTTCCAGACGCAGGCCATCTACGACATAGAGAAGTTTAGAGAATTTATGGCATTTGCCAAGAAGTTAAACACTAAAGTCATGGCCGGTCTTGTAGTGTTGAAGAGCGTCGGCATGGCGAATTTTTTAAATAATAATGTACCCGGTATAAAAGTCCCGGCGGAGCTGATAGCCGAACTCAAGGCAGCCGGCAAGGAAAAGGCCCTCGACATGGGGATGACCATTACGGCGCGGCATATTAAGCAGCTCAAGGATGAGAAAATCTGCGACGGCGTTCACATAATGGCCATCGGCATGGAGGACAAGGTCCCTGAAATACTTCACAGGGCGGGACTGTTATAGGTATTAAGATGCCGCGGGCGACGATACAGCACTTCAGGGATAAGAAACAAACGGGCCAGAAGCTCACGCTTATAACGGCCTACGACTACACGTTTGGGCGTATTGCCGATGAGGCCGGACTTGACGGCATTTTAGTCGGGGATTCCCTTGCGATGGTAGTGCAGGGGCTTGAAAACACCCTGCCTGTGACAATGGATGAGATGCTCTATCACACGAGGCTTGTGTCGCGCGCGGTAGAGAAATCTATGGTAATAGGGGATATGCCTTTTATGTCGTATCAGGTTTCGGTTGAGGACGCGGTAAGAAACGCTGCCCGATTTGTAAAGGAAGCCGGAGCACAGGCGGTGAAGATAGAAGGCGGCAGCGAGATTGTCCCTCAGGTCAGGGCGATTGTGCGCGCCGAGATACCCGTAATGGCGCACATAGGGCTTACCCCGCAGGCGATATACAGGATGGGTGGCTATAAGGTACAAGGCAAGACAGAGGAAGCGGGCAGGATTTTAATCGAGGATGCAAAAAGACTTGAGGACGCGGGCGCCTTCAGCATAGTCCTCGAGGCGGTGCCCTGCGCGTTGGCTAATCAGATAACAGCCTCCGTGTCCATTGCCACAATCGGCATAGGGGCCGGTCCCGGCTGCGATGGACAAATCCTCGTGCTTCATGATGTGCTGGGACTTTTCGAGCGGTTTGTACCAAAATTCGTAAAGAAATATGCCAATCTGAAAGGCGAGACCCTGAATGCCCTTAAACAATACAAAGAAGAAGTGGAAAAAGGGATTTTCCCTTCCGCAAAAGAAAGTTTTCAATAGGAAGAATGAAATGGGTGAGACAAAACTAAAGGTAATGCTGTTAAGGCATACGCCGGAGCCTGAGGAATTAATCGCAATGGCCGCCAAGCTCTGCTACAGCCCTTCGGATATAGAAGGGCTGAAAAATAAGATAACAAAAAAGGACCAGAAGGGTTTTATTCAAAAACTAATGGACATGGGGCACTTAAGCCCAATTGAGCACTCCTCGTTTACGTTTGCAATCGAGGGCATATCGCGGGCGTGTTCACACCAGCTTGTGCGCCACAGACTGGCCTCATACAGCCAGCAGTCTCAGCGCTACGTGGGGCTTACGGGGCAGACTGGCAAAGACGGCACATTGGACTACATAATACCTCCGTCCATAAGCTCAGACAAGGCGCTCAAAAAAATCTTCGATGACTTTATGAAAGAGGCGCACTCAGCCTATGCCCTCATATCGAAAAGACTGAACGAGCTTGGATACGAAGGTGAGGCCGGCAATCAGGACGCAAGGTTTGTGCTTCCAAACGCCTGTGAGACCAAGATAATCGTAACGATGAATGCCCGCGAACTGCTGCATTTTTTCAGGCAGCGCTGCTGCAATCGCGCGCAGTGGGAAATCCACGCCGTGGCGGACGAGATGCTCACGCTTGTGCAAAAAGTATCTCCGACGATCTTCTCTATAGCCGGCCCAAGCTGCGTAAGCGGCACGTGTGCCGAGGGTGCTATGACATGTGGCCAGATAGCAGAGGTGCTCAGCAAGTACAGGATATTGCAATAATTATATTAGTTTCGACAAGCTTAGGCAGGCTCGGGATGATTTTATTAACAGGATAATTATTACTCATATGGTTGCAACTTAGTATAAGTGTCATAATTTTGTCAAAAATTGCATATATAAAGTTTTCTTTTTCATATTTGTTGCGTTGTAATGCAACCCTAACTACATAGGGGAAGGCACTTATGAATAGTGGAAAACTAAAAAAAGATAGCTTCTATTGTAATTTTATCGTTAACAATCTTTTGCCTTACAAATGTGCCGTTGGCAAATGTTGAGGTAAGATGGAAAAAGTGGACACCAAAAAAGAGTAAAATAAGAAACTCAATGGAGGTGTTCAATGGAAAGGATCCCGAACGGGAAGTACACGAAGGAGTTTAGAGAAGAGGCGGTAAAGTTATTGATAGAAGGTGGATTATCAATACCGGAGGTTGGCAGGCGGTTATCAGTGCCATTTCTTAGGCGGGTATTGAAAGTATCAGCCAGCGGATATTACGCCCGGCTTGAGAGGGAACCATCGATGCGCGAAAAAGAGGAGACTCGACTGGAGATATATATACTGGCAGCGCACAAGCAGACAAGGGGGACATACGGAACTGAGCGCCTTAAAGAGAAGCTGTCGAATAATGGAGTGAACGTTGGGGTCTGCCGAATCAGGCGTATTCGTAAGAAACTTGGCATAAAATGTAAACAGAAGAGGAGATTTAAAGCCACGACAGATTCCAAGCATAAACTGCCCGTAGCGGATAATCTTCTTAATCAGCGTTTTGAGGCAACTGCGCTAAATCAGGTATGGCTCTCAGATATAACCTATATACCGACAGATGAGGGGTGGTTGTACCTTGCGGGGCATAAGGATATATGCAGCGGAAGGATTGTAGGATATGCCATGTCGGATCGCATGAAAAAGGAGCTTGTCAGCCGGTCATTGTTTAAGGCAGTGGCATCCAGACGCCCTGGTAAGGGGCTTATCCATCATTCTGACCGTGGAAGTCAGTACTGCGCACATGAATACAGAAGGTCGCTTGAGCAGTCAGGCATAGTGGCGTCTATGAGCAGAAAGGGTAATTGCCATGACAATGCGCCGATGGAAAGTTTCTGGGGAACGCTTAAGAATGAACTCGTTTATCATCGCCATTACAGGAGCAGACAAGAAGCTATCAACGACATCACCGAATACATAGAGGTTTTCTATAACCATCAGAGAACTCAGGCACGGCTCGGATACCTATCTCCAGCCGCTTATGAAAAACAACTCTATGAAAAAAGAACTGCGGCATGAATGATTTAGTGTCCACTATTGACATCATAGCTCAGAGATAACAAGACAGAGCGGCAGTCATATTAAATTGACCTCAACTATATGATGCTGTTGACACACCTAACATATAAAATATCTTATATGTAGTCTTGCAATAACCGCCCTGCATACTGTATCATATCAATATATACTTATATAAGAGGAGGTTGGCATGGAAAAAGTTCTGTTCGTTTGTATCCATAACAGCGCGCGAAGCCAGATGGCGGAGGCGTTGTTAAATAAACTTGGCGGGAGACGCTTCATCGCCGAAAGCGCAGGGCTTGAGCCGGGCGTTCTAAATCCCATTGCCGTTGAGGCGCTGCGGGAACTCGGCATCGATATTTCAACTAAACAGACCCAAAGCGTTGAGAGCCTCATCAGCTCCGGCGCCACATTCGATTACGTGATAACGGTCTGCGACGGGGCAAGCGCCGAGCGCTGTCCGGTTGTCCCCGGCGGCGGCAAGAGGCTCCACTGGAGCTTTGACGACCCGTCAGGTTTTACCGGCACATTTGAAGAGAAACTTCGTAAGACTAGAGAGGTCAGAGATGATATACAGTCTAAGATAGAGCAGTGGCTCCGGCGGCCGGCATAGCAGATGGTAAAACTATTCAGCGCACTTTCTGACGAAACGCGTCTAAGGATAATCAAGCTGCTTGGGGCTGGGGAGCGCTGTGTCTGCGATATTACGGCAGCACTCGATATGAGCCAGCCAAATGTCTCCTTCCATCTCTCCATCCTGAAAGAGGCCGGGCTTATCAGCGACAGAAAAGACGGTAAGTGGGTGCATTACAGCCTTGCTGAGGGTGATTTGTTCAGCAGATTTCTTGTTATTTCTATCTGTGAGAAATATTCAAACGACGATGACAGCAGTCGTCTCAAAAATTCATGTAAATCGAGGGCGTGTTCATGAGAAAACAACTTTCAGCACTGGACAGATACTTAACACTGTGGATATTCCTGGCAATGGTCGCCGGGGTTGGGACGGGGTACTTCTTGCCGTTGGTTAAAGAGATGGCGGCAGGGATGCAGGTCGGCACAACATCTATACCTATTGCGGTAGGATTGATTTTAATGATGTACCCGCCTCTGGCAAAGGTCAAATACGAGGAGCTGGGGCTTGTGTTTAAAAACAGGCGTGTGCTCGTTTTATCACTCGTACAAAACTGGGTGATTGGGCCAACGCTGATGTTTTTCCTCGCGATTGTCTTATTAAGAGACCTCCCTCATTACATGGTCGGCCTTATAATGATTGGACTTGCCAGGTGTATCGCGATGGTAATCGTCTGGAACGATTTAGCCGAGGGCGACCCTGAGTATGCCGCGGGGCTTACGGCGTTTAATTCGATATTTCAGATAGTTTTCTATTCGCTTTATGCATGGATATTTATTACGGTATTACCAGAGTGGTTTGGGTTGAAGGGCGCTGTCGTTGACATCTCGATAGCGCAAATTGCTAAGAGCGTATTGATTTATTTAGGAATACCCTTCCTTGCCGGTTTTGCTACCAGATATATATTCCTCAGATTAAAAGGCGCGGCCTGGTATAGTGAGAAGTTCATCCCGGCAATAAGCCCATTGACGCTGATTTTCCTGCTTCTGACAATCGGCCTGATGTTCTCACTAAAAGGGGACAAGATAATAACGCTCCCCTCAGATGTAATGCGCATAGCGCTGCCGCTTCTGATATACTTCCTCGTAATGTTCTTCATATCTTTCTACATGGGAATTAAATATAAGATCCCGTACGACAAAACCGCGTCTTTGTCGTTCACGGCGGCAAGCAATAATTTTGAGCTGGCAATAGCTGTGGCGGTGGCAGTCTTTGGGATAAACTCATCGGAGGCATTTGCGGCGGTCATCGGGCCTCTGGTAGAGGTTCCGGTAATGGTGGGCATGGTTACGGTGGCGCTGTATTTCAAAAAGAGATATTTTTGATTGCCACCGGTGCTGCGGTTGCCGCAATCTGCAAAAATATGTATAATCACTTAACTATATTAACGATAGAAGGTGATTATATATATGAGTTCCGATGAGATATTTGATATGCTGCAACAGACAGACCATGCCATTCTAAGTAAAATAATTAACGGAGGGGGGGCGTT
Organism: Nitrospirota bacterium; assembly: GCA_015233015.1. Lineage (GTDB taxonomy): Bacteria > Nitrospirota > Thermodesulfovibrionia > Thermodesulfovibrionales > Magnetobacteriaceae > Magnetominusculus. Next base: position 25,437 of record JADFYO010000026.1, on the reverse strand, counting down.
CCTCAACGCGCACGAACGGCTTGTCTATGAAAATATAGTCAAACGCGCGGAGGAGATTGGCTGGACACATGAACGCGTAATTTGGGCGCTGCAGCAGGTTATCAGCCAATGACAATATCGCAGCCTACATCTTCATCTGTAATAACTCAAGTTTAACGAATTGCTTCGTTTCGGCAGTTGGTTTAAACCTCTCGTCGCCTCTCATGCCGGCTATCCATACTAAATCATCGCCAGAAAAGACCAGCGGCACTCTGTCCCGATTATCCTTTGGCACCTTCTCATCGACAAAGAAATCCTGAACCTTCTTTCTCCTGCCAAATCCCAGAGGATAAAAGAAATCCCCATTCAAACGCGCCCTCACGGTAAGTGTATTTAGCGGCAGCCTATCGCCATCGACTACTACACTGAGTTTAGTTGCCGCATCCTGAGCAATGTCAGTCAGCGCTGCCCTTATCACAACTCCTGCTTCTTTGATAATCAGTTCGCCGGGTATGCTTAGGGAATATGTATTACTAATTCGCTCAGGCTTTTCCTCTGTCGTTATGGTCAAAATGGAATAGCCCTTTATTGCCCTTATCCCCTTTGGTAAAATTATCGAGGCACCGGCTGAGGCATTATTTATCAACGTAATAATATCGTCGATATGCCCTGCCCCAATACCTTTCAGTGTCTCAACCGAACTCAGGGCGGTCTTTAATACCCTTCTCAGGATGGCCTTTTCAATGGTTTGAAGCGGCGTCAGGAACAATTCTATTCGCTGCTGCGACTTGCGGCTAATAATGGTCATCGTCTTTTTTATTGTCAGCCTCTCCATATAAAGATTTTCATCCCTTATAATACCGGCGTTTCTCGATAAGGTATCGACAATGTTTGGATTGTACGTTTTAAGAACAGGCAGGAGCGACAGGCGTACCTTGTTGCGTGTATATTTCTGTGTCAGATTAGATGGGTCGGTAACGAATTCCTGGCCGATTTCCTCGAGGTATTTTTCTATATCCTCTCTTGTTGTCTCAATAAGCGGCCTTATAATATTTCCCCTGCACGGGGGGATTCCCCCAAGACCCGACAGGGCGCTTCCCCGTAAGAAATTCAAGACAACGGTCTCGGCCTGGTCGTCCTTATTGTGGCCGAGGGCAATCCTTGCAGCCTTACATTCATATGCGATTTTTTCAAGAATTTCGTATCTGAGTTTTCTTAAAGTATCCTGCGCGTTTGCGATTTTTTTCGGGGGAAGGGAAATCTGTTCAGAGCAAAAGGAAACCCCGATGGCTTTACATAAATTCGCACAAAACTCAATTTCGGCGGGCGTCTCAAATGGCCTGAGTCCATGGTCAATATAGACTGCGTGGAGGTTCAGACCAAGCCCAAGTGTCTTCAAGGCATGAAGCAGCGCAACGGAGTCCGCCCCTCCCGAAAGCCCGGCAACAACCGTGTCGCCTTCCCTGAGCATTGCGTATTTCGCAACAGTGTCTCTGATTTTATCTAAGAACATACAGGCTGTATAAAATATTATGAGCTGCCGGGCTGTCTTACGAAAAGCTCTGCAATGCCTGGGTTTCGGTTTCGCAGATATTGAATACCTTTGTAAATCCGGCCAGTTTAAATATCTTCAGCACATTGGCCGTCAGGCCGCACAAGCACAAATCGCCGCCCTTAGCCTTTAAAGCCTTCGCCGACCCAAGAAACACCCTCAGCCCTCCGCTGCTTATGTATTCCATGCCAGATAAATCAACGACTATCTTATTCTTACCACCTGCGATAACGCCATTTATCTCTTTCTCAACTTCAGGGGCGATGGCCGTATCGACACGCCCGTTGATTATGACTACCGCGATTTCACTGCTTTGCTGCCTTATGGATATGCTCATTGTTCCTCCTTATTGCCAGTATTGTCAGTCCCTTCATATTTTAATACCATCAACGTAATGTCGTCAAACTGCGGCTGCCCGGCGGAGAATTGCCTTACTTCATCGTTTATCAGCCGGATTATGGATTCTATTGATTTATCGCAGTTTTCGGATATCAGGCGATTGAGCCTTTCCTCGCCGAACTCCTCCTCCTTTTCGTTAATGGCCTCAGTAACTCCATCCGTGTACATGAGGATAAAGTCGCCGCTTTGCATCGTAACCATATCTTTGTCAAACTTGATATCTTCCTCGACAACCCCTACGACAATGCCGCCGCACTGCAAAGGGATAAGCTCTGCCGTGTTTTTTTTGTATAATACCGGGGGATTATGCCCACCGTTGGCAAACTCGACATTGCCGGTGACGATATCTAAGATGCCGTAAAATATTGTCACAAACATGTTGACATTGTTTTCTTTTACCAGCTTTGCATTAACGTTAAAGAGGATTTCGTCGGGAGATAATCCGGCGGTAGTTTGTGCCCTTAGTAAAGTCATGGTCATCGCCATAAACAGTGACGCGGGGACTCCTTTGCCTGAGACGTCAGCTATGATAAAACACAGGTGTGTGTCGTCTATAAGAAAGAAGTCATAAAAATCCCCTCCTACCTCTTTCGCGGGCGTGATTGTGGCGAATAAGTCAATCTCCGGTCTGTCGGGAAACGGCGGAAATAGTTTTTGCAGGAAACTCATCTGAATGTCGTGGGCAATTTTCAGTTCGCTTTCTATCTGTTCCCTTGCCCTGGTGGCCTCGGTCAAATCCCTGATATATTCCCTGAGGGCCGTCTTCATGTAGATAAACGAGTTTGTAAGGTCTCCGATTTCGTCTTTAGTCTCTGCTTTTGTCATCTTGCAATCGTCAAGGTTGCCCCTTGCGATGTCCTTTGTGGCGGCGGCAAGCCTTCTCAGCGGGCGGGTTATCGAAACCGAAATAGATGCGATAAAAATGGTAAGAAGAAGCATTCCGGCAAAGACAAGCGCGATTATCTTATTATGAAGCACCGTGATGCCGGAAAGCAGCTCTTCGTCCGGTACGATTAGTCCAAGCGTCCAGCCCTCAGATTTCAGCGGCATATAAAACAACCACAACTTTTGTGATTTTTTGCCGGTACCGAACCCGTCGATAGGCTTAAACCCCATCTCGCCTCTTATCATGGCCTTGCCTATTTCGCGCAGTTTCTTGTCCGCCCTGGTTTCGGCAATACTGAATATACTTTCGTTCATTATTAATTCTTTATCGGGGTGCGTGACTATGGTGCCATTTTTTGAGATGAGAAAGGCGTATCCGGTTTTGTACATCTTCACGGAGGCAACCGTCTCGTGAAGCCAGTTTAAGTCCACATCGGTTGCCATGATGCCGATATAGTTCTGTCCAGTGGCGTTGTCTCTGAACGGTGCGCTGTACGTTGACTCGATAATTTGGGCGTCGGGGTCAAAATATGGTTCACTCCAAACGGGCTGCCTGAGTTCTATCGGGACTTGATACCAATCCTGGTTAAAATAGTTGTCTTTTTCACTGCCAAAATTCATAAACTTCAATGCGCCGTCACTTCTGAAATAATAAGAGCCAAAATATTTCAGGTCTTTATCAAACGTATGAGGCTCGAAGGCGATGGTCGCGCCGTATATCTCACGATTATTTTCCACTACCTGATGCAGTCTCCTCTTTATGCCTTCCTTTGTTTGTGGTGCGCCTTCCATAAAATAGACAGTATTGTGATTGATTCGCTCAACAATATTCAGCACGCCCTCTATTTTGTTTACGGCTATTTTGGCAATGTGTTCGGCACTGTCTTCGGCGTTTCTTAAAATTATCTGCTTTGTCAGTTCGTAGTCATATTTAAAGATTAGGGCAAATATCAACGTGCTGCCCGTAAGGAGCAGAAAGATGAGCTTAAAGGTTATGCCTCTATTTTTTAACACAGTTCTTATAGAACGAAACGAATTCCGGAATTGTTTCTGTCAGTCCGCCCGCCTTGAGTTCAGCCGCGGTGCGTTCATAGTCATCTTGCCGCAATATGCCGATTTGGGCAGTATCATTGTCAGGGATTATCAAATCTCTCATTTTAGAGAGCATCCACTTCTGATGGGCCTTATTTGACGGGACATGTGCCTTCTTCATATATTTCATCACAATATCGACGGCCTCATCGGGATGGGCAAAGGCATAGAGCCAACCCTCGATAGACGCCCGCGCGAAGGCGCAGCAGAGTTCAGGGTCAGCCGCGAACTTCTCCTCAGATACATACAGGCCGTCCTCGGGGAAATTCACGCCGTGATCATATAAAAAAAACGTCGTAAGCTCCTCCGGGTCAAGCCCTGAGTTTAATATCATATGATATTCGTTATACAACATGGCGGAGGTCGCGGTAACCGCTCCGCGCATGAACAGGTTTACAGTCTGGGCCTGATTTATTAGTTGTACTTTCAGATTATATTTTTTAAAGAAGGCCATGGCCTGAATAGAATATTCCCCACCCCACACACTCACCTTTTTGCCGTTCAGGTCATTTGGAGTGGCGATGCAGCTGTCTTTTCTGGCAATCAGCATCTGCGAGGTGCGCCTTACGATTTGGGCGATATTGACCAGCTTTTGCCCACGGGCACGTGAATTAACAGCAGTTGAAAGCCACATCGAGGCAAAGTTCACATTGCCATTTTTAAGCAGCTCAGCTGGCGGATTTTCGGGGCCGCCTGTAATAATCTTCAAATCTATGCCATGCTTTTTATATATACCCTTGTCGAGTGCCGCATAATAACCGGCAAACTGCGCCTGGGGAAGCCACAGGGGGACAAATGACGCCTCCTTCAACCCGCCCTCGCCATACACCGTCTGCGCAGCAGCCAGCACAATCAGGGCAGTTATCGTTAAAAGTTGTCTTATACTCGTCATCGTTAATGCCTTCTCACAAATAATACCACTCTTTAAGCATTATGTGCGCCTATTTTTTTAAATTTGTCTCTGTATTTAAAATTGTACGACAGATCTGCCCCGGCCAAACCTTCTTTGAGTATGTGGGCATTTATAAAAGTCTTATTACTAAGATAAAGATAGCAAAGCAGATTATTGCCGTCATCATATTTCTGAGTGTCGAATTTCATAAATACCCTTTGACCCTTTGTTTTTTCAATCAAATATTTTATCGCCCGCCCGTTATCGGCCTCATTTGCCTTTACTCCGATAAGGCGGACAACCATGCCGTTGTTCAGCCCTATCAGCTCAGGACTGATTACTTCTTTAACTGTATAGTATTCCTCTCTTTCACTACTATCTTTATCGATTTTCGAACCAAACCGGCGTTTTTTTATGTCAACCTTGTTGTCAAGTTTATGAGGGTCTTTAAATATATATGGCAGCCGTTCAATTTTCTCATTAAAATCAGTTCTAGCAATATCCTCCCTGAAAATATACTCTGTACCTGAAAGGTCACACTGATTAACATTCAGCTTATCCCTAATTACCTGAATATAGCCGGGATTGATTTCATAGCCTATTGAATTGCGGTCAACATTGCGGGCGGCCAGCGCGGTTGTGCCGCTGCCTAAAAATGGATCTAAGACCGTCTCGCCAGCAAATGAGAACATTTTAATGAGACGCGCCGGCAGTTCCTCTGGAAACACGGCAATATGTTCGTTCTGCTTTGAACCGGCAAAGTGCCAGTGCCCGGCGAAATAAGTATTCCATTCGTCTTTTGTCATCTGTGAAAGTTCCTTACATTGTTCAGACGGCGCAGGCGCAGTTCCATGTTTTTTAAAAATCAGGATAAACTCATAATCGAGTTTTAGAATCCCGTTTCGGGGGTATGGGAAGCTGCCCATGACTGAACCACCGCCCGTCGTGTTACAAGTGGTAACTTTCTGCCAAATCACAGCGCCCATATAGTCAAGGCCTATGGTTTCGCAAAATTTGATTATCTCTGTCCTGATAGGAATAACCTTATAGCGTCCGTAATAAACCGAACGGGCAAACTGGTCTCCGATATTAATGCAGAGCCGGCAGCCCCGATGAAGCACCCTAAAACACTCAGTCCATACAAGATTTAAGTGGTTGATATAACTTTCATAGCTGCTATGGAAACCGATTTGATCGGTTGAGCCATAATCTTTCAGCTGCCAATAGGGCGGAGACGTAATGACCAGATGAACTGACTGCTCAGCAATAAGCGTCATCTGCCTGCTGTCGCCGTTGATGATTTGATGATTTGTTTTCAACATGGCTGCTATAAGCGGCTCTCCTCCATTATATATGCAATAACATCGGCATAGTCGGTTAAAATCCTCTCATCGGCAGGGTCCCTCCTGACCTCTTCGTGAAGAATTAAACTAAGTACGCCAAAAAGCCGATTAGCTGTTTGTATTGGGATGCAATAGTGCCCATGTAGAAAACTATCACGCACAAACACGTGGCGTTCGTCCCTGCTACTTGCAAATACCGTCTCTTGTGTAGATGCTGCCAAGCCGCAAAAACATTTACCTGTCTCCACTTTCTCACAGCCGCAGCCGGAACACCCTGACGAGGCGTAACATATAAGAATTTTTTTAGTGTCATCGAGCAAGAATATGCGCCCTACGTTTGTCGTGAAGGTAAGCCGCGGGGTTGCCAGTATCTCTTGGAGCGATTGCTCCAACTTGTCCTCAATGGGTATAGATTTAAACCAGATCTTTTGAATAGCTATTATTGTTCTCAGCTTTGTTTCCACCTTATGCCTGTAGAGCGCCAGACTAATAGAAACAATTAAATCCCGCTGGCTATAGGGTTTTATAATATATCCAAATGGTTCTGTTAATTTTGCCTTTTGCATCGTTTGTATATCGGTATGCGCAGTTGTAAATATCACAGGAATGTTAAAGGTTTTAAAGATATATTGAGCTGCATCCGTCCCATCTTCTTCACCAGCCAGTGATATATCCATAAGAACGATATCCGGCATTAACTCTTCTGCCGCTTTCTTTGCCTCCTCTACCGAACCCACATGCAAAAGCACAGTATAGCCCAGCTTTTCAAGTTTATGCTCTAATTCTATTGCTATTATTTCCTCGTCCTCCACAATCAGAACGGTTGGACCACCATGCACCTTTAATACCAAATCATCTTTAACGTTTGACATTATATAGTCCTTTTGTAAGTTATTTTCCTTTAAATTTCACTCTTGAGCAGGCTCCACCTTCGTTTTTAAACTTGACAGTTCCGAGTATTTGTTTTGTGAGCGAGCGTATTATCACCATTCCTAGTGATTTTGTCTGTCTTGTATCAAAATCCGCTGGAAATCCTGCTCCGTTATCTTTCACCTCAAGTATGAAAGAATCGTCTTCTTTAAATAAACTAACTACAATCTCTCCCTCAGTCTTTCCAATAAACGCATACTTAAACGCATTGGACAGTAATTCATTCAGAATTAAAGCGCATGGCAATGCCGTATCGATAGCAAGATGCACATTATCGATATTAATTTTATAATGCAGCTTGAAGCCATTGTTATGAAAAGTCATAAATCCGGCAATTAAATGTTCTGTGTAGTCATGGAAATCAATTTGGGATAAGACATCGGTTCCGTATATTTCCTCGTGAACTAACGCCATTGCCTTTATACGATTAACAGTATCTTCAAAAGCATCACGTGCTGCTTTATCACTGATTTGTTCGGATTGCATCATTACCATGGCTGAGATTATTTGCAGGTTATTTTTTACTCTGTGGTGGATTTCCTTCAAAAGGATTGATTTTTCATCCAGATTACGCCTTATTATTTGCTCCTCTTCTTTCCGTGTAATTGCATAAGACAGGATATTTGCTACAGACTGACAAAAGTGTATATCGTTTTCTGTAAAATCCCGATGTTTATCGCAAAAAGCGCCCAAAATTCCCCATGGCTTATTATGATAGTAAATAAGAACACATATACTGCTTATAATGCCATGCTCTAAAAGCAGGGGCTGAATGTCGAAACGTGTTTCAGAGGGCAGGTCGGTGATAATGAGCGGTTCATTGCTTCTCAAAAGAAACCATGACTGAGAGTTAATATCGCGGCTCACTGTCGATGTGCCGACAAGTCCCTCTTTCCAGCCAACGCCGGCAACCATTAATAGTTTATCACTATCGGGGAGCAACTGCAGCACTCTGGAATATCCCACATCGAGCGCCTCGGAAACTTCAAGTGCCGCGCGATCCATAAGAGTTTGTAACTCTGCGCCTTTCAGCGCTCTAATCCCAAGCATGGATATAAATTCTTGTTGTTTGTAAAGGGTTCCCATCTTTTCAATGGTTTCATTTAATGAGATATTTGATTCTCTTAATTTCCGACCTGTTTTCTTTAACTCTGTAATATCATAAGCCGTTGTATAGACTATATTTTCTCGTAGATTCGGTACTACAGTCCACACAATATTTCTATATGTACCGTTCTTACATCTAAATCTGTGTTCAAAATCTATGACCGTAGCCCCATGTATAACTTTTTCATATACAGTTATTGTTTTTCCCAAGTCATCGGGATGCGCAAATTCGTAAAACGGTTTTGACTTTAGCTCCTCATCCGTATATCCAAGTGTATGGCACATCGATGGATTAGTTAATATAAAATATCCGTCCAGACTGGCTATACCTAACAAACCTTTCGAGAAGTCGAAAAATCCTCTAAATCTTTCCTCCGCCCTTTTACTTTCGGTTACGTCTGTGTGTACCCCTAACCACACATTACCATACTTTGCATGACTAAAAGTCGAAAGGGTTACATAACTCCAAAAACATGTACCATTCTTTTTAATAGCATAAAACTCACCCTGCCATGATTTATATTTTTTTAAAGACTCTCGTATTTGATCTGCCTCTTCCTCTGGTGTTTTTTCCGTAGGCGCATGAACGATAACTATATCCTTACCAAGCAACTCACCGTCGGAGTAACCAAATATTTGTTCAAATTTTGGGTTACAGTACACGATGCTTCCAGTGAGAATGCTTACAAGGACAACTCCCTCGGACATATTTCTCATAATTTCACTGTGAAGACTCAAATCACTGAGGAGTTGTTTACGTTCGGTAATGTCAGTATGAATTGAAATCCACACAGTGTTGTGTGAGAATGCGGATACGACGGCCTCACACCAAAACTGAGTGCCGTCTTTTCTGACATGTAAGATTTCTCCTCGCCAGGTACCGGATTGTTTAATTTGCGATTGTATTTGCTCAGCCATATCTTCGGGCGATACATCGGTTGGTGCATTAACGATGGAGATGTGTTTGCCCTGCAGCTCACCAGATTCATATCCGAACATCCTGTTAAAGCTCGGGTTGGTGTAGATAATGCTGTCGTCATCGGCTTTTATAAGTATTACCCCTTCCGGCATGTTCATCAACATTTCACTATGCAGAAGCATATTTTTTTGCTTCGATCTGATTGTCATTTCATGAACCATTTCATGCAAGTGCTCCTTAGAGTGCCCATGTTTGGTTTACTTTTAAAATCTGACGCAACTCAACTTATTAAAAAACAGGCGTACTTGCTTTGTCAAAGCACAAGATTGCCCTAAACCCCCTGCCGGTAATAATTTATGGAGAATAAACAGCGCTGATAGCGTAATCCTGAGTAGTTACTGCCCTGATAACGCTGACTGGCGTCATTGCTCTTCCGTTGACCGAAAGCTGCGTCAGCACACTGCCAGTGCCCGGCGAGAAGTAGAACAATCTCGTAGAACCATATGGCACGGTAACAGCGCCGGTTTGCCCCAGAGTTGTTTGAATATTAAAGCTGTCGTCATAAATCAGTACCGAACCACTGCCTGAGATTGTAACGGAGACTTTCTGCGTACCGTTATTTGTTACGGTCTGCACAAGCGGCGCCGATGTAGAAGCCGGATTTACCGCGTCCCCGCTATATGCGGCAGTTATTGAATGTGTACCTGCAGAGAGTGTCGAGGTTGTATAGGTGGCCTGCGCGCCTGAATTGCCTGAAGTGAGTGTAACGGTGGACAGAGTCGTAGTGCCGTCCATAAAGGTAACAGAGCCTGTGGGTGAAGCGCCGGTAACTGTTGCGGTGAAGGTTACGGCAGCGCCGTAGGTTGAGGGATTCAGGGACGATGTAACAGTTGTACCCCCAGCTATAAAGACTGCTACCTGAAGAGGTATGTGCTGATCATAAAATGTACCATTTCCTAATTGACCATAACCATTATAACCCCAGGCCCAGAGAGTGCCGTCTTGTTGTATCCCTAGTGAATGATAGCTGCCCGCAGATACGCTTGACCATTTGGATGTCCCTATCTGCTCTGGTAAAAAGGCCTCGTAGAATGTTAAATTGTCTCCTAATTGGCCGTTGCCATTATAACCCCAGGCCCAGAGAGTGCCGTCGCTTTTTATTCCTAATGTGTGATAGTCGCCCGCAGATACGGTGACCCACGTGAAACTACCTATCTGTTCCGGTGAGTAAACATATAACGATGTTAAATTGTCTCCTAATTGGCCATAACCATTATAACCCCATGCCCAAAGAGTGCCGTCGCTTTTTATTCCTACGGTGTGATCGCCGCCCGCAGATACGCTTGACCATGAGGAACTCCCTATCTGTTCCGGTGACAAGACATAGGAGGCAGTATAATTGTCTCCTAATTGGCCATAACCATTATAACCCCATGCCCAAAGAGTGCCGTCGCTTTTTATGCCCATGCTGTGATAATAACCTGCGGATACTGAGACCCAATTTGTAGAACTACCTATCTGAACCGGCCAATAGCGGGAGATATATGTACCGTCTCCTAATTGGCCATAACCATTATAACCCCAGGCCCAGAGAGTGCCGTCGCTTTTTATGCCCACGGTGTGATACATGCCGCAGGATACGGCTGACCATTTAGAAGTCCCTATCTGTTCTGGCGAGTAAACATATAACGATGTTAAATTATCTCCTAATTCGCCATAACCATTATAACCCCAGGCCCAAAGAGTGCCGTCACTTTTAATCCCTAATGTGTGATAAAAACCTGCCTCTATGGTTGACCATGCAGAAGTCCCTATCTGTTCTGGAAACAGGGAATAGTACAACGTAAAATTATCTCCTAATTGGCCATAACCATTATGACCCCAAGCCCAGAGAGTGCCATTACTTTTTATGCCCATGCTGTGATAACCACCCGCAGATACAGAAGCAGCCGCGGAGGCGTAAGAGCCGATGCAAAAAACAGCTACTAATATTACAGCAAATGAGACGACTTTCCTTCTCAGTCCACCACTCATAATTGAGCACCTCGTTATAAATATATAATCTGCGCTTCACGGCTAGAATATATCAAATATTCCGGTATTGTCAATATAAAATAAAGCGTGCAGCGCTTGCATAGACATTCTGACTTGTCAGTGATACTATGGCGGGAGCGTGTGGGAATCGAACCCACCCTTCCCGCTTTTGGCAGGAAACACCGGATTTGAAGTCCGGGAGGGACACCAGAACCCCATGCACTCCCATTTTGTAAATATTTGATTTACCAACAGAGTATCATTAAATATCGCCGGCTGTCAATACATATCAAAAATTACGTCAACTCAAAATTGGCGTCAAAATTGGTTGATTATGCGCAGGCAGTCATGGTAAAAGGCAATTTTTACTTTGGCATAACAATTTTTTGAGGAATTTTCCGGAATCTATTGACCATTGTAATAAATTCATGTTACCCTTACAGCCTTGAGCAGCTGGCATTACAATAAAGGCAAAATGCAAAGCAGGAGGAGGGTATCCCGATGTTGCAAGGCGGTGTTTCAATGGAAGGCCAATTGGAAGGATTAGACGACATACTCGCTAAATATTATCAAAGCGAGGGCAGTATAGTTTCGATATTGCAGGATATGGAGGTAAGGTATGGCTATATCCCCGAGGAGGCCGTAGCGTGGGTTTCTGAGCGGACGGGATTATCTGCCTCGCGGTTTTACGGAGTTGCTACGTTCTACGGCCAATTCCATCTTGTAAAGCCCGGTAAGAATATAGTGAAGATTTGCCGCGGCACAGCCTGCCACGTCAAAGGTTCGGAAAAGATAAGCGACGATATTCGGACAATGCTGCATTGCGGCGTTGGGGAAACTACCCCTGACGGGAATTTTACCGTAGAGCATGTGGCGTGTGTCGGGGCGTGCGCGAGGGCGCCGATATTCATAGTCGGCAAAGACGTATATGGCAAGATGACGCCGCAGAAGGCAAAAAAGACGTTAGAGAAATATATGGGTGGTGAAGGCAATGGAAAAGGCTAAGACAGAGATAATCGTAGGAATGGGGACATGCGGCATAACGGCCGGCGCCTCAGAAATCTATGCCCATGCCGCTGACTATGCCAGAGCAAAAGGGCTGGACGTTAAGTTGTCCTCGACCTCGTGCATAGGTATGTGCCACAGCGAGGTACTTGTTGACGTAGTGGTTGACGGGTTTGCGCGCGTAACATATGGTAATGTAACGATTGCGGCCATAGAGGAAATAATCGACTCACACGCAGCTATAAATGTGCCGGTAATAAAATATACCATAGCGCAGATGCCGTCTTATGGAAAGGTATATGACGATATCCCGGTATTTGAGCAACTCCCGTACATGAATAAGCAGGAGCGGGTGGTGCTGTCAAACTGTGGATTCATAGACCCGCTATCGATAGACGATTACATAAGCCACGGCGGTTATGAGGCTGTGAAAAAGGTGATTGGTGCGGGCGACCCCAAGGCGGCTATAGAGATAATTAAGGCCTCTGGTCTGAGAGGAAGAGGCGGTGCAGGGTTCCCCACCGGACTTAAGTGGGAGTTTTGCAATAAGGCACAATCCGATATAAAATACATCATCTGTAACGCAGACGAGGGTGACCCTGGGGCATTTATGGACAGAAGCGTCCTCGAGGGCGACCCGCACGCGATAATCGAGGGGATGCTCATTGCCGGTTTCAGCATAGGTGCCAGCTATGGCTATGTGTATTGCCGTGCAGAGTACCCGCTGGCGATAAGCAATCTGAAAGTGGCCATTGCGGCGGCGCATGAGAGGGGTTTCCTTGGCGATAGCGTGTTAAATTCCGGATTCAAATTCAACATTAAAATAAAGGAAGGTGCCGGGGCGTTTGTCTGCGGAGAGGAAACCGCGCTCATCGCCTCGATTGAGGGTCTTAGGGGGATGCCGCGGGCAAAACCGCCGTTTCCTGCCAATAAGGGTCTCTGGGGCAAGCCCACGGTAATCAATAACGTGGAAACACTTGCCAACGTGCCGCGAATAATAGTAAGAGGCGCCGATTGGTTCTCGTCGTTTGGTACCGAAAAAAGCAAAGGCACGAAGGTCTTTGCGCTGGCGGGGAAGATTAACCGCGGCGGATTGATAGAAATCCCTATGGGGATAACCCTGCGCGAGATAATCTACGACATAGGCGGCGGCATTCCAAACGGCAAGGCATTTAAGGCGGTTCAGACAGGTGGGCCTTCGGGCGGCTGTCTTACGACGGCGATGCTTGACACCCCTGTTGACTACGAGAGCATCGCAAAGGCCGGCTCTATTGTAGGCTCCGGTGGTATGATCGTCCTCGATGAGGACAACTGCATGGTAAATATCGCTAAGTTCTTCCTCGAGTTTACCCAGTCCGAGTCATGCGGGAAGTGTACGCCGTGCAGGATTGGAACGAAGCGGCTTTATGAGATACTTGACAGGATTACCAACGGCAAGGGCAGAAAGGGTGACTTAGAGCTGCTCGAAGAACTCTCCGAGGACATTCGTGCCGCGAGCCTCTGTGGACTTGGGCAGACTGCCCCAAATCCAGTCCTCAGTACGCTGAGAAATTTCAGAGAGGAGTACGCTGCCCATATCGATGAAAAACGCTGTCCTGCGGCAGTATGTAAGCCCCTGATAACGTTTACTATAATAGAGAAGACTTGCACGGGCTGCATGGCTTGCGCGAGGAGCTGCCCCGTAAACGCCATAACGGGCGAGAAAAAGAAGCCTCACTTTATAACGCCGGAGCTGTGTATCAAGTGCGGTTCATGCTTTGACGCTTGCAAGTTCAAGTCGGTTTTAAAGAAGTGATAAAGGAGGAGGATTGACGATGAGTATTAAATTAACGATAGACGGCAAAGAGGTGGAGGCTGATCTTGGTGCCACAATCCTTCAGACGGCCAGAAAATACGGGATCTATATCCCCACGCTTTGCGACAATCCCGCCCTTGAGCCATACGGCGGCTGCCGTCTTTGCCTTGTCGAAGTAGAGGGGATGCCAAAACCCACTACCTCTTGTACGACGCCGGTTACAGAGGGGATGAAAGTAAAGACCGCCACCCCAACGGTTGAGAGATTGAGAAAGACGGTCATTGAACTGCTGCTTTCAGACCATCCCAACGACTGCATGATATGTGAGCGCGCGGGGGATTGCAAGCTCCAGGAGTTTGCCTATTTCTATGGGCTTAGAGCCAACAGGTTCTACGGCAAGAGAAGGCAGTATACGAAGCAGGACGGCAATCCATTTATCGAGCGAAACATGGACAAGTGCATCCTGTGCGGCCAGTGCGTGCGAGTGTGTAACGAGGTGCAGGGCGTTGGGGCTATTGACATAGCCTACAGGGGGTTTGACGCGAAGGTCTGCCCATCGTTTGAGAGAGACTTAAATTGCGAATTTTGCGGGCAGTGTGTCAGCGTGTGCCCGACAGGCGCGCTTTCGGGGCGCATTTGGGAAAAGAAGGGACGCGCTCTTAATGTAAAGGAAGTCGAGACGACCTGTTCATACTGCGGCTGCGGTTGTCAGCTTAATCTCCATGTGCGGGGCAACGAGATAGCCCGCGTATCATCGAAGCCGGATACTCATAACGAGGGATGGCTATGTGTGAAGGGCAGGTTTGGTTACGAATTCATAACCAGCCCTGACAGGCTTAAGACCCCATTGATAAAGAAAGACGGGAAATTCACAGAGGCGACATGGGACGAGGCCATTGCGTATATTGCGGCCAGGTTTAAGAAAATAGTAGAAGATCACGGCCCGGACTCACTTGCCGGACTGTCCTCGGCCAGATGTACGAACGAGGAGAACTTCTTGTTTCAAAAATTTATGCGCGCGGTGATAGGGACGAATAACGTCGACCACTGCGCCCGTCTCTGACACAGCCCCACGGTGGCCGGTCTGGTCACAGTATTTGGTTCGGGCGCTATGACAAACTCCGTCCCTGAGACGGAGAATAACGATGTGTTATTCGTAATTGGCTCAAACACGAAGGAGAATCACCCTATTGTGGCGTTGAGAATGCTAAAGGCGGTCAAAAATGGGGCGAAGCTGATAATCGCCGACCCGCGGCGCATACCGTTGGTTAAACATGCCCATCTGTGGCTCAAGCAGAGACACGGCACGGACGTGGCGCTCATTAACAGCATCATGCACGTGATGATAAAGGAAGACCTGATAAATAAGAAGTTCATAGAGGAGCGCACAGAAGGTTTTGCTAAAGTCGCCGAGGCCGTAGAGGAATATACACCGGCCATTGGTGAGAAGATAACCGGCGTGCCGAGAGAAAAGATAATCGAGGCAGCAAGGATTTATGCCGCAGGGAAAAACGCCGCCATATATTACACAATGGGCATTACCCAGCACAGCCACGGCACTGACAACGTCTATAGTCTTGCCAACCTTGTACTGATGGCAGGCAACCTTGGGCGTCCGTCAGTCGGGCTTAATCCTTTGCGCGGGCAGAATAACGTCCAGGGAGCAAGCGATATGGCCGCTGCCCCGAATGTGTTCCCAGGTTATCAAAAGGTAACTGACGAGGCGGCAAGGGCGAAGTTTGAGGCAGAGTGGAAGGTGAAACTCCCGGACAAGCCAGGGATGACGGCAATCGACATGATGTATGCCGCCGAGGCTGGCAAACTCAAGGGGCTGTATATCATGGGAGAGAACCCCGTGATGAGCGACGCCGACCAGAAACACACAATTCACGCGCTTAAAAGCCTTGAGTTTTTAGTAGTGCAGGATATATTCATGACACAGACTACCGAACTGGCCGATGTCGTGCTTCCTGCGGCGTGTTTTGCCGAAAAAGACGGCACGTTCACCAATACGGACCGCCGCGTTCAGAGAGTTAGAAAGGCGCTCAACCCCCCAGGGGATGCAAGGGATGATTCTGCGATAATCATGGAACTTTCCCGCGCTATGGGATATGATATGAACTATAGCGATATGTCTGAGGTATTTGACGAGGCGGGGCGTCTTTGGCAGAATATAGCCGGCATAAACTACCGGCGCATAGAAAGGCATGGAATTCAGTGGCCATGTCCTAACGTTGAGCATCACGGCACGCCTTATTTGTTCAAAGACACATTTCCTATAGGAAAGGCTAAGTTTTCGGCAATAAAGTTTAACCCGTCGCTGGAGCTGCCGGATGAGGAGTATCCCTTTACGCTGTCAACGGGCAGACAGCTGCTTCAGTACCACACGGGCACGATGACGCGCCGCGTAAAGGCGATAGATAAGACCGCACACGAGGCATACGTAGAAATCAACCCTGCAGACGCAGGTCGAATGAGCATAGACAATGGCGCCATGGTGCGGGTTACGTCGCGCAGAGGCTCGATAAAGCTGAAGGCAAAGGTTACAAACGTGCCGGATGTGGGAGTTGTTTTTATCCCATTCCATTACAGCGAGGCAGCCGCCAACGTGCTGACAAATCCCGTATATGACCCAATTTGCAAGATACCGGAGCTGAAGGTCTGTGCCGTAAAATTAGAAAAAGTACAGGAGGACAACAATCATGCCGCTTGATCCAAAGAACCACGCTGACTGGGAAATTGCCGAGGCAGCGGAAAAGAACATGAAGACAGTATATCAGCTGGCCGAGGAGTTAGGACTGCCAAAGGACGAGCTTCTTCCTCATGGACACTATGTGGCAAAAATCGACTTTAAGCGCCTGTTAAGCCGTATGTCAGGCAAGCCCGACGCCAAATACATTGACGTTACGGCGATAACCCCGACACCCCTTGGCGAAGGCAAGTCAACATCGACCATCGGACTGGTTCAGGGTCTTGGCAAGAGGAAAAAGAGTGTCATAGCGGCGATAAGACAGCCCTCCGGCGGCCCTACGATGAACATTAAAGGCTCGGCTGCGGGCGGTGGCCTGTCTCAGTGTGTCCCATTGACGCCATTTTCACTGGGGTTAACCGGCGACATCAATGCCATAATAAACTCCCACAACCTTTCGATGGTGGCACTGACATCGAGAATGCAGCATGAGCAGAACTACACGGACGACCAGCTTGCAAAGAGAAAGTTAAGAAGGCTGGACATAGACCCGCGCAGGGTACAGCAGGGCTGGATAATGGACTTTTGTGCCCAGTCACTCAGAAAAATGATAATTGGAATAGGCGGCAAGATGGACGGCTTTATGATGGAGTCCCGTTTTGACATAGCCGTCTCATCCGAGATAATGGCAATACTGGCGGTGGCTACCGACCTGAAGGATTTCAGAGACAGAATGGGTAAGATAGTCGTGGCCTATGACAAGAAGGGAAACCCCGTTTCCACGAGTGACCTCGATGTTGCGGGCGCAATGACCGCGTGGATGGTAGAGGCATTAAATCCAAATCTGCTTCAGACCATAGAAGGCCAGCCCGTGCTGGTTCACGCCGGACCGTTTGCTAATATAGCAATAGGACAGTCCTCGATAATAGCTGACAGAGTTGGACTAAAGCTCGCCGATTACCACGTAACGGAGTCTGGCTTCGGTGCTGACATAGGGTTTGAGAAGTTCTGGAATTTAAAATGCCGTTACTCCGGTCTGAAACCAAACGCCGCCGTTATCGTTGCCACGATAAGGGCATTGAAGTGCCACGGAGGGGCGCCGATTCCCGTTCCAGGCAAGCCTATTCCCGATGAGTATAAGGGTGAAAACGTCGGCTGGGTGGATAAGGGCTGCATAAACCTTATACATCACATCAAAAACATAAAATCCGCCGGCATCAATCCCGTCGTATGTATAAACGCGTTTTACACTGATACCGATGCGGAAATTGCCATTGTAAGAAAGAACGCAGAGGCCGCAGGGGCAAGAGTAGCGCTCTCCAGACATTGGGAAAAGGGCGGTGAAGGTGCCCTTGAGCTGGCCGATGCGGTAGTTGACGCTTGTAACGAGACGAACAACTTCCAGTTCCTCTATCCGCTTGAGATGCCGCTGACGCAGAGGATAGAGAAGATTGCCACACAGATATACGCGGCAGATGGTGTGGACTACTCCCCGGACGCGCTCAAAAAGGCGAAGGCGATAGAGGCCGACCCTGAATTGAGCAAGCTCGGCACGTGTATGGTCAAGACCCACCTGAGCGTCTCCGACAATCCAAACAAGAAGGGAGTGCCCAAGGACTGGAGACTCTTCATAAGAGACATATTGCTCTTTAAGGGCGCGGGATTTGTCGTCCCCGTAGCCGGAGATATAAAACTAATGCCCGGCACATCGAGTGACCCGGCGTACAGAAGGGTTGACGTTGACGTAGAAACCGGTAAGGTAAAAGGTTTGTTTTAAAGAGAAAAACAAGGGAAGGGCCGCCCCCTTCCCTTATATAAACCGGCAGGGTGTTATCATATGTAATACCAAAATGCGGTCAAGAAAGTAAGTATCTTCGTTTTGTTTGGTTTATTAGGATATGCTCTGAAGGAAAGGTAGTTACCTCCATTTTCTCCTTCAAAAACGAATGTAGTGTGTTTTTTGATGGCGTATATCTTTTTTCTTGTTGACTTTCTTGATGTTTGCTATTACAATAAAGCCGTACACCCGTGGGCATTTACCGGTCTCTTGGCACCCAGGTGTGCATGGCAGCATGAAAGAACAAACGAATTCAGTAAAATCAGCAGCAATTAACGCGGGGTTAATTGTATTGCTGATGGGGTTTATGTGCATAGAAGTGCATGGACTCACATCCTTGATAAAGGGGGTGGTTGAACAAAATATGGTCCCCCAAAGTTCGGTCGTGCTAAACTGCTGCCAAGAGGCCGAGGCCCCGACAAAAATACCTTCTGGAAGGAAGAATTTCTAATAATACATACCCTACATCATATGTGGGGTATGTATCCCATCGCTGCATAGATTGTTTCGCTCCCTATTTACATTATGTTCAATGTGCAAAAGTATTTTGGAGAGAAAAGGCTATAAGATTATTTCAACATTAGACAAATAGGATTCTTCTGTCTAATGTCTGGCAAATTACTAATTTGTCAGCAGCTTCGTATAAGGTCATTGAAGGCCGATATTGTGTTACCGGAATTCCCTCATTTGAGATTAATCATGCAATTCATGTATAATAACTCTCAGAGGATAGCTCAATGCTTTTTAATGTCAAAATAGAACACTCCGAAGATGGCTGGTACGTCGCTGAGGTACCGGCGCTGCCTGGCTGTGTTTCTCAGGGTAAAACCGAGGAAGAGGCCATAGAGAACATTAAGGAAGCGATCACGGCATGGTTATGGGCTGAAAATCAAAAAACCCATTCTGCCGCTCAATGGAACAATGAATGTAAAGAGATAATAGTAGCCGTATAGCCACATGAGTAAATTGGCAAATATATCGGGCAAATAGGCAGTCATGTTGTAATGATTAAAGAGGGTATGAGGGTCAACCTGTCTATTCTGCAACATAAGGAACTCTCTATTGGTACACTAAGAGCCTTGATACGAAATGCCGGATTAAATGTCGACGATTTCCTGAAAATTCTGTGATGACGGTGACGCAGTCTTTAGCTGGAGTGCCGAAGCCGCCAACGGGCGGCAGCCTAAATTCATCAGATAAAGCGTGTGCGAGAACAGGGGTGAAGGGGGATTATCCCCCTTCGTCTTTAGTCCATTTAATCCTTTTTCTGCATTTTGTGATGCAATACACTTAATGTAATAAATTTTGCTATAATAGCGTTAAGCGAGGGTATAAATTGTGATTAAAAAAGTCTCTGTAGCCGCCTTAACGCGCGGCGTCATAAAAAGCGGTTTTGGCTGAACATCGCCAAAAAACCTGGTCGAGGTTAACCAGCTGAGGGGACTTTTTTTTCATGCTCAACCGTTAGTTGATTGTTTAAGCTCACACAATCTTTCCTGAAGTCATTCCTCAGCGTTAAGCAAAGACCGATGTTTCTCTCGTACGGCCTTGCCGTGCGTAAAAAAATGAGTAACGCGGAGGATTTATGTCAAAGGACTACACTGAGATGTGGAAGAAACTCGGACTAAACATCAACGCCCACAACGGATTACTTTCAGTTTTAACCGACGCCTATAAAAACATATATCTGTCACAAAAAGACCGCCCAAAGGGAATGTCATATTTCGATTTTGTCATATCCGAGGTGCATGGCCTGAGAATCGAGGAATTGATTAAGGCCAAAGAACAGGGCAAAAAGATAATAGGCACATTCTGTATCTTTGTCCCCGAGGAGCTTATACTCGCGGTTGACGGCGTATGTATCGGGCTTTGTTCCGGCGCAGATGTAGGAAGTGACAGCGCAGAGACACTTATACCGCGAAACACATGCGCGTTGATTAAGTCTTTTATCGGGTTTAAATTAAGCGGCATTTGTCCGTACGTCGAGACGACTGACCTCATAGTGGGAGAGACCACCTGTGACGGCAAAAAGAAGGCGTATGAGGCCTTTGACAAAATAACCGGCAAAGTCTATGTCATGGAAGTCCCAAATAAAAAGACCGGCAGCGACATGCGGCTGTGGAAACAGGAAATAAGGCAATTCGCCGAAAAACTTCAGGAGGTTGCCTCAAAAAAGATTACACTGGAGAAATTAAGAGAGGCCGTCAGGGTTGTAAACAAAAAAAGAGCCGCTCTGCAAAGACTGTCAAGACTGAGGGGCAACGACCCTGCCCCTATATCGGGCTTGGACGCGCTCCTGATAAACCAGATCTCCTTCTTTGACGACCCCATTCGCTTCACCGCACAACTAAACGATTTGTGCGACGAACTTGAGCTGCGGGTAAAAGACGGTAAGGGCGTTGCCACCGCAGGGGCGCCGAGGTTAATGATAGCAGGGTCTCCTATGGCTATTCCAAACTGGAAATTACATGCCGTTATCGAGACATCCGGAGCGGTAGTAGTTGGCGAAGAGGCATGTGTCGGTGAGAGAAACTACAGGACGCTTCTCGATGACAAATTTGATTCAGTTGAGCAGGCCCTCGAAATGATAGCCGAAAGATATTTAACGATAGACTGCGCGTGTTTTACACCGAACGACGAGCGTCTCGACAATATCACAAGTATGGCGGGAAAATTGAAGGCTGACGGCGTTATCCACTATGCTTTACAGTTTTGTACCGTTTATATGATGGAATCATATAAGGTGCAGAACTCGCTGAAGGAAAAGGACATACCGTTTTTGCGTATTGAAACCGACTATTCGTTAGAGGATATGGGACAGTTAAAGACCCGTGTCGAGGCGTTTCTTGAAATGATAAAGGGAGTGTAATTGAAAAGAGGCGGCATCGATATCGGCTCCAGATTTGTAAAGTATGTCGTATTAAACGATAACGATACGATGTCTTTCTATAAAATGGAGACCGGCCATAACCCGCTATCAGTGTGTAAGCAGTTAATTAATTTTGATAAACCCGACAAGCTCACGGCAACCGGATACGGCAGACACCTGATGGAAGTGTGGGACGACACGAAAACTATAACTGAGATAAAGGCGGTGGCCAGAGGGGCTAAAGAGATTTTCCCCCGCTGCCGCACCGTCATCGATATAGGAGGACAGGACTCAAAGGTTATAAGTTTAAGAGGCGGCGGTGGCGTCCGGGCATTTGAGATGAACGACAGATGCGCCGCCGGTACGGGAAGATTTATGGAAATAATGGCAAAGGCACTCGATTACGACATAAGCGATTTCGGGCTGGATTACGCGGGACATAATGACAGCAATATCACCATAAACAGCATGTGCACGGTGTTTGCCGAATCAGAGGTAGTCAGCCTGATAAATAAGGGTGTAGGGCGGGAACAGATTTCCCGCTCTCTCCACTTATCGATTGCTCAAAAGGTTATCGCCCTGTCAAAGCGGATTGAAGTAAATGAGGACATCGTTTTTGCCGGAGGATGCGCAAAAAATCAATGTCTGATTACTATGCTCGAGGATTCTTTTCAGAAGGAAATATTCGTAAATGAATCCCCCGATATGCTTGCCGCATTAGGAGCCGCGCTTTATTGACGAGCCTTGACCAACGCACTTACTTCTGAAAAGCGCGATTCAATCGCCGGTACGCCGGAGTACAAAGTCTGTGCCGTAAAAGTGGAGACGATGTAATGGCTTTAACCAGACAATCTTATGGGCATCTGTTCTTTAAAAATTGAATGAGACTCCCCGCCGGAAGCAGCTGGGAGTCTCATTAATGTTCGTGAAACTTTACTGTACTATCTCTGGTGCGTCAGGCACGGTTGCTTCAGAGTTTACTCTGCAACTCCCATGGCACTGTCAAGCAATGGCTTTTCAAAGCCTAAGTTAAAAGTAGCGGTTACGCTCTTTGCAGTGGACATTTTTACCATACAGGTGTTGCCGTTTGTCGTGTTAGCTCCTGACCAACCTCCAAACGTTGAACTGTATACAGATGGTGTTTCTGTCAGGGTAACAGTGTCATCGATAGGGAACATTGCGCTACAGGTTGCACCACTACATCTTATTGAACTAGCGTAGTTTGCCAAAACAGAACTGCTTGTTACCGTACCATTAGCGGTAGTCGTATTATTTGCGTTTACAGTAAGCTTGTTATATGCATCTTGATTAGGAATACATTTATAGTTCACACAGAATGCAAATTCGCCTGCATTGCTGCTGCCTGATTTTGCAAGAGGCGTAGCCGTATTCACTAACCATGTAGTGTAACCCGATGCCCCTGATAACACGTGGACTTCCGTATAACCGGTTCCAGTATTTTCTCTCTGGACACCAATTAAATCAGGTTTACCATCTCCATTGTAGTCAGCCACATAAAAGAGCCATTGGCCTGCGTTGCTGCTGCCTGATTTTGCAATAGGCGTAGCGTTATTCACTAACCATGTAGTGTAACCCGATGCCCCTGATAACACGTGGACTTCCGTATAACCGGTTCCAGTATTTTCTCTCTGGACACCAATTAAATCAGGTTTACCATCTCCATCATAGTCAGCGACATAAAAGAGCCATTCGCCTGCATTGCTGCTGCCTGATTTTGCAATAGGTGTAGTTGCATGCAATAACCATTGAGTATAACCCGATGCTCCTGATAACACGTATACTTCCGTATTACCGGATGAAGTATTTTCTCTCTGGACACCAATTAAATCAGGGATACCATCTCCATCGTAGTCAGCCATAAAAAAGAGCCATTCGCCTGCATTGCTGCTGCCTGATTTTGCAATAGGTGTAGCTGCATGCAATGACCATTGAGTATAACCCGATGCCCCTGATAATACGTGGATTTCCGTATAACCGGATCCCGTATTTTCTCTATTTATAGCAATTAAATCAGGCACACCATCTTTGTTATAGTCAGCCAGAAAATATAGCCATTGACCATTGGTGCTGCTGCCTGTTTTTCCCATAGGCGTAGCCACGTTCACTAACCATTGAGTATAACCCGATGCCCCTGATAACACGTGGACTTCCGTATAACCGGTTCCAGTATTTTCTCTCTGTACACCAATTAAATCAGGGATACCATCTTTATCATAGTCACCCATGAAAAAGATCCATTGGCTTGGATTGCTGCTCCCTGAATTTATAAGAGGCGTTGTTTGGCTCAACGACTGTTGAGTATAACCCGATGTTCCTGATACCACCTGGACTGCCGTATAGCTGGTTCCAGTTCTCTGAATACCAATTAAATCTGGTTTGCTGGTGGAGGCTGCTTCCTGACCGCCTGCTGATGCGATCCCGATACTGCCAATCACAAGGATCATCGAGAACAATAGTAATTCTCTCAAATGCCTCGCAATCAAGTGCAATCTACGACTTAAATTTATTTTTGACATTGGTCTCTCCCATACTATGCATTTACGGTACATCACTCAAAGAATGATGCTCTAAGAAATACATGTGTAAGAGGAGATGATTTTCCACCAAATGGCCTTATAACATGTATTGTTGGCAGGTAACAACTCCTTACTAATGCAATCCTTAGTGATTAATTATCACATGAATGAATTTTATTAACAATAGGTGAAAGGCAGTATTCTATACAGGTTATTTAATATATAATGGGGAAATTACCTATCCCAAAGCTGAAAATGCGCTTGCCCCGATTTCGTGGACAACCCAATAAGGTAGAATACTGAAGCAGGAGGTAAGGCGGTTGTGCCGTTTTACTTCCCGCTGAATGCCTCTGAATGCAGAATTACGACTGACCTATGTTTCTCAGACATTTTATCATCTTTCCAATTCCCCGTGAACTTCCTTCCATTAGGAAACGCCAAAGTCCCTTGCCCGTTCTTTTTATCGTCTTTCCACTCTCCGGCATATGTTGTCCCGTCGGGGTAAGAGAAAGTCCCTTGCCCGTCTTGCATGTTATCCTTCCACTGTCCAACATACTTAGTGCCGTCAGGGTATGCCAATGTTCCATGCCCGTTTCTGGCATCAAACTCCCAGTTTCCGGTGTATGCCGTTCCATTTGGGTAGGTCAGAGTTCCCTGCCCGTTCTTTGTATTGTCTTTCCATTGCCCGGCATAGGTCATTCCATTAGGGTGAGTGAAAGTCCCTTGCCCGTTCTTTTTCCCATCTTTCCACTGCCCAACATATGTCGTCCCATTTGGGTAATATAAAGTTCCTTGCCCGTCTGGTATGCCATTGTTAAATTCCCCTGCATACTTCCATCCACTATTGTAAATTAAAATCCCCTGGCCGTCTGGAATGCCATTGTTAACTTCCCCCGCATATGTCGTTCCATCTGTGTATGTCAAATTCCCTTGCCCGTTTGGCATATCATTTTTAAACTCGCCGGTGTATGTAGTTCCATCAGCCCAGGTAAAAGTACGTTGTGCGAATTCGTTTTTCTTTTGATGTGCCTGTTGTTCGCCGGCTTTATTATATTCGGGGTTACGGGTTTCCGAGTGTTTATCGGGGTTCGGTTTTGCCTCTTCCCGTTCTGAGTAATTGTCTGACGCACCGCCAGAGTGTATTAAAGGCTGGTCTTTCAGGTATTCAAGGATTTTACTATATGCCAGGTTGATTTCTTTTGTTTTCCCCTCAGCCTTCTTTCTAAAGCGTTCGTCCTCGTGGGTGAATCTGTCAGGGTGCCATACCTTTATAGAATCCCGATACGCCTGTTTAACTTCCTCAGAGGGGGCACCAGGTTTAACGCCGAGTATATCGTAAGATTTCTCTATGCCGGCCATGTATTGTTATACCATTTTTATAGGATTTTTAACCAGTAAGAACTTATCATCCTGTTTGTCTTTGCAGTTCAGGCATGATAGACTGTATGAGGTGTGATGTCAATAGTGGACACCAATTCATTTATGCCGCAGCCCTTTTTTCATAGAACTGTTTTTCATAAGTGGCTGGGGATAGGAATCCGAGCCGAGCCTGAGTTCTCTGATGGTTATAGAA
>JADFYO010000025.1 GCA_015233015.1 Nitrospirota bacterium | reverse complement strand
ATCGCTTCTATTGCTACCTTTGCCTTAAATGCCGACGCATATTTCGTCTTCATAGTATCCTTGGACCTCCATCTTTCTTCTCTTTCTGTAACTTAACATGTTGTCCAGTTTTTGGGGTCCATTATAGACATCCCCAAAGCAGTCGCTGTCCCAATTTTTCCATGAATGGATGTGGAAGGCGATAAAGACGACATTATGAAACTGCCACCATACATCAAGAAAATTGTTATCGGAGTTGTTACCGGAGTGTTGATCCTTGTTATTGGTGCACCTCTTTCGCAAATGGTGATTGAGAAATTCAAGAAACAGAAAGCTGAGATGCCGACCGAGAACGCCTCTCCTTCAACATCGCAGAATACAGAGAATTACTATAATAGCCAAAAGTTTATCGTGGGAAACATGACCATAAATCAATCGGCGCCTCCGTCCAAAGAGGATAGCGTGCCGGACAAAAAAGAAGATCGACATAATCAAACGCCGAAATCTGCTGTCGGGAACCGTAACTGGACGGAAAAGAAAACGATGGATAATGCAAGCAGTGACCTTGATGCAAAACAGGATAAAAGTAACCGGCTCATCTGGCAAAAGTCCATTCAAAACCAAGTATTTACGTGGCCTAAAGCTCAGGAGTATTGCAAAAACCTTGTGCTGGATGGTTATGATGACTGGCGGCTGCCTACTATAAACGAACTGGAAGGCTTGGTAGACACAAGTTACAGCCCTCCAGTAGATCCAGTATTTGGAGGTTTCCCCGACAATTATCCGCCTCATGTCTGGTCGAGTACAACTGAGCGCGATGATGATAGTGAAGCGCAATTCATGAATTTTAGAATTGGTCTTCCTGCTCATATTAAGAAAGAGGAGGGACACGGCTTTGTAAGATGTGTCCGGTATGGATAGTGAGAAAGTCAAAAAAAAGGAGGGTACATGAAAAAAGCAGGTTCTATTTTTTCTATCGTTGTAGTTGTTATTGCTGTATTATTGTTCTCGGCGTTATCATTCGCTGAAACATTCAATGCGGTAGTCCAGGTTACGGCCGATGACGCAGGGGTTGTTACCATCATTGGAGGCGAAAGTATTGTGATGCTTGTTCAATATTGTCCTGATGAAAGGGCGCGAGGTTGTGACAACAATATCAGAATAAAGAGGGAGAAAAACTCATTCATGCTGAATAAGAATGGCCTCGCCCGGCATCAAAATGTTTTTAACTTTATAGATTCATCGGGAAGATGGCTTCGTATTCCTCACGAAGATGTGACATGTGGCGAAAACGTGACTTTAGAAACGGGGAAAGGCTATTTCACTTACAAAGGCGCAGCAGCAAAGAAATAGAACGTAAGTTCGTGAGTTCGGGGGATACAATCCTGAATTGGTCCCCCCCTGAATTTTATCGGGGAATTCCGGGGACACAATACTTATTATCCCTTATGTTGGGGTTCATGGCAGGGTTTCTTATGGCATAATGAGAACGGCAATTAATTCTCTGTATTATTAATTTGGTATAGCGCCTGTTGGTCGGGATTAATAGTGATATCGACAGCCCAAAACTCTGATGGCAGATTCTGAGACTTCATAGATAATCCTATGCTCCCTGTCTATGCGTCTTGACCAGCAGCCAAATAACTCATGTTTCAACCTTTCCGGCTTTCCTTGTCCCTGAAATGGGTCACGCTGAATAGCTTTGATCAGACTGATAATCCTCAGGGCTTTCTTTCTGTCTTTCTCCACCCACCATTGCAAGTCCTCAAAGGCATGAAGGTCAAACTCCAAGCTTCTCAAAAATTGCCTCAAAAGGAATCCCCTCACTACGGCCTTTTGCCTCTATAAGTCTTTCCCTCATTGTTTCGCTCTTCAGTAGGTAGGCGGTCTCCTTTTCAGACTCAATCTCCCGCCATAAACCAATGGGCACTATGACCCCTGTAACTTTTCCAGTCTCGTCAGAAATGTACTCAATAACTGTATGGCTCATATTTAACTCCTTTATAAACAAATTCTTTTCTTGATTTATTATAACAAAAGGATTTCACATAAGTGGGTAGAAAACTATCACAGAAATTAAAGGGACACAATACCGAAATCATAGAGCGTTTGCCCTGGGCCACCTTGACTAATGACATATTTTATGGTAGATTAAAGACATGCCTGAGAAACTCTCAAGAAATTCTATACATTCGGGATGTTGTCAATGATCAAAGTGTTGGATATAAAAAAATCTGATGGGGCAGCAGACGGCTCAGTAATTCCATCGCCTCTGGAAAACGCGGTACGTACAATTGTCAGAGTGGTAAGACCTGAAAAGATAATCCTTTTCGGCTCCTATGCCGCGGGAACGCGTAGCTCTGAAAGCGATTATGATATACTTGTTCTGAAGAAAAATCTCAGGGATCAACGAAAGTTAGTGCAGAAGATATATCTTAATTTTAAAAATATCGGGTCTCCCATTGATGTCTTGGCGGTAGATATTGATAAGTTTGAAACGCTGAAAGACGACCCATATTTGATATACTACGAAGCAGACAAGAAGGGGAAGGTTATCTATGAAAGACCACCGGCTAAGGGCAAAAGAATGGCTTTTGAGGGCAAAAAGTAATCTAACCCCCCCAGCAGTCCTTGAAACTCTTCCTCATTTAATTGTAAACTTACTACTATGTTTACATATCTGACGAAGAAAACCCTTGAGATGCTTATCACATTTGTGGGGATTACTATCATAAGTTTCGCAATCATCCATTTCGCACCCGGCAAACCCACCGATGTCCTGACCGACCTTAATCCTAAGATTACCCCTGAGGCGCGGGCTAAATTGGAGAAATACTATGGCCTCGATAAACCCGTTACCACTCAGTATGCCTTGTGGATGAAGCGGGTTGTTATGCTTGATTTTGGCGAATCATTTTCCTCTGACCATAGGGCTGTCTGGACTAAGATAAAAGAGCGGCTTCCAATCACACTCTACATAAACATCGCATCGTTGCTTATTATACTTGCCATTGCTATACCTATCGGGATCTCATCGGCCGTGCGCCGCCATACTCTGTATGACAAGATTACCACTGTGGGGGTTTTCGTAGGGTTTGCAATGCCGGGGTTTTGGCTTGCCCTCCTTCTGATGATGTTTTTTGGTGTGCATCTTCACATGCTGCCGGTTGCCGGGCTTAAATCTGCCGGTTTTGCGGAGTTTTCGTTTTCTCAGAAGGTGATTGATATTTTAAGGCACCTCGTACTTCCCATCTTTGTGTCTTCGTTTGGCGGGATTGCCGGGATTTCGCGTTATATGCGAGGGTCTATGCTTGAAGTAATCAGGCAGGATTATATGACCACGGCAAAGGCAAAGGGCTTGACGCCGGGCAAAATTATTTATGTGCATGGACTTAGAAACGCCCTCCTTCCTATCGTCACAATTCTGGGGCTTTCTATCCCCGGACTAATCGGGGGCAGCGTTATATTCGAGCAGGTGTTTTCCATTCCCGGCATGGGGCAGCTCTTTTATATGTCGGTTATGTCAAGGGATTACCCGCTCGTAATGGGAATTCTGACTATCGGGGCAGTTCTGACGCTTGCGGGGAATTTGTTTGCCGACCTGGGCTACGCGGCCGTTGACCCGCGAACCAGAAGATAGGTATCGCTATTATGAAAAAAAGCACTGTCAGAAGTAGATTTAGGGCAAACAAGATGACCGTTGCCGGCGGGATAATCGTCCTGTGCCTGTTTTTGGCCGCGGCACTGGCGCCGGTTATCTCCCCATATGACCCGGAGGCCGTCAACCGGCACAGCGTACTTGCTGCTCCAAGCCTTGAGCATCTGCTTGGAACTGACGACCTCGGCAGAGACGTCCTCAGCAGGATGCTCTACGGGGCGGGGATTTCGTTGTCGGTAGGCTTTGTCTCCGTAGGAATTGCAACGGCCGTAGGGATTGCACTAGGGGCGGTGTCCGGGTACTATGGCAAGGCCGTCGATGCCGCGGTTATGAGGTTTGTCGATATTATGCTGTCTATTCCTACTTTTTTTCTGATACTTGCCGTTATCGCGTTTCTTGACTCCAGCATCTGGAACATCATGGCCGTCATAGGGTTGACTTCGTGGATGGGGGTCTCGCGTCTTGTGAGGGTGGAGTTCCTGTCGCTCAAAAACAGGGAATATGTACTTGCGGCGAAGGCCTCCGGAGCGTCTGACCTGAGAATAATCCTTGCACACATGCTGCCCAACAGCCTTGCGCCTGTCATCATCTCCGCCGTACTGGGCATAGCGGCGGCAGTGCTTGTGGAGTCGGCACTGAGTTTTCTGGGTATCGGGGTTCAGCCTCCAACGCCAAGCTGGGGCAACATTCTTTCAGCCGGCAAGGACAATCTCGAGATAGCATGGTGGCTTTCAGTATTTCCCGGCCTCGCAATCCTTGTCACCGTCATGGGATATAACCTGCTTGGCGAGGGGTTGAGAGATATTTTTGACCCGCGTCTCTGGGATGAACGCTCCTAATACATTACTCAAAGACTATGCCGAAATAACCCCTGACCCGGCACTGTCGCTTAACAATCTTGATGCGTTTAGTAAAGCGTGTCCTGAACATTTCTGCTCTCTCACCGCTGAGGAGCTGCAAGCCGCGGCCTTCTTATTCGCCTACACTCAGTTTCTTGTGCCATATGTTATAAAAAAACCAGACGTATTTCTTGAAATCCTGAAAGACATGGATGCCCCTGTTGATCAATCTGTATTAAGAAGTGAGCTTAATACTGGTGCTGCCGCAATGGATTCTTATTGCACATATCTGCGTGATTTTAAGAAAAAGTATCTGTGTAAAATAAGCCTTCGCTTTGCCAATAACACGGCTGATATCAAAGAAAGCATGTCAGAACTAAGTATCCTTGCAGGCACGATAACACAGGCCGCCCTCAGGCGCACCGTCATGGATTTGGAAAACATATACGGCAGCCCTCAGTGCGATAAGCTCGCCGTCATTGCACTTGGGAAGCTCGGCGCCTCGGAGCTGAACTTCAGCTCAGACATCGATTTAATCTTCATCTATGAATGCCCCGATGGGCAGACCTCCGGTGTGGTAAGCCCTAACGGAATTAGAATTAACCGGATATCAAACCATGAATTTTTTTGTAAGACTGCTGAGGCGATGAGTAAGCTGCTCAGTGAAAACACCGCCGAGGGGTTTGTCTATCGCGTTGACCTCAGACTGAGGCCGCAGGGGAGCAAGGGCGAACTTGCCTTACCTCTAAGCGGATATGAACAGTACTATGAGTCATGGGGCAGGGAGTGGGAGCGCCTCGCGCTTATTCGCGCACGTCTCATCGCCGGAGATGAGGGGCTTGGCAGGGATTTCCTCGATATGATTCGGCCATTTGTCTATAGAAAGTATATAGATATACGCTCGATAGGGGAAATCAAACAGTTAAAAAAGAAAATTGATTCTACGTTTAACAAGCACGATATAAAAAAGGGCTATGGAGGTATCAGGGAGATAGAGTTCTTTGCGCAGGCGCTGCAGCTGGTCTATGGCGGGCAGGAACTATTCTTAAGGGAACGCGGCCTCGTCCTGGCCTTACACAGATTGAGCCAGAAAAATCTTATAGGATGCGACGATTTCTCAATTTTATCCGGGCATTACCTCTACCTGCGGCGCCTTGAGCAGTGCCTTCAGATGCTCAACGATGTACAGACACATACGCTGTCAACCGAACCCTGCGCCCTCGAGGCGACGGCCAGAAAGATGGGTGCGCCAAACTCAAAGACATTCATGGACGGCCTTCACGGTAGGCGTGACGAGGTCAACAGGATATATAACTCTCTCTTTGAGTACTCAAAAGAGGACAAGGGCGAAACACTGCTCGATACATATCGGGAAGACGCGATGATGGCCGAACTAGAGGAAAGACGCGTTAGAAATCCTGGCAAGGTGCTCTATTATCTGCAAAAGATAAAGGAGTCGATGTATTCGTTTCAAACCCTGGGAATGAGGCGGCTGCAGGGGGCGATAATCCCGGAGTTTGCGGCGCTGGCGTTAAACTCCCCCGACCCGGAGATGGCACTGTGTAATCTCTATCGTTTCACGGAGATAGTTTCCTCGGCGGGCAGTTCATCCTATCTGGAGCTTTTCACCGCCAACAGGGGACTGATTGGGGCGCTTAACGGCGTGTTTTCAAAAAGTCCCTATTTGTCGTCAATTCTGATTGGCAACATCAGGTACATAGACATGCTCGCCGGTGGCACGCCCATCAGAAAGACACTCAGGGCAATGATTGATGAGTCAATGTTGGCATTGAAGTCAACAGAGTCACACGCGGAGGTGTTGACATGGTTCAGAAAGATGGAGGAGCTGCGGCTGGGGATGCTTTATCTCGATAAGCGTATAGGGATAATCAATCTGATGCACGGGATTAGTAAGGTGGCCGAAGCGGTTCTGATGGCCGCGGTAAGCGGCGAAAGGGGCATTTATATCGCAGCTTTAGGGAAATTAGGCGGCAGGGAGATGACGATAAACTCTGACCTCGACATTATTTTCATATGCGAAGGCGAGACGGGGGCGGCGGAAGCGGCAGAACGGGTGCTCCGGCTGCTGTCATCATATACGAAGGAGGGATATACATATAAGGTCGATACGCGCCTGAGGACAGACGGCTCAAAGGGAATGCTGGTGAACACCCTCGATGGAATAAGAGACTACTACCTGAACTATGCCAGGATGTGGGAGGTTCAGGCGCTCTTAAAGGCAAGGCCGATAGCCGCGGGCAATCAATCGAGGCGGCTCTTTATGGAGATGGCAAGAGAGGTATTTCTCACACGTGGGCAGCACATAACCCCAGAGGATATAATCTCGATGCGCGGCAGGATAATAAAAGAAAGGCTCACTCTGTCAAACACCATCGATATAAAACTATCCCCGGGCGGAGTAGAAGACATAGAGTTTTTGGTTCAGTATTTGCAACTCAAATACGCGCGAAATGACTTAAAGATACTGGTACAAAACACGGCGGCGGCGCTTCACAGGCTCATAAAAAGCGGCATAATAGGGCAAACCGACGGCGAAAGGCTGTTAAACGGCTTCCTGCTTTATCGCGCTATTGAAACGTTTATGCGCCTGAGAGGGGAAAAGACAATCACCCGGGACAGTGGTATTTTTGAGCTGACAGCGGTCTTCCTGGACTTTAAAGAAGAGGCATATTTCAAATCCACTCTGGAGCAGTCCATGCAGGAGACGGCGGCAACCGTAGCGCGGCTGCTGAGGTAAATCCCGGGAAAGACAGCCAGCTAATCTGGACGTCCTCAGTATATCTTATTTTGAGGAATGCAGGGCATTGGCGATGACATTGGCATAGGCGGTCAGGATATTTTCCTCCGATGCGTCATACTTGTGGCCATCTCTCACTAAGATATTCAGTACGCCAAGGACAATGCCCTCGGCGCGAATCGGTACGCAGTAGTGCCCATGCGGCGTGGCGTCCTGCTGGAGTGTATGGCGTTTGTCCATTTTGTCGGCAAATACTACCTCGCCTGATGAAGCCGCAAGCCCGCACAGGCATTGCCCAACCAGCACCGTGGGACATTCGGATTTGCTCAGTGACGCCTTGCAGATAAGCGTATTAGGGTCGTTTTCTATGAGGTATATGCAACCCCGCGTCTGTAAAAACATGCGGGGAATTGACACTATCATCTCAAGGGCCTGCTGTAACTTCTCCTCTAACGATATGGGCTGTAAGAACAGTTGGAGCATTTGATTCATTATCTTTAGCTTCATCTCCATTCTGTGTTTATAGAGAGCCATGCTGATAGTGATAATTAAATCTCTCTGGGTAAAGGGTTTAACGATGTAGCCGTGCGGCTCGGTTACCTTTGCCCGATGCAGGGTGATTAAATCAGTGTGTGCGGTGAGGTATATTATTGGAACATTCTGGTGTTTATCTATTTCCATGGAGGCCTCTATGCCGTCCATTGCGCCTTCTAATGTGATGTCCATAAGAATCATATCAGGCATCAGTTCTGCCGCCTTTTGTATCGCCTCTTCACCGCTTGACGCGATGCCGACGACCCCGTGTCCCAGTTTTTTCAGCTTTGCCTCTATGTCGCGCGCAGTGATTATCTCGTCTTCAACCACGAGTATATTTATCCCGGATGTCATCGCCCCTTCAAGCACATTACTCGTCTGTTCCACTATTGCCTCCCATTGTTTCCGGAATTTTTGTTTTCACTATTTTCGGCCTTCTTCACTATTACCGGCCTTCTTGTTTTTGACCGTAAAACTCCATATGATATATTGTACCATTTGTTGTATCAATGTCAATAGTTCCTTTCAATTTTCTGGTAATCAGGTCGTTTACCAATTGAAGTCCAAGAGACTTAAACGTCTTAAAATCAATACATGCGGGGCATCCAACACCGTTGTCACCTACGCTGAAGAAGTATTTGCCATCTTCACGACGGGCAAAGCTTACTTCGATCACGCCATCCTGCCGTTCCGGGAAGGCATATTTAATGGAATTTGTCATAAGTTCGTTGATAATCAGGCCGCAGGGGATGGCTATGTCTATGTCTATATCGAGGTCAGGGTCTATGTCAACCTTTAAGGCCACGCCGCTTATGTAATGCTCGTAAGTGGAGTATAACTCGGCCAGGAGATCCTGAATATATTCGGCAAAGTTCAGCTTCGACATATTGGTTGACTTGTATAATTTATCATGAATTAGGGCCATTGCCCTTATGCGGGTTTTCGTATCTTTAAAAATATTGAGCAGGTAGTCGTCGTTAATGGTGTCCGACTGAAGGCTTATAAGGCTGGAGATAATCTGGAGGTTGTTTTTTACCCTGTGGTGGACTTCTTTAAGGAGCATGTTGAGGTCTTTAACGGTTGTCCCCATGCGGTCTTCTATTGAATTGCGCCTGGATAGTTCAATCTGCAGGCGTTCGTTTTGCTCTGTCAGTTCTTTGGTATGCCTAAGTGCCTCGTCATCTGGCAGGTTGCCATGGGTTCTGCTTTCTAAAAGATCCGAGATATCCTCGCAGGTGATGAAAACGTTTGAGATATTTCCGCTGCCGTTTAAGACAGTATCGCATTTCAGGCGGATGTGGTGCACGTCGTCGGCGCTGAATTTTAAAGTGAGGTCGGTCGAATATTTCTCCAGTCTGATAAGATGCTCCGGGACGTATAAATCTGACAGGACAGGAAATATATCTCTTGCGTTTTTGCCGGCAATCGGTGCAGGACCAAGGCACAGAAGTTTGTTAACGCATGAATTAGCATAGATAATCGTCCCTTCGGGGTCGCCAACTACAAAGCCGATGTCCAGGTTTTCGATTAAGCCTTTCAGCATCGTCAATTCCTGTCGTGCGTGCAAATCAGTGGCGTCTTTGAAGGCGATAACCGCTAAAACTGTTCCTCTGATTTCTAACGGCGTCATATTAATCTTGCAGAAAATCTCCCTCTGTTGTTTATCGCGGGCTAATACGTAGATATTTCTATTGCTCATGTAGTCGATGTTTTTGGTTATATGACCAATGTATTTCGCCAGCGTGTGGTGGTATTTTTCTTCTACGATAGATGTCAGCAGACTTTGTCCAATCACCTCGGCGGCCTTAAACAAAAAAACCTTTTCAGCTTCCTTGTTCCAGAACAGGATATTAAAATCCTTATCGACGATCATAAATGCGTCGGTTATGGAGGATGCCAAAACGCGAAACACATTGCTGCGTTCCTTAAGCAGTCGGATTTGGCCGAGGGAATAACTAAGAAAACCCTTCAATTCGGCGCGGTTAAGCGGCTTCCATAAAAAAGCGCTTACTCCGGCGTTAAAATACTGCTCCATATCGCCAATTCTGGCAAGGGTGGCAAGAGCGGCAACTGAGGCCTTGTCCATGTCGGAAATCTGCAGTGCCTCGATAAACGAAAGACCAATTGAGTCGATATCTACAATAATTACGGACGGCTTGACCTTTCGATATATGGTTAAACCATCATCGGCATTTTCGGCAGAGAGCGTCTCACATCCTGTCTCTGACATCGTTTCACCGATGAACCCTGCTATTTCCTTATCGGCGCTTACGACAAGCAGTATATTCTTCGTAGAGGCCGCTGTTGGATTGTGGAGATCGGCGAAAAACTCTATCAGGGGGAATAACGTGTTTAAATCACTTCCAGCCGCTGGCATTCTCTATATCCATCCTATATTCATGAGATTGATTGTAACATTTATTGACTCAATTGCGCTATCACTCCCAGAAAAAAATGGGTAGGCCGCTTTCTCTTGCCACCCACGAATCTGTCTGTTTCCTAAACATTTATCTGAAACATCGGGGCTCTCAGAATATCGCCGCGGGTGATTATTCCAGATAGTTTCCCATCTGCAGAAAGCGCGGGTATCCTGTTAATTTTTCTGGATATAAAAAGGGAAACAGCCTCGTGTATAGAGGCGTTTTCACTGATACACACCGCCGGTGCCGTCATTATGTCTCTTGCGGCAAGGTCTTTAATCTTCATGATGCCGCAGGCCGTGTCGTTTAAAGAATGAGCGACTACCTCCATAAACGTCAGGGCATGGCCTGCTCCCATGTGCGAAAGAAAATCCTTCTCCGATATAACCCCGGCCAGATGACCGCTATTGTCAACTACCGGCAACCCTGATATTGATTTTTCAGAAAGTCTCCCTGCCACTTCCGTAAGCGGCGTATCCGGCTTCACATAGACCACATCGGTTGTCATTACTTCTTTGACTGTTACAGATTGTGTTACCCTGCCGATGGCATGTTTATATGCTGCCAGATAAACTTGTTTGAAATCCTCCGGTGTTATGTCAAGATAACCGTCTATGGCCTTCATTGCCTCAAAGACGTCATCGTCGTTTATCGATACACAGTAAGATATTTTATCACTATTACAGTCACGCATTGTAACCTCCTTATGTCGCAATTTATCTTAAAATGCTGTTACTCAACAGCATAAAATATGCAGAGACTTCGTTGCGTCAATTAAATCGTAGAACAGTAACGTCTCTTTTTTATTCAGTGCAATTCCCTTTAGCTTAATATTGCTCAAAAATTCCTCCCACTCCTGTATTGTCCAAATGCCGTTATTGCTCACAATAAAATCTGCGATTTCATCGCAAATCAGGGAAAGGATTTCCTCCATCTTTCCAGTTGGGGGTGGCGGCAGCAGGAAGAATTTTCTTAGTGTCTCGATGATTGCGCCGATGTATGGCTCAATTGTCTTTGAAACAAAAAATCCCTTTTCTTTCAGACTTATCAGAAACTCAAGCCAATCGCTGTGTACCCAGCCATCCTTGCGCTGCGAGACAAATATTAACGACAGAGAGAGCACTGCCTTTGTATCCCGGTTTGCTCTTTTGTGTACGTCATGGAATAATTGATAAGTATTCTTACCGTCTTCCTTTGCACGATACATAGCGGCGTCTGCTTTTTTCAGCAGTGTCTCCGCGTCATATCCATCCTGTGGGTAAAAACTAATCCCTATGCTGGCGCCTACGGCGCAATGCGGCGTGTTAAAATGAAACGGCTTCCCTATTGCTACGATTATCTTTAAGGCAAGCGTCTCTGCATCTCCCGCTTCGGAGAGGTTTGTAAGGATAATCATGAATTCGTCACCGCCAAAACGCGATACGGTGTCCGAACCGCGTATCTGGCATTTTAATCTCTTCGCTATCTCTATTAATACCGCATCCCCAGCGTCGTGCCCCATCCGGTCATTAATACATTTAAATCCGTCAAGGTCTATCTCAAGCAATGCAACATCCCTGTTAGTGCGTTTTGCCTGTTTCAGGGCCTGGTCTAACCGGTCAAAAAACAGTGTGCGGTTGGGAAGGCCGGTCAGGAAATCATAATGAGCCAGCTCTTTCAGCCTGTTTTCCATCTTATTTTTATACAGGGCTATTTCAATGCAGGTTTTCAGGTCTTTGCTGTCAACTGGTTTCATTACATAACCAAAAGGCTCTGTTATCTTTGCCCGTTCCAATGTACCTTCATCTGAGTGGGCGGTGAGGTAAACAACAGGGATATTAAACCGTATTCGGATTTCATTCGCAGTGTCTATGCCGTCCATTGCCCCTTTGATTTGTATATCCATGAGGATAAGCTCAGGCCTTTCCTTCTCAGCCTGCTCTATGGCCTCTTTAGCCGATGACGCTACCGATGTGACGATATATCCCAGATGCTCCAGGGTATCCTGTATATATGCGCTGCTTATCCCCTCGTCCTCTACTATCATAATTCGTGTTTTATCCATAGGCTCCTCTTGAGGCTATCATTTTATTGTGTTTTCAAATTTAATAGTGAACTTGCTTCCACGGGTCTTGTCTAATTCGATAGTCCCTCCGATTTGCTTTACAAGTATGTTCACTATGTGCAGTCCCAGACTTTTTGTATTTCTGAAGTCAATGTTTTCAGGGAAACCGGCGCCGTTGTCAGATATTATTATCTCGAATTTGCCCTCGTTATCGGAGTGAACAGAGATGTTGATTTCGCCGAGCATTTTATTGGGGAAGGCGTACTTTAAGATATTGGTAAAGAGTTCATTTATAATCAATCCGCATGGAACGGCAATATCTACGTCGATTATGATATCTTCCATGTCAAGGACTAACGTAATACACTTTTTGTCAACGCCGAAAGAGCTGAACAGTTCGCTCGATAGCTCCGATATGTATTTCTTAAAATCTACCTCGGCAAGGCCTTTTGAGCGATAGAGTTTGTCGTGAACCAAGGCGATAGATTTTATCCTGTTCCTTGTTTCTGTAAACATAGCCTTATATGTCTCATCTGTAATGTTATTGAGCTGAAGTCCGATAAGTCCGGCGACTATTTGCAGATTGTTCTTGACTCGGTGATGGATTTCCCGCATGAGTATCTCTTTTTCCCTGATAGAAGTTAACAGGTAAGTTTCATATTTCTTACGAAGTGTGATGTCGCTGGCGTATATGGCTACGCCGCTGACCTTGTGGTCGTCGCCGAAAACAGGATACATGTTTGTCAGACATAAAGATTCGCCGCGGGTATTTTCGAACGTCACCGGCAACCCGGTGCTTATCACCTCATCAAGGTATCCCTTCTTTGTTTCAAAGACATCCGGCTCTAAAATATCCCTGAAATTTGTTCCAACAATATCTCCGGCCTCTTTTTGGGTCCCTGTGCTGAAGCGTTTTGCGAATGTATCGTTGACAGTGATAAATACACCTTCTCTATCGATGAGGCAGACACTTTCAGTGATAGCGTTCATAAGCGCCCTCATGTTTGCCTCAGCCAGACGATACGCCTCCTCAATCTCTTTTCTCGATGTTATGTCGCGCAACGTTCCAATCATAGCAATAGGCTTATCGTCTTTATCATTAAACAGGTTTGCTGCCAGCCACGCGTGATAAAGCGTACCGTCTTTCCTCACGCATAAAATTTCCCCATCCCAGTATCCTTTGACATAGATAGTAGGTATTATCACATTTGCCGCAAAATGCCTGTCCTGTACCAAATTAACCACATCCATGCCAAGGGCTTCCCCGGTGGAATAGCCGGTCATTTTAGCGGCGGCCTTATTGGCGTAGATTATCTTCCCTGACATATCAATAATATGCACGTTGTCAATAGTCTCTTCTATCGCCTTTGAAAAGAGCCGTAAATCATTTTCCATCTTCTTCCTGTTAGTTATATCCCTGAATATCTCCAGTTTAGAAATGCTGCCGTCCTGATTTGTTAAAGGTGTATCAATGATATCGTAGGTCTTGCCTGTCTTAAGCAGGGTAAATTCCCAGTGCACACTCTCTCCCTGAAACACCACATCATTCTTGCACCACGGACACGGTCCATTAATGCCGTGGAAATATGAGAAGCACTTTATATCTTCGTATGGGCCAAACTCATTAACGACTACAGGATTTGCGTATTCTATTTTATGCTCACGACTTACGATATAGATGCCGTCCTGCATACTGTCCATTATGTTTTGCAGTCTGTTTTTTTCGTAATCAAGTGCCTTTTCCATCGACTTACGCTTAGTAATGTCGTAACCGTATAGATTAACATAGTTCTCGCCAAGTATAGGTGCGATGGTAAAGTGAAACACCCTTTCGTTTATGGGTATTTCCATACTTTTCACCTGTCTGGAGTCTAACACGCCGATGATTAAATCATGCCACTTATCTTTTGCGGCAGTCAAACTATCGCCATTGTCTTGAAATCCCAAATTGGTAAGCAGTGGTTTGCTTGCCGCATTTATATAGGTAACGTTAAGGTTCCTGTCAATACGTATAACCGGGAATGGATTGTCTCTGGGGAACCTGGCCTGACTTTCCAGTTCATTTTCGGCCTTTTTTCGCATATCGTCGAGTTTGTTTATATATCTGGACGTGTGTACAATTATGCCGATTATAATAAGCGTTAAAAGCACATCGTCAATCGCCGACGTATGGTTGATGTCGTAAAGGCCTGCAAGTTGGCCTGAGACAAGTATTGCATCTATCAACAACGGAGTTATAGCCAGGGCAATTAAGAGACGGCGCGCTATTACGCTGCCGAGGTTGTCTTTAACAAGAAAAGTCATTATTCCTTTGTCAGGACGCGCGGTAAGAATTCCGATGGATGCCATTAAAAAAGCTATTGCCGTGTGAAATG
Source organism: Nitrospirota bacterium (assembly GCA_015233015.1). Taxonomy (GTDB): domain Bacteria; phylum Nitrospirota; class Thermodesulfovibrionia; order Thermodesulfovibrionales; family Magnetobacteriaceae; genus Magnetominusculus. The sequence continues at coordinate 30,425 of JADFYO010000025.1, read as the reverse complement.
CCATGGCATTATAGAAGGATGGCCTGTTCAATGGTGCAAAACCATAAACATAACCGAAAGTAGATGTTAAGGCAATCAGGCTTGCCGGAATTATGATAAATTGCGATGGTCTGAATCCCCTGGGCACTTCGACATCTATCAGAAACAACGCAACTCCAAGCAGCACGAATTCTACTGCCGAAAAAGGAGCCATCCTGCCCGCATTTGAAGTTATAGCCGTGTCAGGTATATCCACAAACAACGCCTGATCAATCCCGATATCCAGATTAAAAAAATATTCAATCAATGTAAGAGCGCCTATGAAAGCAGCTATCAATGCACATGACTTAGAAATAAGCCGCGTCCGGCTGGAGGCTCTTTTTGTATGTGCAAACCACAATGATAACCCCAATAAGGCAGTTGCAGCGGCAGCGTTGAACTTCATCTCTACAGGACTGAAATAAAGCGTCTTTAAGGCGTCAACGCTATACGACCAGCCGGCAACGACAAAAATGCCGATGCAAAAGATAAAAACAGAGGCAATGTTGGAGATGGTCTTAAATAAATATGTTGCGGACTCCGAGATAATCGGGCAATCAGGTTGTGCATCTTTTGTTCCGATGATTCTTGGGGACATACTGTTTCTGCCCTCCCTTGAGTAACTATAGTGTAACACAAAGATAACTAAATAGCAAAGATTTGCAGGGCGATTGCATTATGACCGGCGTTAATGTTACTATCGCTATATGACCAATATATTGGTATCGTGGTTAATCATGACGGGTTCGGTGTTAGTGGCGGCGTATTTGCTGCCCGGCGTGAGGGTGTCCGGCTTTGGAAGCGCCCTGATAGTTGCCGTTGTTATTGGGATTTTAAACGCCGTTGTCCGGCCGGTTTTGATTGTTCTGACCTTGCCATTAACGATTTTTACGTTAGGGCTGTTTATCCTGGTCATTAATGCCATAATTGTATTAATTGCGGGTAGTGTCGTCAAGGGCTTTGAGGTGAGAGGGTTTTTTACGGCCATCTGGTTTAGTATTATACTTTCTATCGCTCACTGGATATTGCAAGCTGTTGTTATTCACGCGTAGGCCATCGGATATTTTTGATTTTGCGGTATTGAAATCTTTTCTACATATAGGTTATTATCTTGTATAAATTTAAAGAGAGGTGGAAGGTATCGTAATTAACATCGAAGGTGAAGCAGTTGAGCTTGGCAGTCAGGGCAGTGGCCGGGGCGCAGACGACATCGTCAAAAAACTTAAGAAGATAAGCGCCTTAGCCCTGAAGAGCGCGGAAGGAAGTTTATTCGACATCTCCCATATCACTGAAATTGCTGAAAACAGAGACGGCACTGAGTTTACGGCAGTCACCATAGACCAACCTGAGGGGCTTGCAGTTTGCCGCCACAGCACTTCCCATATAATGGCCCACGCCGTAAAAGACATCTATCCCGGCGTAAAGGTTACAATAGGCCCTTCCACAGAGGATGGTTTTTACTATGATTTCGATACAGACACGCCATTTACGCCCGATGACCTGTCAGCGATAGAAAAGGCTATGCAAAAGATAATAAAACGGAATAACCCATTCGTGAGAAAGACCATGTCTAAGGCAGACGCCGTTAAATTGTTTAAGGCAATGGGCGAGGACTATAAAGTAGAAATAATCGAGGCAATCGATGCCGGCGAGGTCAGCCTGTACGAAGAGGGCGGTTTTATCGATCTTTGCCGCGGGCCGCATGTGCCAGGGACTGCCTCGATACGTGCCTTCAAGCTGCTTAAAACCGCGGGGGCGTACTGGCGCGGCGACGAAAAGAACAAGATGCTACAGCGCATATATGGAACCGCCTTTGCCACGCAGGAAGAGTTAAAACGCCATATCGAGTTTCTCGAAGAGGTCAAACGCCGCGACCACAGAAGGCTCGGCAGGGAGCTTGATCTTTTCAGCATACACGACGACATCGGCGCCGGCCTTATCCTATGGCACCCTAACGGGGCGATGATAAGAAAAACAATAGAGGACTTTTGGCGTGAAGAGCATTTAAAGGCAGGTTATAAACTGCTATTCTCTCCTCACATAGCAAAAATAGATTTGTGGAAAAAGAGCGGTCATCTCGATTTCTATAAGGAAAACATGTACACCCCTATGGACATCGACGGCGCGGACTATGAGATTAAGCCGATGAACTGCCCGTTTCATATCGCGGTTTATAAGAGCGCCCTTAGAAGTTACAGGGACCTGCCTATTAAATACGCGGAGCTTGGCACTGTTTACAGGTATGAACGCTCAGGTGTGTTACATGGGCTTTTGCGCGTAAGGGGGTTTACACAGGACGATGCACATATATTTTGCCGCGTTGACCAGATAGAGAGTGAAATACTGGACGTGCTGGACTTTACGCTCTATGTGCTGAGGACGTTTGGGTTTGAGAAATACGACGTATATCTATCCACAAGGCCGGACAAGTACGTGGGGACTCTGTCTAACTGGGAGATTGCTACCGATGCCCTTAGAAATGCGCTTGAAAAAAAGGGCATTAAATATGAGACTGACCCGGGCGAGGGGGTTTTCTATGGCCCGAAGATTGACATAAAAGTGAAGGACTCACTGAACAGGCAGTGGCAGTGCAGCACAATCCAGGTGGATTTCAACCTTCCGGAGCGTTTTGACATCGCCTACCGAGCCTCGGACGACAAAGAACATATGCCTATAATGATTCACAGGGCATTGATGGGCTCGCTGGAGAGGTTTTTTGGAATTCTTATCGAGCATTACGCCGGGGCATTTCCTTTGTGGCTTTCACCGGTGCAGGTCTCTGTTCTGACAATATCGGAGAGGCAGGCGGATTATGCAAAAGAGACCGCCGACATTCTTATGAAGGCTGGTATCAGGGTTGAGACAGACCTTGGAGATGAGAAAATAGGCTACAAGATCAGGCAGTCATCGCTGAAGAAAATCCCCTATGCCGTTCTGATAGGAGATAAGGAGATGGAGTTGAGGTCTCTGACGGTAAGAAAGAGAAACGGCGAAAACCTGAGTTTCGCAGATATAAATAATCTTCTTGATTTTTTACGGGAAGAAATCGAAAGCAGGAGGTAAGGCCATAAATAAAAAAATCAGGATAAACGAACAGATCAAGGTCAACCAGATCAGGTTGATTGACGTAGAAGGCGCGCAGATGGGTATCGTAGCAGTCAGAGACGCCATTAAATCGGCCAAAGAAAAGGGCCTTGATTTGGTTGAAGTAGCCCCCGGGGCAAATCCACCCGTGTGCAGAATTATGGATTTCGGCAAGTACAAGTACCAGATAAGTAAAAAGCACACGCACAAAAAGACAATTGACGTAAAAGAAGTAAAAATCAGGCCGCGCATATCGGAACACGACCTCGAAAGGAAGGTTAATCAGGTGAGGACATTTGTAGCGGACGGCAATAAGGCTAAGGTCTCGATGTTTTTCAGAGGGAGAGAAATCGTAAGGCCGGAGCACGGTATGGTGGTGTTTGATAAGATTATGGAACAGCTTGAAGGCACGTGTAATTTTGAGTTGAAACCTAAACTGGATGGAAAAAGTATCATTATGGTTGTTGCCCCCAAATGAATCCTAAATGAATTAATGATGAAATAAAACCAATCATTATAAAAGTGATGTGCCTGTATTGATGAGAGGCCATTTTTTTGCCTTGACAATCTGAGGGCTATCCTATTATCATATCTGTAGATTTTACGCATGGAGAGATAGGAGATGTGATTATTATAAGACACCTTGCGCTGTCAATGTTCATAATTTTACTCGTAGTTATTCCGGCCTTCGCGGTGCCGCCAGGTAAGATGCTCGAATGGGAATGCGAAGAGGGCAGGGTCGTATTCGAAGGCACGAAACACGCCGGTAAGGGAATTAAATGCACTCAATGCCATCTGGAGGTATTCAGGATGAGGCACGGGGTGACAAAAATGACAATGAAAGAGATGGACGACGGCGCATACTGCGGAGCCTGCCACAACGGGAAAACTTCATTTAGCACATCAAATGAAACACAATGCAAGAAGTGCCATATTAAGTGATAAGCAGAGATTATACGCTGAAAATGTAAGCACTGAAATCAGAGGCCGGAGTTTTAAATGCGGCCGGAGTTTTAAAGATACGTAAGCCAGCCACTGTACTTGTCAACCTTACCGTGGACAGTGTCAAAGAATATTGATTGCAGCTTTCTGGTTATCGCGCCAGGCTTGCCGTCTCCAATCTTACGATTGTCCACTTCAACAATTGGCGTTATTTCTGCGGCGGTGCCGGTGAAAAATGCCTCGTCAGAAATGTATAGTTCATCTCTGGTAAACCTAGTCTCATTAACTTCTAACCCGCTGTCGGCAGCTATTTTAATAATGCTGTCTCTGGTAATACCTTCAAGGATGGAGGTTAGCGGAGTTGTTTTTAGTTTTCCATTTCTTACGATGAAGATGTTTTCACCTGAGCCTTCGGCGACATAACCGTCCGCATCCAGCATCAGCGCCTCTGCAAATCCCAGCGTGATTGCCTCTTTTTTGGCCAGCTGTGAATTTATGTAATATCCGGATACCTTGCCGCGGGACATATTAGAGTTTACGTGATTTCTGATAAATGACGAGACCTTAACGGCAATGCCGTTTGGAATGGCGTCTTTGCCAAGATATGAAGCCCCCCATGGGTATGCGGCGATGGCTACCTTTATCGGGTTGCCCTTAGGATATAAGCCAATCATCCCGTATCCGATATAGACAAAAGGGCGGATATAGCATTCTTCGAGCTTATTTATCTTTATACAATCTAAAACTGCGCTGACTATTTGCTCTCTTGTAAAAGGTATATCAATCTGAAAGATATGCGCTGAGTCAAACAACCTGTCCACATGCTCTATGAGCCTGAATACCGCCGGGCCGGTATCAGTTTGATAACTGCGAATGCCTTCAAAAACGCCAAGTCCGTAATGCAGCGTGTGGGTCATTACATGAACTGTAGCGTCCTCCCAGTTGACAAACTCGCCGTCCATCCATATTTTTTCAGTCTTTTCAATCACACATCTTTTATACCAGCAATCGGGCGTTCGTGTCAAGAGTAAAGAATAAGTTTTTTTAAAATAGTTATAACCCGCTTATAAATAGCAGCCGTGGCCTCGATATCCTATGACCAGGTCTCTGCGGGCAGCTTAAAAAACTTACTGAACTCATTTCCCAATGAGTTTTTTAACCACGCTATGAAGGAGCTGCCATGTTTAGGAATCATACCACAGGTTACAATTATAGAACGAAACCTCCGGGTGTGGGCCTGTCAGAAACACCTTTCCATTGCCGTAGTTAAACATTATCATTGCGGACTGGTTATTGATACCGGGGCCTCCAGTGTATCTGCCTACCACGGTGATGCCCTGGCTATTGTCATAAGGAATAAAAAACGGCCCTCCGAAGTATAACATATTCAGAGTTGGACTAACGTCCGGTAAGATTGACGTATCTATCTTTACGGTAGTCATAGCGGCCGATTGTGTTACGCCGGTTGTGCAGCCCGTTGGGACATTCCACCCGATTATCTCAAAAACAGTGCCGATGCCGTAACCCCTGAACAAGTTAAGCGGGTAATCATAGAGGTAGGTATAGCTTTGAAACTGCTCCCGCCATAATGTCACATCTGACGCGAAATATGCCCCTGCGCATATGCCCATGAAGCCGCCGCCGCCGTTCACAAAATTCCTGATATTGTTAAATCCCGAAGTTGTCACATATGTGTTATATCCACCGGCCCATCCACCTCCGAATATTATCATCTTGTAGAAGGAAGAAAGATTGACTGCGGCGTTGAGTTGGTCGGGAGTAATGTCCTCATATGTATATCCGTAATAGGTCAGAGCGGCCTTAATCGCCGTAAGTCCGGGTGCCCATGCCCCGCCGGACTGATAAGCGGTATCGTTGTATATGGCCACATCGGCGCCGTTTAACGTCCAAGCCGTTGCTGGAAAGACTACCAACAAAACTGTCAACAATAACTTTAAGTATGTCATATGTCTGCTGCCAGCTTTCGATATAAACAGTCTAAGTGTTTCCATGGGGTTTCCTCCTTAATTATAAGGTATCACATTTGGATAAATATTGCAACTGAAATACAAATAATCTCAGGATTCAATCGTTATTTCGTAACCTGCGAGGTCATTAATTTTCGACAAACCCTCTTTAAGTCCATTTGTGATAAAGCTGCCGTACGCTTGTGAGTAACCATGGAGGCGGAGGGTTTTCAGCCCTTCGTCGATTGACCACTTGCCCCCGCCGGTGACGCGCCATGTTGGGTCTGATATTTCAAAAAACTTGAGTTCGCTGCTGTAGAGGCCGTCAATGCCCCTCTGCCCGCAAAAGAATCTTAAAATGTCTGCGTGATATGGACTAAAACCCTTAGGTGACAGGATGATAAAATCGCCGCCCGTGTCATTTCTGATCTGAACGAATTTCCCCGTTCTTTGCGGAGGTGGCGGCTCCTTCAACTTTTCCCGGTAATAAAAATCGCTGTAATCTATAAATTCCATATCTGTTATGTTTATGATAATGGAATTCGGGAGCTTAGTCAAGATGGCTGGTTTTTAGAAAGCCGCCGTTTGTAAAACACCAGATGGATATGATAAAATATTTCATAGCAGCGAGGTAAGGAGGGCAACTCATGTCGAAGCATTCTACTAAGACCCTTGACGGCAGGATTTGTGAAAAACAGAGCGGGCCGTTGGCCGGGGAATTCCGGCAGGAGGATGGAGCTGAAGATGATGCGTACTGGATAGAAAAGGCGCTTGAGGCTGAAAAGAGCGGTTACGCCGGTCATGAAAAATCGATAGAATTTCTTTTGGAAAAGCTTGTTTAAGCTGGACTTCACTAATGATGCGGTAGCATTTTTAGATAGACTTGACGCGAAGCAGTTTCGCCAGATACTCAAAAAAGTAATTGAGCTTATGAAAGATCCCTTTCCCAATGACTCCAAAAACCTGAAAGGAAATCAATATAAGAGGGTTGACGCAGGCGAATATAGGATTATCTATTTAGCAGACGACGATATCCTGAAAATAGTGACCATTGGTAAACGTAATGACAGCGAAGTTTATAGAAGGCTTCAAAGACGTAAAAAATAACTGACAGCCTCGAATTCCATGACAATATCCGGCGGCTTGCTTGATTGAACCCTGCCTTATGTTATATAGTATTACATACACAAACTCCAATGAAAAAAATTAATACGCGGGAGGCTATAATGGAAAGAGTTCCGATGACGCCGGATGGTTTTAAGAAGCTAAGTGAGGAACTTGACAGACTCCTAAAAGAGGAACGCCCAAAAAATATTAAGGATATTGCCACCGCCAGGGCGCACGGCGACCTGTCAGAAAACGCCGAGTACACGGCAGCTAAAGAAAAACAATCGTTCCTCGAGGGCAGGATAGCAGAACTCAAGTCAAAAATCTCTATGGCTCAGGTCATAGACCCGTCTAAAATAAAGAGCGGCAAGATCTCCTTTGGCGCGAAGGTCAAAGTCTTTGACCTCGATACCGACGAAGAGAAGGTATTCTTCCTCGTAGGCGCTGACGAGGCCGACGTCAAGACCGGCAAGATATCCGTATCCTCACCAGTAGGCAAGGCCCTCCTGGGGAAGGTTGTCGGCGATGAGGCTATAATCAAGGCCCCAGCAAGAACTTTTTCTTACGAAGTAATGGAAATTATTTTTGAATAGGGTTTTCTCAGCGGAAATTGTTGGAAATGAACACATGGACAATGGGTATTTTGCTCTGCAAGTTACTCCCAATGTTGCCATCTGTGAACCAGTCATAGGGCAGTTTTTTATGCTTAAACCGGGGGAAGCCATTGACCCATTGCTTTTGAGGCCATTTAGCTTCGTTGATTTTATAATATCCCCTAACGATAAATATCCAAACGGTTTATTGATGTTTTTAATAGGAGCAGTAGGGAAGGGCACGAACATCCTGAAACGCCTTGCAGTGGGAAATCGGTTAAGTGTCATCGGCCCGCTTGGACGGGGTTTTCCAGCTGTCGAAGATGATGAGAACCTCCTTGTCGTGGCTGGCGGTATCGGTATAGCATCTGTTTTAGGACTTACTAAGGTGTATCATGGTGTATCGCTGTTTTATGGCATCAGAACTAAGGAGCAGATACCAGATACTGAATGGTTCAAATACACTGAAGGTAATTATCACATAGCAAGTGACGATGGCTCGATTGGGGAAAAGGGCAGTGTCTTGGAATTATTAGAAAGGTATATTTCCCAACTAAGAAAATCTTACTCCGGCAAAATAAAGATTTACGCCTGCGGACCGCATGGCATGTATAAAGCGATGGTCAGAATGAACCTCGACGCAGAAGTTCATGTATCACTTGAGACTCCGATGGCCTGCGGCATAGGAACATGCCTTGGCTGCGCTGTTGAGACTGTAAACGGCCTCAAGGTGGTGTGTAAGGACGGGCCGGTATTTAATCTTAAAGATATTATATGGGACGGGTAGGGCGGTTATGAATCTCTCTGTAAACATTGGCGGCCTTGGGCTGAAAAACCCCATTGTTACGGCCTCCGGCACGTTTGGCTATGGGGTGGAATACGCGGAGTTCCTTGATCTTAATCAGATTGGCGCGATAACGGTGAAAGGACTGTCGCCGCACCCGGCAGCGGGCAACCCTCCCGGGCGCATATGGGAGACCCCATGCGGGATGCTCAACGCCATTGGCCTCCAAAACATAGGCATCGACGCCTTCATTAACGATAAACTCCCTGATCTCAGAAAATACGATACGAAGATAATAGCGAATTTTTTTGGCGATACTATTGAAGAATACGTGGAGGCCGCCGCCGCGTTGAGCGCCGCAGACGGCATTCACGCCCTCGAGATGAACATCTCCTGCCCAAATAAACAGGCCGGATGGATTGCCTTTGGAACTGACCCCGCACTAACTGAAAAGGTGGTGGCGGCTGCAAGGAAGGCAACTAAACTGCCATTAATAGTAAAACTCTCCCCAAACGTAACCTCCATAGCAGATATGGCAAAGGCGGCGGTTGACGGCGGTGCGGACGCCCTGTCTGTCATCAACACGATAACCGGCATGGCTATAGATATAGAGACACGCCGCCCACGGCTTAGTAATATAGTCGGGGGACTGTCGGGGCCGGCTATAAGACCGGTTGCCGTGCGCATGGTGTATCAGGCGGCAAAGGCTGTAAAGGTGCCTATAATCGGCATGGGAGGGATTATGACGGGAGGCGACGCGATTGAATTTATTCTTGCCGGGGCGTCTGCCGTTGCCGTTGGGACGGCGAATTTTGTAAACCCCGCGGCGTCTGTCGAAGTTCTTCAAGGCATCAAAGAATATATGACAAGAAACCGCATAGACGACATAAATTCACTGGTAGGAGGTGTTATATGTTAACTGCCACGCTGCTGACTGACTTTGGCCTCGCCGATACATTTATAGCCCAGATGAAGGGCGTGATGCTGTCGATTAACCCGGAAATCACAATAGTCGATATAACGCACTCGATAGAGCCATATAACATAAGGCATGGGGCGGTTGCGCTTGGGATGAGCTATAAGTATTTTCCTGACGGGACGATTCATATAGCCGTCGTTGACCCCGGCGTAGGGTCAAGCCGGCGCGCCATTGCCGTCGATACCGGCAAGTATATCCTTATAGGGCCGGACAACGGCATTTTCAGCTTGATATATGCCGAAAACAAGACCACGGTCTATCACATCACAGACACGCGCTGCTATCGCAACCCTACCGGAGCAACCTTTCATGGCCGCGATGTGTTTGCCCCCACGGCGGCGCTGATTTCAAAGGGGCTTCGCCTTGAAGAGGTTGGGCTGCCTATCGGCGACTATCAGTCCTTTGATATAACACCTCCGTCAAGAACCGGCGATAACACTATAACAGGGGAAGTCCTCTACATTGACAGATTTGGAAATATTATAACGAATATCACCGCGGCGTTTATCACCGGCTGCGGCTTCAAATTAAACGGCCGCCTTGTCCCGCTTAAAGAAAGTTACACTCAGGGCATAGACGGACACCTCCATGCCCTTATCAACAGCGACGGCTATCTTGAGCTTTTTGTCAAACAGGGAAGCGCCAGCCGTAATGTGCAGGCAGTAACAAGGTCGGGCGATAAGATAGCGTTAGAGTTATCGGACTAGGCCTGTATTAAAGCCGGTAATATCCCTTGTTTATGGAGCGTATCAGTATCCTGCCGGCCTTTTCCTGGTTTGGATAGACTAAGCCCCTGTTATATTTCTGAAAATAAATGAGACCTTGTTCAACTGATTGATGCAAGGTTATTATTTTGTCGTAATTTATGTAAAATGCGAGTATGTTGAATGAAATTGCAGCTACTAAAACCAGATGAAAATATCTGTGTATAGTTTCGCCGTCTATCGTCTCGATTAGGGCGATGTATGCGAAAATCACAAGCAGCACCGACATTATTGCATATCTTGTGGACAGGGCATTGGCAACGCCAAATCCGCTTCTGCCCGCTGCGGTGAGCACTTCGGACAATAATATAAAGACAATGAACGAATAAATGGCGGTATTTTTAAGATAATATTTCTTTATCGTCAGATAAATAAAAACTACGCTCAACAAGACCCCCATACCTATTGGTATGAATAGTGCGGGTGAGAAAATCTCTGCGTTATCCATTTTAAACGGTAAATAAACTACGGTGCCAAGGAGTACGATAAAATATATGACCGCTGTGCCGGGTTGAGTTAGTAATGTTCTGAGCATATTGGGATGGTCTGCCGGTGGGACATACCCATAAAGATAAATAATGATATTTAAGGACATTACTGAAAGCCATACGGCCAGAAATCTGAACCTCTTCTGAATGAGCAGCACTAGCGCCCCGGCAATAAAGCACAAGATGCCGTTGCCGCTTGTAAATGTTGCCATGACAGCAAAGACTGCCGCAGTTATAAAATTCAGAGAGCCGTCTCTGGTCAGAAAATAGAGCGATAAAAACGCAAACAAGAGCACATAGAAGTTCTGTATTGTCCCCATAGCAAAAAAAATCGCGCCGAAGTACTGAGGCTCAAACAGTATAAACACGACAGGGACGAACCAGATTAGGCTGCGTTTATTATACGACAGGAAAATAACTATTAAAATTCCAATCAGTCCTATATTGCCAATCATTATGAGAACCTTGAAGTTAACTGTGTTCAGCAGATAATACTGAGCCACAACGATAAGCCTTGTGAAGACAATCCTGTGTTCGTTGTGCTGAGAGAAAATCAGGGCAATTTTGTCATGAATAGACGAAACCTCGAGAAAATTATTAAGAAAATCAAGTACGGCGTCGAAATCGTCCGCAATTGGAATATTGCTGCCGTATCTTATTACGGTGAGATAATAAAATCCCACCGCCAATGCAGCCAGTGAATATATAATCAGATTCACTAAAGTAATCCGGTGCGATAACATACTGAAAACTCACTGAAACCTTAGTTTCAGAACTGAGACCGGTGCAAAGGTCTTTCTGTGTATCTCGCACGGGCCGTGGACATTGATATTTTCTATGTGTTCCTTAGTGCCATATCCCTTGTGGGCGAGGAAGTTGTAACGGGGATACTTATAGTGAAACAGAGACATAATGGAATCACGCAGATGTTTTGCTATAATCGAGGCTGCGGCAATAGAGGCACTCTTAGCGTCTCCCTTTATGATAGGGACTTGTTCACAGGCAACGGCGGGGAGTTTAAGGGCGTCTATGAGCAGGATGTCCGGCCATACGCCCAGGTCTGAAAAGGCGGCTGACATGGCAAGCCTTGTCGCGTTTAAAATATTAATCCTGTCTATCTCGTCTGCGTCAACTACCCCGACGCCAATATAGAGGGCGCTATACAATATTTCGTAGAAAAGGGATTTCCTTTTGGCCGCCGTGAGTTTTTTTGAGTCGTTTATACCATCGATTTCAACGGCAGGGTTGAGAGCGACGGCCGCGGCAACAACAGGCCCTGCCAGAGGACCCCTTCCGGCCTCGTCTATCCCTGCGATTATCTTAAATCCAGCCTTTCGATATTTGTCGTCGAAGGCATAGAGCGCCTTCATACCACAGTTTTTTTGATTTCGCGCGCCTTTTCCTTAATTTTAGCGTCCTTGCCTTTTTTATGTCTTATATAGTAGAGCTTGGCCTTTCTGACATCGCCTCTTCTTACGACATCGATATGTTTGATTATAGGTGAATGAAGCGGGAAAATCCTCTCCACACCAACGCCAAAAGACATCTTCCTTACGGTAACCATTTCGCGCACACCGGCTCCCTTCCGGGCTATTACGATACCCTCGTAAGGCTGTATCCTCTCTTTGTCGCCTTCTACGACACGCACATGTACCTTAATGGTGTCGCCTATGTTAAACACAGGGATTTCCTTTCTGAAATTTTCCTCGAGTGCCGTTACTAAGTTCATACTTCCTCCTTGAGTTGTTCCATGATTTTATAGTCATCTTCGGTCAGTTTTGTTTCGTCTATTAATTCAGGCCTTTTCAGCATCGTCCTCTTCAGTGACTCGCGTCTTCGCCATTTTGATATCTCCTTATGGTTGCCGCACATCAGGACCTCCGGCACCCTCATACCCATAAACTCGGCAGGGCGTGTGAAATGGGGATAATCCAGAAGCCCGCTTGTCATAGTAAAAGACTCCTCCATGCTTGACCGCTCATCACCCAGCACGCCTGGCAGCAGCCTCGCCACCGCGTCTATTATAACCAAAGCGGGCAGCTCGCCGCCAGTCAATATGAAATCCCCTATGGAGATTTCCTCATCCACCGACAGATTTATCCTTTCGTCCACACCCTCGTACCTGCCGCATATAAGAACAATGCCGTCTTTTTTTTGCGACAGCTCGTGTGCCTTGTCCTGGTTAAACACACTGCCCTCCGGCGACAGCAGTATCGTGTGCTTGTTATGGCCATTTATATGGGCTAAGGCATTATAAAGCGGCTCAATCTTCATTACCATTCCCGGGCCGCCGCCAAATGGATAATCATCCACGGTTAAATGTTTATCGGATGCGAAGTCGCGTATATTTGTAATCTCCACTTCTATAATATTGCGCTCGACAGCCCTTTTAATAATGCTTTCTGAGATGTAGAAGTCAATCATCCCCGGGAAAATCGTAAGGACATCGAATCTCATCCGAAAAGCCCCTCCATGACCTCTATTTTTATATAACCGCTGTCTATATTTATTTCTTTTATTATGTCGGCTATTGCCGGTATCAGACATTCCTTTCCGGCGTAGTCCATTACATAGACATCGTTTGCGGGGAATGATAAGACCTCGGATATTTTGCCAAGCGTCTCTCCTGAAGCGGCAATGATGTCAAGGCCGATTATATCGTGTTTATAGTATTGGCCTTCCTCAAGAGGTGGGAGTTCAACCCCCTCGGCCTCCATTGACATACCGTTGTAAAGGACGGCGTCTTCCGGCGTATCTATACCGTCAAATTTCAGGATTACGCAGCCGGGCCGGAATTTTTTTGATGTGATGTTAAGCGCGGCGCCGCCGGAGAGTACGACATCTCTGACAGGCGCAAATGTCTCCTCAGTGCAATCCAACAGCACTGCCTTGACCTCTCCTCCTACGCCCCACGGTTTTACAATTCTGCCGATTATCATTATTATCCTTATATTAAAAAACTGATAAAGGGACAAGCGCCGCTTAAAACGCTGCCCCTTTAGCCGCTAAACTGCCGCTAGCTGCTAAAACGCTGCCACTTTAAGGCAGTCTATATTACCGGTCCTTTGCATGTTACCGGCCCTTTGCATGATATGCTATTCGAGTATCTCTAAGCTGGCGCGTTTACCTATCTTCGTGCCGGCTGCGGACAGTATTGTTCTCATCGCCCTTGCGGTTTTTCCCTGTTTGCCGATTACCTTTCCGAGGTCGTTTGAGGCCACTCTTAACTCAAAAATCGTTGTCTTTTCGCCATCTACCTCTTGCACGTTCACATCTTCGGGTTTATCGACCAGTGCCTTTGCCATAACTTCCACCAAGTTTTTCATCATAAGAAAACACCTCCGGTTGGGCTAGGCCGTTTGAAGTTGCAGGCCGGCCTTTTCTAAAAGTTTTTTAGCGATATCAGTTGGCTGAGCACCGCATCCAAGCCATTTCTTTGCCTTCTCGATGTCGATTTTAATATCCGAAGGCTCTGTCATCGGATTATAGCTTCCAAGTATATCCAGAAACCGTCCGTCTCTTCTTTCTCTCGAATCTGCCACGATTACTCTATAAAAAGGCCTCTTGTGTGAACCCATGCGTGTTAATCTGATTTTTACCAATTCAGTCCCTCCATTGTTTTAGTTTAATATAATCTTATCTTTATGTAAAGGTATATATTATTTCTCAAAAAGGCATTATATCGGGCATCCTGAATCCCTTTTTATTTTTGAACGCCTTCATCATTTTCCTCATGTCCTTGTACTGTTTCAGGAGGCGGTTAATATCGGCCACTGTTGTGCCGCTTCCCGCCGAGATACGCAGCTTTCTGCTTCCGTTTAAGATCTGTGGGTTGTTGCGTTCCTTTCTTGTCATCGATGAAATCATGGCCTCTACCTTTACGAACTGGCTTTCGTCCACCTCGACCCCCTTCATGCGGTTAAAGCCGGGTATCATGTTCAGGAGATTTTGTATCGGCCCCATCGAGCGGATCTTCTTTAACTGTTCTCTTAGGTCATCGAGTGTAAAGGAATCGGTGGTAAGTTTGTTTTGTAGTGTCTGGGCTTCTTTATCGTCAAACGACTGCTGGGCCTTTTCTATAAAGCTCAGCACATCTCCCATTCCGAGGATTCTCGACGCAACGCGCTCTGGATGAAATGGCTCGAGCATGTCGATTTTTTCGCCCGTGCCGATGAACTTAATCGGCTTACCGGTAACCTCTCTTATTGACAGTGCGGCTCCGCCTCGTGCGTCTCCGTCCATCTTTGTCAATATAATCCCGTCTATACCGATTTGGTCGTTGAACGTCTTAGCGATATTGACCGCGTCCTGGCCGGTCATCGCGTCTGCGACGAAGAGGATTTCATCTGGGGTGAGAGCGTCTTTAACCGCCTTGAGTTCCTTCATCAGGTCTTCGGCTATATGAAGCCGGCCGGCGGTATCGAGGATTACAATATCGCGCGCCTGTTTTTTTGCCTCACTCAGGGCGTTTTTACAAACTGTTACCGGACTTTTATCTTCTTTGGAGAAAAACACCGGTACATCGATTTGTCTGCCGAGGGTGATGAGCTGGTCAATAGCGGCAGGGCGTTGAAGGTCTGCGGCGGCCATCATTGGCCGTCTGCCCAGGGACTTAAAATGTCTGGCCAGTTTTGCCGAGGTCGTCGTCTTGCCTGAGCCGTGAAGGCCTATCATCATTATAATGGTAGGGGGGTTGGGGGATAGACGAATCTTCTCGTTTTCCGACCCCAGGAGGATACAGAGTTCATCGTTGACTATTTTTATTACCTGCTGACCAGGCGTCAGGCTTTCCATGACCCCTGTGCCGAGCGATTTCTCTTTTACTTTTTCGACAAACCCTTTAACGACCTTAAAATTGACATCGGCCTCGAGCAGGGCAAAACGGATTTCCTTCATCGCCGCGTCGATGTCGTCTTTTGCCAGTACACCCTTGCCTTTTAACTTCCTGAATACGGACTCTAACTTTTCGCTTAACGAATCAAACACTTACATTAGCTCCAGGCTGCTGCATCAGCTTAAATGCGCTTCGATCTTTTCTTTCAGCTGATGCTTAGGAACTGCCCCAACAAGCTGGTCGATCTTCTCGCCATTTTTGAAGAGCATGAGTGTGGGAATGCCCATAATTTTGTATTTGCTTGCGATGTCTGGATTTTCGTCGGTATTGAGCTTGAGGACTTTCAGCCTTCCCGCGTATTCCTTAGCCATGTCTTCTACGATAGGGGCAACCATCCTGCATGGTCCGCACCATACGGCCCAAAAATCCACCAGCACCAGCTCGCCAGCGCCTAACACCTCAGTAGCCCAGTTTGCAGCCGTTGCGTTCATTACACCTTCTGCCATAAGAAAACCCTCCGTTTACTTTTATTTCATCGAAAACATATATTTCGTACGCGTACGATTATATGCGTTAGCACTTGCTTTTGTCAATACAGCCATTTCTTCACGCAGACCCATTTCATCAAGCATACCCTTTTCCTTTTGTCATTTCATAGGGCCACCATTGACAGTATAAACTATATTCTGTTATTTTTACCATATGAAAAGATATATAATGGTGTTGCTGTGTATTTGGGGCATTCTTTGTACAGCCGCGGCATACGGGTTTGACGTCAAGGGGCTTCAGCCGCTTCAGCCAAACGGCGTGTTCTCTACGTTTTCTACTTCTACTAATCCCGCCGGTGTGTTTGCCACTCAATTTGAGCTTGAACATTCTGTCGATCCGACCTCCTATCAGGTAAACGCCTCTTTTTCAGTTGCCGTAACCGATGCAATAGAGATAAGCGCAACGATGCCTTATCATATGAAGACCGGAGAGTCCGGGTTTGAAGACGACGCCATAGGGATTAAAGACAGGTTTATCGAAGAGGATCAATATACTCCGTCTGTCGCTGCCCTTGTGGTTGGTTCCGTGCCATCAGGCAGAGATGTTATATCGACAGATGGGCGTATAGGCGGCGGCCTGATTTTCTCGAAGAAAATCGGCCCGTTTAAGACACACGCCAATGCCCTGATATACTCCCCATTTAAACATGACCTCAATACGGAGGTAGATTTTATGCTCGGCTCTGAACTTCAGGCCGCCAACAATATCAGTGTTCTCACTGAGGTCCAGACAAAAAAAAGCAGCGATATAAATAAATTCGACTATTGGGACTGGAAGATTGGTTACAGGTTCAGGCCGCTGGACTTTCTTTATACCACGCTCTCGGCAGGGTATGGATTTAAGACACGCTACCCGGACTTGCATGTTTTCCTGTCGTTTACTTTCATATCCCCGCCTGCCGGCAAGATTTTAAAATACATATACGAAGAGGAGAAGGAATAGTGCGGTGTTTGACATAGGAATACAGGAAATTGTGCTGATATTCGTAATAGCACTATTAGTATATGGGCCTAAAGACCTGCCGGAGCTTGGCAGGAAGGTCGGTAGATATCTTGCCATGTTTAAAAGAATGGTCAACGACGTAAAGCGCCAGATGGACTCAGAACTCTACGAGTACACCGACCCTATAAAAAAAGAGATGGAAAAAATAAACAGGGAAACATTGGAAGCCGCGAGCAAGTTTAGGCCTGATATAACGCCAGAAAAACCAGCAGATGAAAAACCGGCAGGGGGAATCCCTCCAGCCGAAACACAGGGTGCCGTGCCTGAAACAAAGCCGGCAGAACACCCCGGCGATGAAAAAGCCCATGGAAAATGATAAAATGTCAATATTAGAGCACCTGGGTGAACTCAGGAAGCGAATTATGATTTCCCTTGGGGCTGTACTCGTTGTTTTCATCTTAACATTTAATTATTCTGAGATGATCTTAAAAACACTGGTCATGCCAATCGAAACCAAGATGGTCTTTAGTCTTCATTATCCATTCATCGGATTTGAGCCAAGCGGCATAAAGCAGAAGACGCTTGTGTTTCTCGAGCCGTCCGAGGCGTTTTGGATGCACTGTAAAATTGCCCTGATAGCCGCTATTATGATAGCGCTTCCTGTAATATTGTCTCAGATATGGCTTTTTATAGAGCCGGGGCTTGTCGAGAGGGAAAAGAAGTTTATTATGCCGTTTGTGACTGCCGGGACAGTCTTGTTTATGATTGGGGTTGTGTTCTGTTTTTATATAGTGTTACCGTTTGCACTGGGGTTTTTGATGACATATAAGACAGAGAACCTGACGCCGATGATTGCGGTAGGTAAATATATAGATTTCATAATGAAATTCTTACTGGCCTTTGGGGTTATTTTTGAGCTGCCGATAGCGCTTTTTGTAATGACGAAAATGGGGGTGGTAACTCCGCAAAAATTATGCAAGATAAGAAGACACGTAATCGTAGCGGCGTTTATAATAGCAGGAATTGTGACGCCGACCCCAGACGCCTTTAATCAAACACTCATGGCCGTCCCGATAATCGTACTGTATGAAATAGGAATACTGGCGTCGAGATTAATCAGGAAAAAGCCAGAGGAAGAAGCACAAGCCGATAAGTCCAGCGATTCCACGGACTTAACTGTTCCTAAATAGAATCTGCTTTAGATATTAATCACAGGCCGTGAAGTTCTTTGACGATGTTATTTCTATGCCCTATGTCGAGAATGATAATGTCTTCATATTCATACATGTACAAAACGAGCATTATTAGACCAAACGATCTGCTTTAAGCTCATTTAAAAACTCCTCATGTGTCATACGTCCTGTTTTATCTTCAATGCTTTCCGTCAATCGGGCGATAAAGTCTTCGTTAAGTTCAAGACCGGAGTCAGGGTCTCCGACAAGGTCAAGAAACGTTTGTTCGATAAATGACCTTAGATCCTCTTCAGTCATTTCGGCAACTTTCATAAGCAACCTCCGTTAAGTATGTGTTACTGATATTATAACATAACTATTTTACCAAGTTGCGGCAAGGCGGTGTGATAGGGTATCAGGCTGCTTTTTTTATCTTAAAAAATATATACATTGCACAGCGATAAATTATATAATGGTGCAGCTGGCACTTGCAGCCCGGATGTTTTCATAGAGGCTTGTTTATACAATGGATAATGTGAAGACTATTGACTTATCGGATTTGGGAACGGGAGAAATCCCTACCTTAAGAGCGGGTTGTGGTTTGGCATTTGCCGAATCTGCGGGGGTTTGTTTTGAGGAGCAGGGCCACTATGATAGTGTTGAGTTAAGAGTAGAAGGTGATTTTGAAGAATCTTTCAGACTTGCCCTGCCGGAGGTTACAGATCAGATGAGACGTTGTTACGCTGATAAAGAAAGAGCAACTGAAGATGGTGCGTATGGAGTAGCAATAATGCTGATTCTTAACCTTACCGACTATACAGTTGTTGAAAAATCGAGGAAAGGAACTGCGTTTGACTATTGGTTAGGAAAAAAAGATGATTATGATCCTTTCAACAAACAAGCGCGGTTGGAAGTATCTGGAATACTTAAAGGAAATGATAGTGATATAAATTATAGATCAAAAAATAAATTAACCAGGCTGCAAAAACAAGTGAATTCATTGCCAGCTTTTATAATAATTGTGGAGTTCAGTAAGCCAAAGTCAAACATAAAAAAATTATGAGCGAAACAATGACATCGCATAGAAAGGCTATGGAATACGCTGAAGAGGGTTTTTACCATAAACTGAAAGGTGATTCGGCGAGGGCGGATGAGTTTTTTTCACTTGCATTCGAACTCGAACTCAAGGCTGCCGAATCATATAAAAACTCTACGCTTGAGCCGACGAGGTCTGTTTTATATCGCAGCGCAGCTACGCTTGCTTGTGACTGTGGCAACCTTAGAGAAGCAGAACGTTTAGTCGCTACTGCACTCTCAGGCGACCCACCGGAAGAAATCGCGGAAGAACTAAGGGATTTACTTGAGGATATATATTTTAAACGACATCTTAAAATACATGACGTTGTGATTGACTCTTCCACATTACAATTATCTATTGCTGGTGAGGCCGTTGGTTTTGGAATTGCAAGGCTCGGAGATTTTATTCCAAGAATTCAAAATACCGAAAAGATTATTAATCGTACATTTGAGAGAATGTGTGATTTGCCATATAGAGAAGGTGGTAGTGGTAAGAAAGCTATCAGAGAAAATGCGTGTTATATGTCCGTACCAAAAGCCGCGTCTCTATCAGTGTCAATAAAAATTGGGAGATCTAATGCGCAGCATGACTTGTTTCTTCCTCCACCAGTTATAATTGACGAGGTGATGGAATGTTTTGAACTTGCTAATGGTTCTAATATAGAATCTTTAAAAAAACGAATAAATAATAATGCGTATTATCGTAATTTTATTGGGTTGTCCAAACAAATAGCGCCAGATGGTGAAAATATTAATTTAGTTGGTTTCACTGTAATAAGAAATGGGATAGAGAAGATGGTGTCTCTAAAAAAGAGGACAGATTTTATTACAAATATGGATGAGAATAATCTATCTCCAAATCAGGAGCAAACCGCAGTTACCGGAAAACTACTTTACGCGAATTCTATTAGAGGTGATGAAATCAAAGTAAAGGAAGAAAATGGTAAAACCCATAAAATTGTAGTACCTGAAGGAATGATGAGCGATATTGTGCGGCCGCTTTGGGATTGTACAGTAATTGTAAAAGGTTATTATTGTAATAAAGTAATCATGCTCGAAGAGATTCAGAAAGTTGACGAGTGATTTTTTGAAAGTAAACACAGGGGACAGGCTTGCATATTCCGAAGAATGGGGTAATGGGTCAGGTGGAGTGGCTGGAGCTTTCATAGTCAGATTCGACAAATTCATGAAGGCATTAGGTGTGTTATTTCCCTGCCTTCAGCCCTTCTAATTCATGTGTTAGTTTATATATTCTTTCGTCGCCCTGGCGGATGCGCTCCGAGAGCATTACGCTTAGGTTCTTGTAGAGTTTCAGGCAAATATACGGTTCTGTCTTCCTTAGTACCGTGTCGCTTATCAGTATGCAGACTGCGTCCGTCTCAGGCACTGCGGCGGCATAACGCGGGGAGTTGTTTAAAAACCCTAACTCACCAAAACAATCGCCGCTTTTTAACTCCTTAAGCAGCGTCACCTTGTTGTCACTCATAGACCTTTTTATCAGCTTAACCTGACCGGCTATTATTATATACATCTTATCGTCCACCGAGGCCTCTTTAAATATCACTGAACCCTTTCTGTATATCTTTTTCCCGCTCAGCGAAAATAACTTCAACATCTCCGCTTCCGTGAAATCGGAAAAAAATAAATACCTTTCCTGAAGCATTTTAATCAACTCCAGTTTGTTAAAATCGGCCGGCTGCGAGGTGGGAGCGGCTTTATTCTTGGCACGTGCCTCGAGATAATACTCAAGCGCATCGGCAAACTCACCTGCCGACTGAAAACGCTTCTTCTTGTCCTTTTCAAGCATTTTCATGATATACGAGCCTATGGTTTCATTTATCGACGGGTCAACCCGCCCCGGTAACTCCGGGTCTCTAGTCTCTATGAATTCAAACAGTTCCTTGAAATTCCCTCCGGTAAAAGGCTTAGCTCCCGTAAGAAACTCATACGACAGCACCCCCAATGAAAACATATCGGTCAGCTTGTCTATCTTCTCTTCTCTTACCATCTCCGGCGACATGTAATAAGGCGTACCGGTAAATATACCCATTGTGTCATCGAGTTTATTTGCCTGAGTGTCCATTACCGCTATGCCAAAATCCATAACCTTAATCTGCATATCGTCCAATACCATCACGTTTGCAGGTTTAATGTCCCTGTGTATAACGCCGTGCTGATGGGCATAGTGCAGCGTGCGCGACAAGAGTATCAGAAGCGTAATCTTGTCGTTTAACGGGATTTTATCCCCCTTTATTATTATATCCTTTAGCGTAACACCCTTTACGTACTCAAAGACAAGATAAAATGAATTGCCCTGCTCCCCTACATCGTGGATTACGGCTATGTTTGGATGATTCAGGCGTCCTGCTATTTTTGCCTCGTTGCAAAACTGCTTTATCATATTGTGGGCAGCCGGTGTGAGGCCGCCGTCAACCATTTTGACTGTCTTTATTGCCACTACACGGTCAATTATGGTGTCATGTGCCTTGTAAACCACCCCCATAGCACCCTCGCCAAGCTTTTCTATAATCTCATAACGCCCTATTTTTTCTACACGTTCAGCCATTTACCCACACTTCCCGTTCGGGTTGCTAATACGCCCGTTAATTTTAAAGCACTCCAATCATTATATAAGAATAATTCATAAATTACAACATATTTTAGTGTGATACTTAAAGTGATGAATTGATTTGGCATTAATTAGCAGGGGGGGGTGTCTGATATGGGATTGTAAATCTTACAGGTCATCATCTTTGCTGCACAGGTGTCTAAGGAGTTTCGAGCCTAACGGGGTTATAGAGTAACCCTTTCTTGTGTTTGTAGAGATCAAATGCAGGGCCTTAAGGTTTCTCATAAAATCCTTTATCGTATCTGAAGGGATATCTATCTCCGGTTCAAGGTCTTTTGAGAGGATATACCCCTGGTCCTTCAAAATCTGAAGCGTCTTGCGTATCCACGGTGCCTGGTTCTTTTGCTCGAGGACTAGCAGTTGTTCCTTGATATTAAAAATCTCCGAGTCCTTTACGTTTCCCATCGATTTTTTATAATTTTCGATGTCCTCGCCGATATACTCGAACTCTATTTTAACTGCCCTGTCTCTTTCAAAATCTACCTCTGTCTCCGCGTGCAATGCAAAATCAATGTTAAACTCCTCGAAAGTCTCAAATCCACACCTCTTTATCTCATCCACGGTGATATTCTGAATCCTTTTGAAGTCAACATCGATAATCCGCAAAAGACCAATATTATGAGACCGGTAGATCTTCCCTCTCAACACCCTAAGGGTATCCCAGTGCCTGAAGGCCAGCGTTATCTTGCCTTCTCTTATGTTATCATAAAATCGTTTTTCAAACGAAATCATTACAGCTGGCATTATAGCATAAACATAAGTAATAATCAATAAAAAACTTCAAACTCGATAAATTATTTTTAACACCTTTTTAACGTCTTTTTAACATCTTTTGAACACTGGGGGAATGTCTTTTTAAGATCTTCACAAACATGGATGTTTATTGGGGATGTCATAATAAGCCCTGAAGGTTATAGACGCTTTCCGGCTGCGATACCCATTAGTCCTTCTTTTAAGTTATAATTTACGCCGTGGGGGATTTTAAACTTATAACGGGGTTCACACCTAAGGGAGACCAGCCAGAGGCCATTAGAAGGCTCACAAACGGCGCAGGAGAGGGGGGACACCATGTACTTTTAGGTGTAACAGGTTCCGGCAAGACCTTCACCATTGCCAACGTCATTGCTAATTTAGGCAAGCCCACGCTTGTCATCGCTCATAATAAGACCCTTGCGGCTCAACTCTATGGAGAATTCAGGGAACTCTTTCCTCAAAACTCCGTCGAGTACTTTGTCAGCTACTATGATTACTATCAGCCGGAGGCCTATATTCCCAAGACCGACACGTACATTGCCAAAGACGCCATGATAAACGAAGACATAGACAGGCTGAGGCACTCGGCGACAATGGCCGTCCTCGAGCGGCGCGACGCTATCGTGGTGGCCTCCGTGTCGTGTATCTACGGCATCGGCTCGCCGGAGGACTACATCGGAATGCACCTTGTGATAAAAGAGGGCGATTCGATTAAAAGAGACGCGCTTTTAGACCAGCTCACAGCGCTTCAGTATGAGCGCCGGGAGAGGGAGTTTAAGCGCGGCTCTATCAGGGTGCGCGGCGACATCGTCGAGGTGTTTCCGGCCTTTTCGATGGACAAGGGGATTAGGGTAGAGTTCTTTGGCGACGACATTGACGCAATTTATGAGTTTGACCACATTACCGGGCTGCGGCTGAGACGCCTGAAGACGGCCGCAATATATCCCCGTTCACACTGGATAACGCCAAGAGACAGGATAGATGGCGCCCTTGCAGGAATTAAAAGGGAAATGCGTGCCCAGGTTGAATCTTTTCTCAGGCAGGGCAAACCCGCCGAGGCGCAGAGAATAGAACAGCGCACCATGTTCGACCTCGAAATGCTGAAGGAGTTTGGCTTTTGCAACGGGATAGAAAACTACTCGCGGCATTTAAGCGGCAGAGCGGCAGGGGAGCCTCCATACACGCTTATCAATTACTTCCCCGATGACATGCTGATAGTTATAGATGAATCCCACGTAACCGTGCCACAGATAGGCGGCATGTATGAGGGCGACAAGGCCAGAAAACAAACCCTCATCGACTATGGTTTCAGACTTCCTTCGGCGCTGGATAACAGGCCGTTGAGATTTGCAGAGTTTGAGGCGCGCGTAAAGGCAGCCATATATGTCTCGGCAACGCCGGGCAAATATGAACTAAATAAGGCCAGCGGCAGCATAGTCGAGCAAATCATAAGGCCGACGGGGCTTTTAGACCCCGAAATGTTTGTCCGACCAGTCAGCGGCCAGGTCGATGATTTGATAAGAGAAATCCGGCTTGTAACCGGAAGAAAAGAGCGTGTTCTGGTTACCACGCTGACAAAGAAGATGGCCGAGGACCTCTCAGAGTACTACAACGAGCTGGGCATAAGGACACGCTACCTGCACTCCGACATAGACACGCTTGACAGGGTGAAGATACTTCAGGACTTGCGCATGGGCGTTTTTGACTGCCTGGTCGGGGTAAATCTCCTGAGAGAGGGGCTGGATTTACCTGAGGTATCACTTGTGGCAATATTCGACGCCGACAAGGAGGGGTTTCTGAGGTCAGAAAAGTCCCTTATTCAAACGGCGGGACGTGGCGCCAGAAACGTAAACAGCAAGGTGCTGTTATATGCCGATACAATAACCGGCTCTATGCAGAGGGCAATGGACGAAACCACACGCCGCCGTAAGAAGCAGCTCCGGTATAATGAAGAAATGGGGATAACCCCGGAGACTGTAATCAGCAACATAAAAAACATCCTCGCAACTATATACGAGGCCGATTACTGGACTGTACCGGTAGAGGATGATGTTGAAATTCATGACCTCTTCGACGAAAACAAATTAAAGGCGCTTGAGCTGGATATGAAAGAGGCTGCAAAAAAACTAGACTTCGAACGCGCTGCCGCTATCAGAGACAAAATAAAGGCGATACGCGAAAGGGCGCTCGCCGTTGGTATTTAAAAATTTCCACCGCCAAAATATAATCGCAAGCTATGTTCAATTAAGCGGCAGTATTTGTATAATACCGGAGAGAGAGAAGTTGTGCCCTGTGAATCTTAGTTACAGAAGGAGAGTGTCATGCAGATAAGCTTAATCTCACCATACGGTTCCCTGTATAATTCCGGTCTCAGATCCATATCGTCGGTACTGAAAAACGCTGGATTTGATACGAGAATGATATTTCTTCCCATGCCCTCAACCGAATCCGGATGGAATTTATCGCCTTTTTGCCATATCAGTTATCCTGAAAGTCTGCTTCAAAGGCTTAAGGTTATGACAGAGGCATCTGCCGTAATTGGAATTACACTTATGGATAACTATATGCTGGCGGGGGCCGAGTTATCGAAGACACTTAAACGGGCAGATAATTTTATCATCTTTGGGGGCGTGTTTCCGACATTAAACCCTTTGAAGGCCCTTCAAAACGCCGACGCGGCCTGCATAGGGGACGGTGAGTATGCAATGCTTGAACTTGTAAGGCAGATTGACGCGGGTACTGTGCCCAAAGCGGTTAAAAATATACATTTCCGCGGTCAGAGCTATCCAGAACTTGAATATATACATGATATTTCCTCATTGCCCCTTCCCGACTATGGTCCTGAGGGGCATTACGTTTACATAGAGCGCTCAGAGGAGATAATACCAATGAAATCTTTTGAAGATTACAGGCCATTCATGGAGTTCCGTCCCGATGCCAACCCCGATAAGCCTGTTTACATATACAGGATGGAGACGGCGCGCGGCTGCCCGGATAACTGCACATACTGTGCCAACAACGTGTTGAAAAAAGTACAGGCTCCAATGGTACGTTTCAGAACCATCGAAAAAATAGAAGAGGAGATCCTCTGGGTTAAAGAACATTTCCCCTACGTTACAGAATTATCTATCGAGGACGATTCCTTTTTTGCAAGGAAGGATATTTGGGAGACAGCAAATCTGCTCAAAAAATATAATCTCCCTTTCAAGAGTTTATTCACGCCAGTTTATTTTACTGAAGAACTCACCACGCACCTCATCGACTGTGGGATGATTGCGTGCCAGATAGGGCTGCAAAGCCGGGCGTTCAACACAGAAACGATCTACCGCCGCGTGGCCATCAATAAAAACGTTGACGAGGTCTTGAAGTTTTTCTCAGTCAAGTATCCCGAGTTTATTCTTATCATCGATTTAATTGTTGATAATCCATGGGAAACACCCGATGATATCTTATTTACGCTGCACTATTTATTAGACAATATGCCCACTAAAGCCTTCATAGGAATTAGTTCGCTGGTTTTCTTTAATGGAACCGCCCTATGCAACAAGGCCATCGAGGAAAAAATCCTCGATACATCCACAGACTACCAGCTAAAGACATGGCAGTGGCACAGGCAGAACAAGATTAACTATACAACGCTGCTGCTGGTTATGCTTAAACTCAGGCTCCCCCGCGGTCTGATAAGGGTGCTTGCCTCTAAACCTCTGGTATCCTTACTTGAAAGGAAGCTATTTACAGAAAAGCTGATTCCAGTAGCCATCAGGACAATAAAGAAACTGTATAAGAAAATTAAAGACACGAGCAGAAGCAAATATTGATAGTAATTATATATTGCGTTTGGTCCGTCTGAACGGTCATCATTAAATGAGCGATTCTATAGAAAAACTAATCGAGACAACCCCGGTTATGAAGCAGCACGGGGATATAAAGAAGGCATATCCCGATGCCATACTATTTTTCCGTCTCGGTGATTTTTATGAGATGTTTGGCGAAGACGCCATTATTGCCTCAAAGGTGCTGCAAATCGCCCTCACATCGAGAAATAAGACAAAGAAAGACCCCGTGCCGATGTGCGGCGTGCCATATTTTGCCGCGGACGCCTATCTGAAAAAACTCGTCAACGCCGGATACAAGGTTGCGGTGTGCGAACAGACCGAAGACGCCGCTCTGGCAAAAGGAATTGTAAAGCGAGAGGTTACAAGGGTTGCCACACCCGGCACATTCGAACCGGATAACCCAAAAGAAAACACCTTTATTATGAGCTTTTTCCCCAGCTCCAACATCTGCGGCATAGCCATAGCCGACATCTCCACCGGCCAGTTCACCGTTTATGAGACCTCGGAGTCAATATCGGACGAGATACACCGCTTCGGCGTTAAAGAAATCCTGTGCCCGCAGTCTCTTAAAAACGACATACACTACTCCGTAATCCTGAAAAACTTCTTTACCTCTTACTATGACGACTACTGCTTCGACTATAGCGAGGCATATAGGGCGGCCCTTACATTCTTCAAAGTCTCCACACTCGAGGGGTTTGGTTGTGAAGACAAACCCGTAGCCGTGCGCGCGGCCGGAGGTCTGTTATCTTACCTGATAGAGACACAAAAGACCGGCCTTGAGTTCAGCAAAATCAGGACGCTTAATAACCACTCGTTCATGTTTTTGGATATGGCGGCGATTAAGAATCTTGAGCTTGTAAGCAGCCTGAAGGACTCCTCATCCGAAGGTACCTTACTGTCCGTCATGGATGAGACGCTCACTCCGATGGGGGCGCGGTTCATGCGGGAGAGCATCTTAAAACCCCTTATCGACAAAAACGATATAAGGCAAAGGCTTGACGCCGTCGAATTTATATTTGCAGATTTCAGGCTGAGAGACGATCTCAGAAGCAAACTAAAGATAGTTCAGGACATCGAGCGCCTCACCTCGAGGCTTACCAAAGGTACTGCCACGGCGAGGGACCTGATTGCCATAAAGACCTCCGTCGAGGCAATGCCGGACTTAAAAACAATCCTGAAGGCCGTTGCCAATGTCTATCTGTCCGCCGTTTCTGGTTTGATAACCGATTTTACTTCTTTGATACAATTGATAGATGATTCTATTGTAGATCTGCCCCCAAACACAGTAAAAGACGGCTGGATAATCAAAGACGGATTTAACAAGGAGATAGATGAGCTTAGGCTGCTGTCAACAAAGGGAAAGACATATCTGACAGAACTCGAAGGGAAGGAGCGTGCCGCCACCGGTATAAACTCTCTGAAGATAGCCTTCAACAAAATCTTTGGTTACTACATCGAGATTACGAAGACAAACCTGCACATGGTCCCGACCCATTATATAAGAAAACAGACCCTCACAAACGCTGAGCGTTATGTAACGCCGGAGATAAAGGACTATGAAGATAAGATCCTCGGCGCTGAGGAAAAACTAAAGAACCTTGAGTACAAGTGTTTTAAAGACCTGCTCGAAAAGGCGCTCTACTATGCCAATGAGCTTAGGGATACTGCCCAGGCCGTTGCGGCACTGGACTACATTCAGGCCCTGGCCGTTACCGCCAGGAAAAATAAGTATATAAAACCAGTAGTAACCGCCTCCGGCCAGATACGCATCTCCGAAGGGCGTCACCCCGTAATTGAGCGTTCCCGCAGCGTTGAGCGTTTCATTCCAAACGACACATATCTCGACCTTGACGAAGAAAAGCTCCTTATCATCACAGGCCCGAACATGGCGGGGAAATCCACATTCATGCGCCAAACGGCGCTGATTGTGCTGATGGCTCAGATGGGTTCGTTTGTGCCGGCGGAGGCGGCTGAAATTGGGATAGTTGACAGGATATTCACCCGTATTGGGGCGTCTGATTATCTTTCGATGGGGCAGAGCACATTCATGGTAGAGATGATAGAGACCTCGAATATAATAAATAACGCCACTCAGAGGAGCCTTATAATCCTTGACGAGGTAGGCAGGGGGACGAGCACATTTGACGGCATCAGCATTGCGTGGGCGGTTGCCGAGCATATCGCAAACGAAGTCGGCGCGAGGACGCTTTTCGCTACCCACTATAACGAACTCACAGAGCTTGCCTTAACCACACGCGGGGTAAAAAACTACAACGTATCAGTGAAAGAGTGGGGCGATGAGATAATCTTTGTCAGAAAGATAGTGCGTGGCTCTGCCGACAAGAGCTACGGCATACAGGTGGCAAGATTAGCGGGGCTTCCCGACGGTATCATTGGCAGGTCAAAAGAAATCCTCGCCGAACTCGAAAAAAAGGATGCCCCCGATGAAGGCCGCTCAGACGAAGGCCGGTTCACTATTCGCAAAAGGCGCAGACCCGCCGCACAGCTTGATCTGTTTTCCTCATTGATTGTCCACCCTGCCGTTCAAAGACTGTCAAAGATAGACATAAATAAAACAACGCCGGAGACGGCACTGTCGCTGCTCAAAGAACTCAAGAAATTGTCTGATTGACGAAACATCTGGTCAATTTTATAATAAATTATGCCTAAGAAGACACCGAAAGAACAAGGGGCTATGTATTATCTTGAGAATGCCCGCGGCATCCTCAGGGGCATACCAATAGAAGACGACATCTACTCTGAGAAGAAGCCCGTCAGGGAGGCGTTTGGTACTGCGTATCTTGCCATCCTTGAAGCCATAAACGAGGCTCTTTTTAAGAAGGGTGTTGTTACACGCAGGGAGCTGCCTAAGTCTTTTGACGGTTATGTAGCCGCCCTGAAAAAACATCTGTCAGTCAATAATGGAAAACTCGTCAGGGAATTTGACAGGTTATATGATTCATTGCATATCGCGGGTTATTATCGCGGACTGATAGTAGGGGCCGACACCGTCAAGGAAGAGATGAAGGCCGCCGAGGCATTTATCAAGAAGCTCACGGGAAAGTGAGCGCACCCGCAATTATAATCATCCGGTCAAGCGTAAAGCGTTGAAGCCGAGCATTTCGGATACTCGAAAATTCCGAATGTGAAACACCTGTCAATCATCCCATTATTGACTTGTGGGGTGGCTGTCAGGGCAAACGCACTATGATAGAGTTGCTCTCACTCCGCAGAAAAAAGTGTAGCCACGACAGAAAAATTGTCTCCACCCGGCTTGCCTTGTCGTCATTCCGGCTTGTCTGGAATCTTATTGGGCTTGCGGATGTGTAAAAACAGATTCCAGACAAGCCGGAATGACAGATTTATTGCATTTGAATGCTATAGTTTGCATTAGTCTGCCTCTGATATGACAACAATACACATATAGTGCGTTTGCCCTGATTTATTAATCGAGTAAATTTACTAAACCCCATGTTTTATGTAATAATAAGGGTAATTTATGAAATAGTAAAGAAAATCTCCTTTATTTTTACTTGTTTACATCTCAGGAGGTGTAGTGAGGATAATATTGAAACGGAACATTCACGTATGGAACAACGTTAAACTTCAAAAGCATAGGTTTCTGTTCAAATGCCCACGACAGTCCATCGTTAGGCATTTTTGTTAGCCTGAGCACTCCCCGCGAGGAAAATGTTAAAAGAGCTCATAGATCTATCGGTTGCGACCGGTGCCTGTGTATTATCCGCCGTACTCATGGTGAGTCTACGGTACGTTGGGTATGGTGGACCCATTTGTCAAGACAGAAAATTGCCTTTTTTAAGTTACAGCAAGTCCATATATTTTTCATAGCCCAAGCCCCAAAGGGGCGGGTGTATGTCCTAAGTCAGTAGTCCTTTTCTCCTCC
>JADFYO010000024.1 GCA_015233015.1 Nitrospirota bacterium | reverse complement strand
TATCGCTTCTATTGCTACCTTTGCCTTAAATGCCGACGCATATTTCGTCTTCATAGTATCCTTGGACCTCCATCTTTCTTCTCTTTCTGTAACTTAACATGTTGTCCAGTTTTTGGGGTCCATTATAAGGGCGCGTACAGAACCTGCCCTAAAAAAAGAGGCCGAAGGTATCTTTAAGGAACTTGGAATGTCCAACTCAGAGGCAATTAACCTCTTTTACCGTCAGGTTGCCCTTCATAGAGGCTTGCCGTTTGACATAAAAATCCCCAACAAAACCACTCTTGAAACATTCATGAAAACCGACAGGGGCGAGGATTTAGCCAAATTTGAGAACATTGATGATTTACTGAAAGACCTATACGTCCACAAGTGAACTGTCAACGCTTTCCGGCTGGGCTTTAGATAACGTTAATAGCCTGCGCTTCCTCATCAAAACCCCTGCCGTTACTACGCACGCGGCATAGACTACTTCTATTACGCATGCCGCTTGTACATCCGGCTGAAAGATTGCTTCTATAAAGGGGTCGGTCAAAATCAGCTCTGCCCCTATTTTTCCTAGCACGGCGGCAGATATATAGATTATAAATGGGTATCTGTCCAGCAGGGCGGCTAAGGCGTTGCTTGCAAGGAATACGATAGGGATGCTTATCGCAAGGCCCAAAATCAACAGAGATAGATTCCCCTTTGACACCGCCGCAACCCCCAGCACGTTGTCAAATGACATGGTCAAATTCGCGATAAGTATTATCTTAATCGCATGAAAAATGCTGGTGGACTGCTCCCCCTCCGCCTCATCTACGCATATCTCTATGCAGCGCCTTAGCGCTATCACGGTAATGATTATCCCGCCTATAGACCTGACATATTTTAATTGAAGCAGCTCCGAGACATAGAAAATCAATATGATATTTATGATAAATGAACACGCCGCCCCTATAATCAACCCCTTTTTTCTGCTTCTTTTATGCAGGGACTTGACCGCCATCGCAAGTACGATAGCATTATCGCTCGATAGGGAGAGGTTCACTATGATTACGTTTAAAAAAACATAAAAGAGGGTCAAATCCATTGTCATTGACCGCTGAGAGATAAGATTTTATCGCGCATATCGGTAAGCTCCCACGGAACTTCCATGTCAGTACGGCCAAAGTGCCCATACACGGCAAGTTTCTGATAAAAAATCCCCCCGTTTGCCTTGTTAGGCAGGTATCTGAGATTGAGTTTCTTTAAGATTGCCGGCAGCCTGAAGTCGAACAACTTCTCTATTATATCTTCAATCCACTGGTCTTTTATCTTTCCCGTCCCGTATGTATCTACCTGAATGCTTACCGGTCTGGCAAGTCCGATTGAGTAACTCACCTGCACTTCGCACTCATGGGCAAGACCGGCGGCTACCACGTTTTTTGCCGCATAGCGGGCCATATACGCCCCCACGCGGTCAATCCTGAGCGGCCCCTTGCCGCTTAGGGCGGCGTCTGAGTTTCTCGCATAACCGCCATATGTGTCCATTGCCTTCTTTCTGCCTGTGAGGCCGGAGTGCGACGCCGGGCCGCCTGTAACAAACGCCCCGTCGGGGTTTATAAAGATACGCGTCTTATCATCCAGCCCTATGTGTTCGTCTGCAAACGCCGCGTCTATCACCAGTTGTCTGACATCGTCCCTAAGTTTCTCAATTGCCGGTACGTCCGAGGTCTCCTGACACGCCTGCAAGATTATGCTGTGTATCCTGTAAGGGTGGCGGTTTTTATACTCCACGCCCACCTGCACCTTGCCGTCGGGGGCAAGATAGGGCAGCGCCTGATGCGCCCCTGCCAGCTTGGCCGCAATCTTATGGGCCAGCCATATGGGAAGCGGTATCAGCGACGGCGTCTGATCGCAGGCGAACCCGAATATGGTCGCGTTGTTTTTCACCGCAATCTCGTCCATTTCGCTGTCTGTCATAGTGTGCTCGTCATATGTGCCGTAGCTATCGGGTTTAAGCTCCCTGAGGCTTGTGATGATGCTGCATGTCTTGTCGTTAAACGCCTTCTTGTTAAAACCAATCCGGTGGATTACCTTCCTTGCGATATTGGCAAAATCCATGACCGCCTTAGACTGAAACATCGCCGCTATGAACACTATCGATGTTGACACAGCGCACTCGGCAGTGATTCTCGTATTAGGGTCCTGCTGCAGAGAATGGTCAACAATGGCGTCGCTTATCTGGTCGCAAAGTTTATCGGGATGCCCTGCCGTTACGGACTCCGATGTGAGCATGAAGTCATTATTCATAGAGTGTTCACCTCCGGAATATGTCTTACCGGTCTTTTTGTTGCCTCGTTTATCAACAGAGGAATGACGGACGCCGAACCTGCTACGAGGGCGTCCATGAGATTAATCGGGGTTATCTTTAACAGATTTCTAAGCCCCGGCACTGTCATGGCAAGCAATTGTAACAAAAACGAGCCACCCAGCGCAATGTTCATATATTTATTTGGCGGCAGTGTCTCCTTATCGAATATGCTGTGTTTGTCCGTGCGGCAGCTTATGGCGTGCAGGAGCTGGGAGGTCGAGAGGCTCAGAAATGCCATATTGCCCGCGCGCGGCGAAACACCGTACCTCGCAATGCCATAGGCATATGCCCCAAGCGATGTGGCGCTCATCGTCAGCGATTCAAAGGCTATACGCCTGAAATCCTTCGCCCCGATTATATCTTCGTCGGGACTTCTGGGGGGCTGGCTCATGATGTCCGGCTCCGGCTGCTCTAAAGACAGGGCAATGCCGGGAAATATGTCAGAGATAAGATTTATCCACAGGAGCTGCATAGCGCTGATAGGATGTCCAAACCCGGCCGCGATGGAAATAAGCATGACCATTATCTCACTCATATTTGTTGACAGAAGATAGTGGACAGACTTCCTGATATTGGCGTAAATCGCCCGGCCATGGCT
This sequence comes from Nitrospirota bacterium, assembly GCA_015233015.1. GTDB lineage: Bacteria > Nitrospirota > Thermodesulfovibrionia > Thermodesulfovibrionales > Magnetobacteriaceae > Magnetominusculus. The sequence continues at coordinate 43,053 of JADFYO010000024.1, read as the reverse complement.
TACCGCGATTATCATCGTTTCGAGATTGTCGTCTTCCAGTATAATATCGGCGATTTCGCGCGATACATCGGTGCCGGTGCGCCCCATAGCAATTCCAATATTGGCGGCCTTTAACGCAGGGCCATCGTTTATACCGTCGCCCGTCATGGCCGTAACCCTTCCCGCCCGTTGAAGGGCGCGCACTATCTGGAGTTTTTGGGCAGGGCTTACGCGGGCAAAGACGTTTATATTTTCACACAATGCCGTTAATACCTCAGGACTTAACTCATTCAGGCTGGTCGAGTCCAGTATCTCAATATGATCGCCGCTGCCAAGATTTAGCTCCTTCCCTATTGAATAGGCCGTCGGCACCTGGTCGCCTGTTATCATTATTGTGGCTATCCCTGCCTTGTGAAACGCCTCGATCAACCCCTTTGCCTCAGACTTTATCGGGTCTGTCATGCCTACAAGCCCAAGCCATGTCAGCCCTGAGGACAGGTCTTCGGTGTCCTCATCGCCGGCTAATTTATACGCCACACCCAGTACCCTAAGAGATTTACCTGCCAATTGCTCGTTTTCGTTTTGAATCTGCACCCTTTCGCCGTTTATAAATTCATATTCAATGCCGTCTTTCAGGTAAAATTTGCATAAATCCATGACCTCCGACGGTGAGCCTTTCACGGCAACAAGCCTCCTTCTTCCGGCGTCTCCAAAAACGCCGTTTCCACTAAATCTGTGTACCGTAATCATGTAGTTACTGCCATCTGAACGATGTTTTACTTTTAAAAGGGGAAAACTCTTCCTCATCTGTATGACATCCATCCCCGTGCCTATAGCAATATGAACGAGGGCGTTTTCAGTTGAGGAGCCATCGAGGACATAGCCAGTCTCCCCTTTAGTTATTAACGTCTCGCTGCAGAGCGTTACTACGTGGATTAATCTCTCAAGCTCCGCGGACAGGGTGGTCAGCCGCTGCCCGTCTTCCCCGGACAGAAGTCCAGATAATATTGTTATATTATTAGTCACTGTCACAACGCACACCGCAGTCATCCTGTTTAAGGTCAGCGTGCCGGTCTTATCGAGGCAAATCGTCTGAACAGAGCCGAGGGTTTCTACCGCGTCGAGGCGGCGGATAAGTACATTATGCTGCTTCATCTTGTTTATGCCAATGGCCAGCACCGTCGTTGCCATCGCCGGCAGCCCCTCCGGTATTGCCGCAACCGCAAGCGATATAGAGGACTTCACCATCTCTAATAGTCCAAAACCGCGCACGAGGCCTGTAACAAACACGAGGCCGCACACACCGGCACATATAAGAACGAGCTTATCGCCAATGCGCTCTAATTGTATCTCCATAGGGGTATCTGGCTGGACGGCCTCGCCGACAAGGGTTTGTATCTGCCCCATTTCGGTGTATGCGCCGGTTGCCGTCACAACAGCCAATGCCTGGCCCCCCGTTACCAGTGTCCCCATGTATATCATATTAATCCTGTCGGCAAGCGGGATGTCCTTGTTTTTAAGATGCCTCGATTGCTTGATAACCGGCATACTCTCACCCGTCAGGGCGGACTCATCCACGCTCAACATCTGCGACTCGATAACCCTTGCGTCGGCGGGGATATAAGTGCCCGGCTTTAACATAAGAATGTCTCCCGGCACTACCTCCTCGACGCTTATCTCTATTACCTTCCCGTCTCTTAACACAAATGTATAAGGCCGGACGAGCTTTTTAAGGGAATTAATGGTCTTTTCGGCATAGCTCTCAGTAACAAAGCCTATTACGGCGTTAATCAACACCACGCTTAATATTACAATGCCATCGGCAATCCCGCCGGTGGCAGCCGACAACACCGCCGCCCCACCCAACAAGAGCACTGGAAACGAGGTGAACTGCCCAAAGAACATCGCCCATTTCGAGCGCACGGCCGAGCTGGGAAGTATATTGCGCCCATATGCGTGTAACAACTCCGCCGCGAACTTACCGCTTAATCCCGTTGACGGCGAGGTGCTAAAGAATGATATAACCTGGTCCTTTTTCGTGTTATGCCACGGAATGACTTCCTGGTTTTTGTTCAGGGAATTGTCTGTGGGAGGTTTTTTGATTTCGATGGTTTTTGACGCTGGTGGCGGTTTGGCGGTGCTCGTTAGCGTCGTCTTATGTTTAATAAGCCCTCTGACAGTATCTCTGACGCTAAATGGCCTTAAATAATGAGTCTCACCGGCATTCGCGGGCTGTTTATAATCGCTGACTATGGTCTGCAGATAGGAGGAGACCGCCTCTGGAGTGTTATAGTCATCATAGTTAACCAGAACGGTTGACGTAAGGGTATTTATGGCAACGCTGGTAATGCCGGGTTCTCTGGTAAGATTTGCGAAGATGTGCTCTTTCAAAGAATCAGAGCGATAAAGCATGGGTACTTTATACCGCGCTCTGCCTTTTACCCTGACGTGCAGCGGGGCTACGGACTGACAACTTAAATTGGCCTGACCGGAGGCTTCCCCACTATTTTCTGACATTACAGCATTCATACTTCCTCCAGTCTAAATAAATATAATACGAATGATTACATGCACAATATATATTATTTATATGGTTATTATTCCATACTGTTTTATCAGCGACAATACCCCCCAAAGGCATTTATCCACCAGTAAACCAAAATTTACTTTGTCAGATATTTGGTAAACATACCGTGAGCATACCAGAAGGCGGTGTACCACGGCGGCACTACAAAATTCCCCCTGCTGAGCTGATATAGCCCGAAGCCCACCAGCGTGAGAAAGGAAACCCTTGCCAAATCCAGACCGCCGCCCGTAGCGGCAACAGTGCCGCCGTTGACAGCCTTAAACAACTCGGCTACTTTAGCCGCAACGTCATCGGATTTTTGGGCATTATTGGCTGGTACGGCTGCTTGTATCAGTCCATGTTCGCCGGCATAGTTTAAAATCTCTTCGTTAGTCGTATTATGCAGGATTAACACACTTGCGGTGATGGGATTTACTTCGACGGCGCTTATCTTAGGATTTTCGGCAAGTGTCTTCTTAATATTCGCAAAATACCCCGCGTCGCCTTTGGCTGCCAACGCCTTTATTCTAAGTCTGCCCCGAGATTGATGACTTACGATACACTCAACCATATCCTAACCCACCTTATCGGAAACGGCAGCGTCGGCAACGGCCTCAACCAATTCCGCCTTTGCCTCAACGACGAGGTCCTCTACAACTTCGCCGATTTCGGCAGCCAACTCTATGCCTCTTCCATAGGCGATTATACCGCCCTTTATGGCCGCCTTCGTCAACGGCTTTACGACAGAGGCCAGGATTGGTATTAACACTGGCGACAGCACAGCCGCCCCAATTCCTATTGCCAGACCGGATAAAGCGTTTCCCTTAAATAGATCCATTTACTCCCTCCATACATGTATTTTGCTGCCAGATACATGTATTCTATCATTCATATCTTTTTAATAGCAATAATGCGGTAAACCTGCAACTGTCAGTTTGTTAGACGAGAACTGAAAGAAATGACAGGGCGGAGTCCCCCAGGGCCACATCCATAGCGCTGCCAAAGAGAACCTTACTGGCAAAACCTCCAACCTTTGAAAGGGCGTTGTGAATATACTCGTCATTGGATATTGTTTTCGATAAATCAATGCCGCCTATTTTCTCGAGCATCTCCATTATGATTTCCGCGTCAATCAGGTGAGTGCAGTAACTTATCGCAAGGCTGCCCGTTATAGGATTTGAATTGACAGACTTTACGCCCTCAACTCCCTGAAAAAAAATCACAACCTGCTCCCTTTTCCCATTGTCCCTCTTTAAGACAGAAGACTTAATGCGTAGTCTGCCGGGTACGCTGTGGAGATATACTACCATCCGGTTGCCCTCCTCCTGAGTTTTATCTACTGCCATATTGTATGATAACTCACGTGATGTTACAACATCATTAAGGATTTGTTACATATTGTTAAAGTTTCATTACAATTACGTTACATTGTTTAACGGCTCACATCGAAGGGCGCCCTTAACAGTCTGTATATCAATATCCACAGCCCTGTCTCCGGCATTGGCGAAAGGGCTGAAAGCTCGCCGATGATATATCTGTTGCCCCTCCAGTTGACGGTGTTGCTGACAATAGGCACAAACCAGATAAACCCTATGATAATATCCTTGACCGGGGACAACAAATACAACAATGGAGAAAGGCCGGAACGAAGCCTCGTTCCGATATATATGTCGTGAGCAATCTTAAGCGAACTAACCGCCGCGGCAAACAATACGGTGGCAGTAGAGAGCGGCATAATAAGCATCGCAATGAAGGCCATAAACACGGCATTAGTAAACAGCTCCGAGAGGTACTTAATGCCTCCGATTTGCCACCTCAGCTTCCCCCATCTTGTATGGCGGTTAATAAAACGCCCTATTCCCCAGTATTCATTAACATTATTAATGAGATGATTGGACAGGACGACCTTTTTCCCAAGTGCGTGAATCCTCTGGCCGATTATATAGTCCTCGGCAAGAAAGTCCTTAACGCTGGTAAAGCCGCCAATGGCCTCGAGGTCAACGCTTCGCATGAGCATAGATTTCCCGACGACACACGGCATATCGAGATATTTATCTAAGACGCATACGCTGCCCGCGACAAAGGAATTAAGGTGGAGGTTTTCCATGGCTGCCCCAAACGTCTTTGCGCTTATGCCCCTTATCAAATTGCTTACAAGCCCGACATTCGGGTCTTCCATATGCCGGGAAATTGCCGTCAAATAGTCTTTTTCCACGCGGACATTGCTGTCGCTTATAAGTATAAGGCCGTATTGGGCCATTTTATACGCCGGTATCAGATTATTCACCTTGGGATTCAACCCCTCGTCACAAGGTTCGACGATAATGGAAATATCTTTAGAGCGGTATTTGTCCTTTATTTTCCTCGCCACTTTATAGGCAGGGTCGTTCTGGTCCTGAAGCGTGAAGATAATCTCATATACAGGATAATCCAGATTGCAGAAGCTCTCGAGATTATCGAATAAGCAATCCTCAAGCCCCTTGAGCGGTTTAAGGATTGAAACAGGGGGACAGGCATGAGGAACGATGTCTGACCCCGGGGCGGACGTATAAGACCTGACGGCAAGCATCTCAAGCAGATACAGTGCGATTACAACTACTATCAGTACAAGAAAAACCGGCATATCGTTACCTCCTAATTTCTGAATAGTGTCACAGCGACACCCTTGTTATGCCTGATACATTGTTTTATGGAATCTATGTCGTTGACGCAGTTCAGAAGCGTCTTCCACGAAAAAAGATGTTTCGGTTTATGGAAGTCGCTGTTTGCGAGGTATGGATACTTTTCCAGACCTACGACGTTGAAGATATCATCCCGGTTGGCAATCTCCCACGCGTCGATATAACGGGCGTATTTTCCCCTGTTATTCCAGAGAAAAAGCGTGTCCCTATCAAATGTCCTTGTCATGTAATGTGGGTGGCAGGCTACAATCAGGGCGTTTTGCTGCTTTGCCCTCAGGAATATCTCTTCATAGCTGAGACACGCGGGAATAAACTCCTTGATATCGAGAATCAATATGTGTGCCGAGTTCTCGATAGAAAGATGATTTTTCGTTATTTCAATGCCGGAAATGACAAGCATTCCATATTTGTCATAAGCCCTCTGTGCCTCTTCCTTTATATGGCACATATATTGGCTGAAGTTATGGGAAGTTACAGAATACTTAAAGCGATGTGCGAGTTTGCCGAAGGAATTATCCCCGTTTACCACATGGTCGGTAATTGCTATTGCATCGAAGCCTGCCTGTCCGAAAATATCTATTGCCTTCCTCAGCTTCACTGAGCCGTCGGAATAAGTTGTGTGAATATGGAAATCACACAGCAGCATGTCAGTGTCGATAACTGCTAATCATATTGCATGTATTATAAGGAATGAATATTACAGTATGATGACGTGTCTGTTACGCCTGATTAAGTTAACATTACAATACGGTTAAATGTGTAACGGGAACGGCGGCCGGTTAGAATTTTCTGTTTTTTATGATATGCGAATAATATGTCGCCGCACCCGTGGGCGTACGCTGCTGGCTCTCGAAATTGACCCTATACAGCCCGAAGCGGGCATCGAGGCCGTTGAGCCACTCGTAGTTGTCAATAAGCGACCAGTAGAAATAGCCCCTTATATCCAGGCAGTGCCTTTTTTTACAGTGTTCTATTTTGTCTATATGTTTTTTTATATATCGAATCTTTTCGTGGCTGTCCTTTGTGGCGATGCCGTTTTCGGTTATTATCAGAGGAACGTTTAACGCCGCGGCGGCCTTCAGTACCTTTTCAAGACCTCGTGGATATATCTCCCACCCCATGCCGGTAAGGCCGTGGCCGTCGATGTCAAGGTGCCTCATCTCAACGCCCATCTTTTTAAATGGATTAAACCTCATATGTATCCTTGTGTAGTAGTTTACGCCAAAGAAGTCGAGTTTTCCTTTTATAGGAACGGGAAATGTCATTTCTTCCTTAAACGGGAATTTAACTTTCAACGACCCTGTGGCAAAGGCATCGAGCAGGGATTGATTATAGAAGTGTCTGGCAAACCGTGCGAGGAGTTTATCCATTGGGTTCCATTTACTCCAGGGGGCAAGGGCGGCCATATTATGGGCCACACTGACCTTTGCATCGGGACACGCGGCATGTATTATCTCATAGGCCCCCGCGTGTGCCTTGAGAATATTCACAAGTGCCCTTACCCCTAACGTCGCATTAGTCATAGCCGGTGGAATACACCCTTCAAAATAGCCCGCAAGGATAAGGACATAGGGTTCGTTAAAGGTTATCCAGTATTTCACGTTTTTTACCGCGGCAACTATTTTCTTCACATAGGCAAGAAATATTGCCACAGATTCATCTTCGTTCCAGGGATATTTCTTTATAAACCAGAGGGGATGGGTAAAGTGATGCAGGGTCAGCATAGGCTCTATTCCGTACTTTTCAAGGATATCTATGATTTCCACATAATGAGCGATTGCCAGCTCATCCCACATGTGCTCACGCGGCTGTATCCTCGACCATTCAAGTGAGAAGCGGTATGCGTTTACCCCAAGGTCGTTAAGCAGGGTGAGGTCTTTCCTGTAGAGTTCATAATGGTTTGTTATTTCAGGCTTTTCGTTAAGTATTGTGTCCCATGACGACCAGTCTGCATGAGGAGAACCCTCAAGCTGAAAGGCAGACGTTGCAACCCCCCAGAGAAAGGCTTCCTTCGAAGGTTCTGACTGTGCCGGCGTTATTTCCGATTTCAGCAATTCTCTATATTAAACGATAGGCTGTTACAGGAGTATGACGAATTGATTATATTTAGGTTAAATGTGATAACAACTATTATTTCATGCGTATGTTCAGTTCTGCAAAGAAAATACACCGTCCACCCACCTCATATCAAAATAACTCTTGACAGATCTCTCTAAACAGTGATAGTATAAATCATCGCCTCTATTGTATGTCCATTGTAGTAGAATTTGGGGCGAGAGGAGTTAGTATCGTTGGAGCGTCGCACCGGTCGCACTGCGTAAGGGGCTGGCGTTTCACATGTAGCCAGCCCTTCTTAATCAATTAATAAATCATACAGGAGGGCAAGCCTATGTCGATAATCAAGACAGTTGAAACCAACGAGGCTGCAGGTACGGTCGCCAAGGTTTATGCGGCATTGAAGCAGTCGTTAGGATTCGTTCCTAATGGTATGAAATTGTTGAGTTCCAGTCCTCAGACGCTTGATCGCCAATTCCAGAGTGTCAGCTATTACATGAATCACCCAACTCTTGGTCAGGCCCTCATTGCAATGGTACGAATGCTCGTATCGATGAAGACATTCTGCGCCTACTGTGTAGATATAAACACCAGACTGTTGCTCGATATGGGATTTAGTGCCGAAGCCATACAGGCCACAAAGAAAAATCCGGAGATGGCGCCCCTCGGTGAAAAGGAAAAGGCGATGCTTCTTTTCGTGATGAAATCTGTCTTTGACGGTCACGCCGTCGAAAAGGGCGATATAGCGCAGTTAAGAAAATTGGGTTGGACAGATGCGGATATACTGGATGCAACGGCACTCGGTGCATATATGATGGCCGGGGATATTCTCTATAACGCGTTTAAAGTCGAAAAGGAGGCTGCTTAATAAAAACGCTTGTTTCGTTGCCGAGTGTCGATAAATAAAAAAGTATCGGCGCGTTTGAGGTTGACAGGGATAGCCCCATGAGCGGCTATGTGTATTTCAACATTGATTTAAGAGTTTTTTCCCCTCATGGGGCAAAACATCAGTACCCTATGCCCTCCAGTAAGTACGCAGGACGGCGGGAATGTTACATCAAATGTGACTGGCTTCAAATGCCGCGTCCCAATTTTCTATTTTCACTATTGGTGCCGTCATACTCATTGTGTCAGATACTTACCTAAAGATTTGATAAAGTTCACAACGAATTCTACTTTAGCACCATCAAATGCAAGACCATATAGAGCGTTTCCCCCCAAGCTAATTAATAATTGATTCAAATAGTCTTTTTTATCCGGCCGTATTTGATATTTGGCACTTTTTATCTCCTCTGCAATTGCATCATCAATGTATGGGCTAGGATTAATCCGTATAATTTGGCCGGGAATAGAGACGGAAATGAGTTCACGGCCTGTTTCTATGTAGTTATTGCCACTTTCGTTTACATTAGGAACTATTATTGTGAGTAATTGTCGTATCGTTTCAGAAAGTTGTTCGGTATCGTAATAAAAAAGTAAGGCTTTATCAAGTTGATTGTTATAATAATAATTGATAAATGACCTTATGGCGGCGGTTTCGGCTTTAAACGATAATTTACTACTATTTTCTATCATGCTAAGAACGACAAGATGAGGATATCTTAAATCATCGACTGTGTTGCCGCATAGAATTTTATCAAATTGTTGTTTATATTCTTTACTATGGTAAACAGACTTTCTTTGCTTATTAAATGTATTTTCTAATATATTCTCTATTTTTCGAAATGAACCAATGAATACATCACAAAATAATTCCTTACTTTTTTTAAAGTCGTCAATTATTTTTCTCTTTAAAGGTATATTTCTTTTATCCTTAATTTCTTCAAAATATTTTTCCAATAACAACTCTGCCGCGCTATCAATTTTGTCACGCTTATCGTCTCTGATCATATGGAAGGACATTACCACTAACAATCTCAAGGCATATTTCTCAATATGTTCCCTATTATAATGCTTTTTCAATATATTGGCCACATATGGCATTATCGTGTCAACATAAAGATCATACATACCAAGAAAGCCGCATAGAAAAGCAAACAGGTCACAAAACATATCTTCAAGCATGGGACGTTCTTCCTTCTCGTTGCTTATTCCGTCTAGATCAATTATTTTATCATTACTTTGAAGAAGAAGGATGAGGTGTCCAATTTCATGAAAAATACCAAAGTATTTCTCTACTCTAAAAGCCGTATCAATTGGAATGGCTAAAACATCCCATGAGTGGGAATAGTAATTATGGCGGCCTATCGTAACAAAGCCGTTCCATTTTCGTCCGATTCCTAACTTTTCTAATACGTCATCTATTATGTCTTTGGAAAGCGCCTTCAATGCCTTTAGCAGCCGTTGTTTGCCACCCTTATATGAAGAAAAATCCTCAGATCCTTCCTGTAAAAGAAAACCGGCGAGCCTCTGATAACACCCCATCCTGATTGTTTCCGGCATATTTTCAAGATAGTTCAAATATTCTTTATTTGTAGAATTTTCATCTCCGTTTGCAAAACGCCGGGCTTTCTCCGCTAATTGTCCAACATAATCAATCATATCTTCGACGGAATCGAATAACAGTTCATTTCTCAAATATTGATTAAACGTATAAATAGTGCTTATGATGGTTTCGTCCAGTGGCTGCTTAAGTTTTTTCAAGGTATTGACGCCATCGGAATTGATAGATATTGTATAAGGTGAGAAGATTATAGGATCAACACCATCATCAATATCATCAGGGAGAAGATAGGAACTGCAAAGCTGAACACTTGTCTTGAAAATGGCACTGCGATAGGTCTTTCGGAAATATAATAGAGCATTAATTAAATCACCACATTTCCATTCTTTGATTTTTAACATAAAATCATTTGCCCCAAATATAAGCGATTCCTGCTTCTCTACTCTAATTCCATTTTTTGTATTCAATATATCAGTAAGATTATTATATAACCGTTTCATGTCACATGGTCTGCATGCAACGAAAATAGAGGGATATACGTTTGACACGTCAATAGTATTTAGCTCATTAACCATATCAGAATCAGACAGATTATTATAATTAACGCCAACTAACGAAAAGGATTTAATAAAACATGAACGGTAGTCCCCATATTTGTGATTCAATACCTTTTGGATTAATTCCGAGTATATCTGAATAAAGCTATTAATCGGATAAACTATGATAAACTCATTCCACCCAAAGGTTCCGAGACGGATAACCTCAGGCATGTTTCTATTGGAGCCAAACAGATTTAAAAACTCTTGCTCTATTTTACCAGGTCCTGCATCAGCCAAAACATAAGGTTCTATTTTAAGGATGATCAAGCCTACCAATGGAAACGCAGAAAGATCCTTCAAGGTTAAATCAACGATTCCATCAATGTCATCCCACGTATAGCATAGTAACTCTGTACTGTAAGTTATGCCATCAATAGTCCCCGACGTTAGCATATCATGGTCAAGATTATTTCTTACGAGTATGAAACACAGATCGTAATCACCAAATATCTTGTAACACTGCCATGCCTCTATATTATCATCTTTATCTAAGTGCTCTTTGTATTTGTCGAAAACATAGCGCTCCCAGCCGACAGCAGTTTTAAGCAATATTACACGTACTGCCTTACCACCTATGATATGCGTCAAAGAGACTCCAATATTGCTCAATATTTATCTGGGTATCTAAACTTTGAAGATACGTGAAACGGCGTCAGCCTGGTTCCTCAAACTTTCAAGGGTCTCAGATATATCAATCTTTCTTTGTGTCCGATTCCCATGCAGGTAGTTCGGTCCTCTGGCGTCGATTCTTTCATTCTCTGACTTAAGGAAACTGTCATTAAATAAATCCATATCCCGATCCTGTTCTCCTGCCCTGTTCATATTAGATAAACCCTCCTTCAATCAAGATGCAATAGCAGTAATACTACACCATTGAGAAACTAAAGTCAACAAATTATTTCACAGAATTGCTTCTCTTTTGGCATGCTTTCTAAGCCCTCCGCGCGCGTTATTCGATTATTTTGGCTACTTTATAGAAACGTTCGGTCTTGTCGGGGGCGTTTGAGAGGGCGGCTTCTCTGTCAAGCGGTTGCTCTGTGTGGTCTTCACGATAGACATTTTTCATAGGAAGGATGTGCGAAGTCGGGGCGATGTCTTTGGTGTCAAGCTCATTGAGTTTTTCGATGTATAACAAAATATCGCTCAACTGCTTACGAAACATCATGGTCTCCTCGCCGCTTAACTTCAGGCGGGAGAGCGCGGCTATGTGCGCTGCGTCTTTATCTGTGATCTTATCTGACATCGATTGCCCTCTTTATATTTTTTCCAGATTAGCGTATTTCAGCGCGAGGCGTTTTACGCCTACATCGGGGAAATTTACCGTTACCTTGATGTCGTTTTTCTCGCCGTAACAATCCCTGATAACGCCTATGCCCCATTTCGGGTGTTTTACGCGGCAGCCCGTGTTATATGGGAATTCTACCGGCTGAGGCAGCGGAATCTTCGAGGCCGCGTTTGCTGGTATCGCGTTTTTCTCTATCCACAGGCAGCAGTCCTTGGGGATGTCTTTCAGGAAACGCGAGGGTTCCTGGTTCTGAAATTTCGCGTATAACCTGCGTTTTCTGGCTCCCGTCATAAATAAAATGTCCTTGGCGCGGGTCATTCCAAGATAAAAAAGCCTTCTCTCCTCATCCAGCTCTTCACTGGTTTCCGTAGCCTTAAAATATGGAATAAGGCCGTCTTCGAGGCCGCTTATAAACACCACGGGAAACTCCATCCCCTTGACGTTACAGAGTGTCGTCAGCGATACGGCGCTCGAACTCCTTACGTCGTCATTAGCGGTGGTAAGGGATACGTTTGCGAGGAATTCGCCTAACGGCAGGTTTCCCGACCGGAACATTATCTCTGAAATGTCATTCAGGGCCTGCTCATCGAGGGCCTCTATGTAGCTTGTATGAGTGCCTATTAATTTTATTGCATTGGAAAGGGTAATGTCTTTATTTTCGGAGAGCAAGTCCAGCAGCGCGAGGAAATTGACGAGTTTTTCCTTTACAGAGGTAGAAAATCCCTTAGCGCAAGAGAGCTTTAAGATAGCCTTGTATATGCTTATGCCTTCTTTTTTTGCCTCGATTTCTATTTTATTCAGCGCGTTGGCGGTAATCCCCCTGTTTGGTTGATTGATAATCCAGCGAATGCTGACGTTATCGTCTTTATTCCATATCAACCTCAGATATGAGATTAAGTTCTTAGTCTCCCTTTTGTGGTAAATCGTGGAGCTGCCGATTATCTTAAACGGTATCCTCTCGTTTCTCAGCGCATCCTCGATGACCTTCGACTGGAGGCTCACCCGGTATAGAACCGCTATGTCGCTGTACGCATAATTTCCCTTCAGATACAGGTCTTTTATGTTCTTTGCAATATACTTCGCCTCATCCTCTTCAGCCATGAACCAGTAGTGGCATACCTTTTCGCCGGACTGCTTGTCTGACCAGAGGATTTTTTGTTTTCTCTGTTTGTTCTTTGATATGACGCTGCCGGAGACTTTCAGTATGTTTTGCGTAAATCTGAATGACTGTTCAAGCCTCAGGAGTTTTGTATTCTCAAAATCGGTTTCAAACTTCGCCAATATATTGTCCGCCTCGAAATCGCGGGATTTATAAATGTTCTGGTCGTCGTCGCCCGCCACAAGGATGTTGCCGGTGGCCAGGAGTTTCAGGAACTGGTACTGGGCAAAGGTTGTATCCTGAAATTCATCTACCAGTATGTAGGAGAAAATCTGCCGGTACCTGTCCAGAATTCCCGGATTTTCTTCAAATAACCTTATCGTGTATGATATCAGGTCTTCGTAGTCCAGGGCGTTTGTCTTTTTCATCTCGTCCTGATAGCGGACATAGACTTTAAGTAGTTTTTCGTCGAAATCGAAATTGTTATACGTGCTGAGAAGCTCATCCGGGGTCAAAAGAGAGGACTTGAAGTAACTTATCTTGCTGGCAACGCCCTTGTACAAGGCCTCGTAGAGTTTCATGTCGGTGAGAATATGGCGGATAAGCCTGCACTGGTCCTCGCTGTCGTATATTACATAATTGTCTGTAATCCCAATGGCGGCCTTCTCCTTTAACAGTATGCGGTTGCACTGCGAGTAAAAAGTCCCTACCCACATGCCCTTAGTACCGTTCGCCGGGTCGCTGCTTATTGCGTAGGAAATCCTGTCTCTCATCTCATCGGCTGCCTTATTTGTGAGCGTTACTGCGAGCATAGAGCCGTACTTTTCCCTGTCTTTGTTGTAGAGGTGGGCGTATTTGTGGGTTATGAGCTGGGTCTTGCCGCACCCGGCCCCCGCCAACACAAGCACCGGGCTGTCCATATAGTCTATGGCAGCTTCCTGCTCCTCACTTAATTTGTCTAACGAGATATTCTCTGGCATTTCCTTAGACTCCTATAATAACAGATTTCACTGTATTTTATTTATATTTTTTTATTCCACCGTTACGCTTTTGGCAAGATTTCTTGGCTGGTCAACATCGCAGCCCCTTATTACCGCAATGTGGTACGCAAGGAGCTGCAGCGGCAGCGCCATGACAATCGCGTCCAGGAATTTATTTGAACGCGGCACTAATATAAAATGATCGGACAACGCCCTGACCCCGTCGTCATCCTCATTCGATATGACCACAGTCTTGCCGCCCCGTGACTTTACCTCCTGTATGTTCGATATGACCTTTTCATATAGGGACTCCTTCGACAGGAGTACGACAACCGGCAGTCCCTCGTCTATCAGGGCAATCGGGCCGTGTTTCATCTCCCCGGCGGGGTAGCCCTCGGCGTGTATGTAGGAGATTTCCTTTAGTTTTAACGCCCCTTCGAGGGCGATGGGAAACAGTACTCCCCTGCCTAAAAATAAAAAACCAGTCGCTTTGGACAACTGCCGCGCCAGTTTTTCTATCTCGCCGTCTGCTATCAGGACAGTCTCTAACAAGGCGGGGATATGAAGAAGCGCATTTATTGAGTCCTGTGATTTCGGCGTCTTGGTCAAGTCTTTATTTCCCAGCGCTATGGACAACAAATATAGCGACACCAGCTGGGTTACGAACGCCTTCGTAGAGGCCACGCCGATTTCAGGCCCCGAATGTGTGTAAAACACATAGTCGGATTCCCTCGAGGCGGTGCTTCCTACTACGTTACAAATAGTCATCGTCTTTGCGCCGCACTTTTTGGCCTCTTTGAGGGCCGCAAGCGTATCGGCCGTCTCGCCGGACTGAGTGATAGCTATAAATAAGTCGTCTTTCCCTATTATCGGCTTTCTGTAGCGAAACTCCGAGGCGATGTCAACCTCTACAGGTATCCCTGCCGCCTCTTCTATCATGTACTTGCCGCACAGTGCCGCGTGCCACGATGTGCCGCAGGCAACTATGAATATCTTCCTCGTTGTCTTAAGTGTCTCTTTATCGAGGCCGAATTCAAACAAATTAACAGTTCCACTACTGAGGTTGGCCCTGCCTGTTATCGTATCCGCAATGGCGCGGGGCTGTTCGAATATCTCTTTCAGCATGAAGTGCCTGTAGCCGCCCTTTTCCGCCATCGAGGGGCTCCATGTTATTTTTGTTGGTTGCCTGTGTACTAACTCTCCTTCGGAGTCGCGTATTATTACGCCGTCACTTGTGAGAACCGCCATCTCGCCGTCCTCCATGAAGATGACATCGCGTGTGTAACTCAAAAATGCCGGTACGTCGGAGGCGCAGAAGTACTCCGCGTCACCCAGACCAATGACAAGCGGGCTGTCCTTTTTGGCGCAGATTATCTTGCCCGGTTCTTTTTCACATATCACGTTTACCGCATAGGAGCCTTTGAGGAGTTTGATAGCCTGTAGTACCGCGTCTTCGAACGTTGCGCCCTTGCGATAGAACGACGCTATCAGGTGGCACATGACCTCGGTATCCGTTTCGGACTTAAACACTGCACCGTCTTTTATAAGCGACTTCTTAAGCTCAATATAATTCTCTATTATGCCGTTATGTACGATGGCTATGTCGTCCACCCTGTGCGGGTGGGCGTTGATTTCGGAGGGGCCGCCGTGGGTTGCCCATCTGGTATGTCCTATGGCGACCTTGCTTTTTACGCCGTGCAGGGCGGGCTTACTTATCAGTTCGTTTATCTTGCCTTTACAGCGGACTATGTCCATGAGGCCATCGTCTTCCCTTATGAACGCAACGCCGGCTGAGTCATACCCCCTGTATTCGAGCTTCTTTAGTCCTTCGAGCGCTATCTCTATCGAGTTGCCTTTCCCTGCATATCCCACTATTCCACACATAGCCGTTACCTCCCCGGTGTCATGTTTTATGTTTTTCTGTGGAGAACTTCGCCTTAACCCAGTCCAAAATTGTGCGCTGCCTTACGCGGCTTAGCGCGAGGGCGTCAGAGGGGACATCCTGCGTTATCGTGGAGCCTGCCCCTACGAAGGCCCCCTTGCCTATTGTTACAGGGGCAACCAGTTGTGAATCGCTCCCTATGAATACACCGTCCTCTATCACCGTCTTGAACTTATTCACCCCGTCGTAGTTGCATGTTATTGTGCCGGCGCCGATATTTACGTTATCCCCAACCGACGCATCCCCTATGTAGGACAGGTGTGATGCCTTTGTGTTGTAACCAAGCGTGGATTTCTTTATCTCGACGAAGTTGCCGACTTTTGCCTTTTTCCCTATCACAGCACCCGGCCTCAGGTGGGCAAACGGCCCGACGGCCGCCCCCGACTGCACTGCAGAGTCCTCTATCAGCGTTGAATCCTTGACCACAACGTCAGCTTCAATCGTGGAGTTGACTATTCTTACGTTTGAATATATGACGCAGCCCTCGCCTATCTGCGTTTTACCCTCTAATATCACATTCGGATAGATAATCGTATCGCGCCCTATTGCCACGCCGGGGGAGATGAGCGTTGTGTTTTCGTCCATCAGCGTAACGCCTTCTGCCATCAAGTGCCGGTTAGTTCGCAGCTTCATGGCGTTGAGGGCCATGAGGAGTTCGGCGCGGGAGTTTATCCCGATGAATTCGTCCTCATCGAGCATCTTCTGCGCCTCGACTTTCAGCCCATGTTCATTGGCGATTGAGACAATGTCGGTAAGGTAGAATTCCCCTTTTTTGGCGTTGACCGCAATCTTATCTAAAAGGGGCAGGGCGTCCCGACTAAAGACGTATATGCCGCTGTTTACCTCGTTTATCTTTCTTTCCTCATCGCTTGCGTCAGGGTTTTCTATGATACACTTAATTGTGCCGCCGGGATTTCTCATAACCCTGCCATACGACGATGGGTTAGAGGACACGAAGCTCAGCACCGTAACGGCATTGCCGCCCGTGATATGTCTGTCGATAAGGCCCTGAAGCGTTTCACCTCTGATAAGGGGCGCGTCTGCCGTCATGACCAGCGTATAGTCAAACTGCCCGCCGTCAAGGGTGCCAAGCCCCGATTTCAGGGCGTCTGCCGTGCCAAGCAGGTGGGTCTGATATGCGAATGACACCATCGGGTCTTCTTTAAATATGTCTTTGAGCCTCTCTTCTGAGTGTCTTCCGATTACCAAAACGATCTTTGACACCCCCGCGACGGCCTTAACCGCCTCAACCGGGTATGTAACAATGGGCTTATTAAATAAGCTGTGGACGACCTTGGGTGTTGCTGATTTCATTCTCTTGCCAAGTCCGGCGGCAAGTATGACGGCACAGGTTGTCATCGGGTATGTCCTCCGGTTATAATTACATATCTTGCGGTCTTTCATTGAGTTTCAGTTATGATTTCAACTCCACGACACAGTTTACGACAAACGTTTGTGAGCCGCGAATTATTTTTACCGCAACGATGTCCCGCGGTTTTTTATCTTTAAGCGCCTTAGTCAAGTCTTGCAGGGAGTTGACCTTCACCCCGCCGGCTTCAATAATTATATCGCCGCCGAGATAGATAACCGTGCCGCTGATTTCTACGGGTTTGCTGCCTCCTTTGATGCCGGCCTTGTGGGCGGGGCTGTCCTGGACGACCTGAGAGACGAGCACTCCTGTGCTGACGGGAAGGCCAAGCGCCTTCGAGAGTTTTTCCCAGAGGGGAACTCCCACAATTCCAATCCACGGCCTTCTGACCTTTCCATGTTTAATCAAATCAGGGACAAGCGCCCTGGCAACGCTTATCGGAATGGCAAAACCGATGCCTACGCTGCCGCCCGTGGGGGTGAATATGGCGGTTGTTATTCCTATCATCCTGCCGCTGGTTTCAATCAATGGGCCGCCGGAGTTACCGGGATTGATGGCCGCGTCTGTTTGGATGACATTGTCTATTACCTTGCCGGAGCCTGTTGTCAGAGGGCGGCCGAGGGCGCTTACAATGCCCTTTGTCATTGTGGAGTTCAGGCCGAACGGGTTTCCTATGGCATAGACATGCTGGCCTACTTGCAGGGATTCGGAGACGCCCATTTCGAGGGCCTTAAAGGCGATATTCCTGTCAGGGATAATTTTTATCACGGCAATGTCGTTGTCCTGGTCGGCTCCTATGAATTTCGCGGGGAACTTGGTGCCGTCAATCATTGTTACGCCTATCTCCGCGGCGTCCTCCACGACATGGTAATTGGTCAGGACGTAGCCGTCAGTGGTGATAATCGTACCGGAGCCGGAGCCTTTTTGAGGGTAAACGGAGAAGAAATCCTGCACCATTGTAGTGGTGGTTATGTTTACTACAGAGGGGCTTGCCTGTTTGTATATGGAGATTGAGGTCTCCTCTTCGGGGGTCATGTGGGGTGCGGCAAAGCCGGGGGTTATGCCGATTAATAAGAATAACGCAATAATTAATAAACAACAACCCCTCACAGCCACCTCATGTGAGGGTCTTCGTGTTGTCTTTCGGCGCGGGAGGTGGTGTTCCCTCATTTTGCCTATGACAGCTCCTCATCGGGCAGTTCGAAATTGACGTGGACATTCTGGACGTCTTCCATGTCGTCGAGTGCGTCTATAATGCGCATCATCTTTTGTGCCGTAGGGTTATCGACTTCGATGTAGTTGCCGGGGATCATAGTAATCTCAGACGAGGCAACAGGTATAGATGCTTTCTCTAAATGTGCCTTAACGGCGGCCATATCCTCGGCAGCGGTAATAAGCTCATACATATCGTCATCGGGGTCATTTTTCAGATCATCCACGCCGGCTTCGAGGGCCTCGGTCATGAGCGTGTCTTCGGAGACGGCCTGTTTGTCTATGAAGATGCAGCCTTTTTTTGAGAACATCCATGCAACGCAACCGCCCTCGCCTAGGGTTCCCCCGTGTTTAGTGAGGGCATATCTGATTTCTGCGACAGTCCTGTTCTTGTTGTCGGTCATGGCCTCGATAAGGACGGCAACGCCGCCCGGGCCGTAGCCCTCGTATATGATTTCTTCGTACATAGCGCCGCCAAGCTCACCTGCGCCTTTTTGAATTGCCCTTTTGATGTTATCGAGGGGCATGTTTACTTCTTTGGCCTTGTCTATGGCGGTACGCAGACGAGGATTGCCTTCCGGGTCTGCCCCGCCCATTCTGGCTGCGACGGACATTTCTTTTACTATTCTGGAGAAGACCTTACCCCTTTTTGAGTCGGTGACTGCCTTTTTTCTTTTGATACTTGCCCATTTCGAATGGCCTGACATTAAAATTCCCCCGATGCCGTATAGTATTTACATAACGATATTATATCAAATATTGGCCGGATATGGCAAATCAAATAGAATTACACAACATTGGGCTATTAAAATTTCTAACTTCTTTCCCAGGGCCGGGCAAACCACCTACATTTTTGTAGCAATCGTACAATATTGTAGCTATTTTCGCATATTATTACATTTTCAGGACCCCATGCGAATAGGAGACCGGCGTATTTATTGGCTTTAGAGTGGATTCATGCGAATTTCATACATATATATAGGCAATTACAATA
Source organism: Nitrospirota bacterium (assembly GCA_015233015.1). Classification (GTDB taxonomy): domain Bacteria; phylum Nitrospirota; class Thermodesulfovibrionia; order Thermodesulfovibrionales; family Magnetobacteriaceae; genus Magnetominusculus. The sequence continues at coordinate 23,849 of JADFYO010000024.1, read as the reverse complement.
GTAACTGACCAGCCGCTTTTCAAGCGGCTGGTCAGACCGCCCCCGGCGGTTCAATCAATAGTCACACGAGGAGGCAGCAAATGGGTAATACCAGGATTTCAGCAGAAGGAGTACTGCACATAGGCTTAGGGATAATGAGCCTGGTCGGCTACGGCGTACCTAAGAGCTATTCCGGCGGGATAACGTCTCTTGTCAACGGGTTAGAGTTATTATTCGCAGAGCCGCACGAGGTTGGAAGCGTAACCGTAACCTCGGCAACACCAGCAGCACCGTCCGCTTCCTAAGCGATTTTACCCGCAGTACATCTCCGGGGACATATCAAACAAGATGTCCCCGGAGGACACACATACTGACGCAATGAAAAAACTGACAGTTATACTATCGTACGTCAAAGCCACTAAAGTTTATCGGCACTTCCGCTCATTGATTATTTAGCAGACTGATCATTGGTATCCTTCAATACCTGTAACGCCGTATATGCAGAGTTGCCGATATTAACAGTGAAGCTGGGTGTCGTCTGCGGATTCGAGTTGGCAGGTTTTGCATTCGATTGATTAGATTGGGCGACAAGCTGTTCCTGAAATAATGTTGAAATATTACTAATCATGAGAGGTCTCCTTGCTTTAATTATTCCCTTCATTACCTGGTACAGCATAAAAACCCTAGGGAAAGACTAATCTCTCATATTCCAGATAGAAACTCATCAGCTTGTCTTTTCCGATTATTTTTAGATTTTTATATCATTAACCCTTAGTCTTCAATATGTTATTAACTACCTTAAGTAAATCTTCTTTTGTCCACCCAATTTCATCTGCTTTAGATAAAAGCTGATCAACCTTTAGCTTTGCAACCGAGGATAAGGTTTCGGCACTAAGACCACCCGCGAGTTCTGTAAGCTCGACCCTGCCCATGGAGTATAGAATTTTATATATGGTTCCAATGTTTGGCATATAGTAATGGAGATTATATCATAAATTCAGGTAATTTTTCAATGGGCTGTTGCGCAAAACTTACAACCAGGTTGATTCTCTATTGCGGTTTCCGGGCTGATTATGCTACAACATAAAATACTGTATTCTAAGCCCTTCGTATCTGGTCTCAACTTCTAAAGCTGTTTTGACAAGGTGATAAGAAGAGGTAAAAATGCGGAGGAGACTGTTATTAGAGGACGACAGCATCACGATACGAAAGGTGGTGGAATTGATACTATGCTGGAAATAACGATGGGCAGATGTAGTTGGGCGAGTTACTGATGGGATACGACGACACGGAAAAACTGGCAGGACGCAATGCCGTTGAGGGTGCGGGATTCTTTGAAGAAGGACAGGCTCCATCCGGGGACAGCAGTGAAATTCAGAATTTATTGGACAACGATCTAACCACGATCGAACTTAAGAATGTGCTTGATAGTTTATCTGGAGTTCCTGGTGAAAAAGATAACGGCGTCTCTAAAAAGCCGCTTATAAACCCGGGGGAACCGTCGGCACTGTCCGCACATACAGGGAACGTATTGTTGACAATAGCAGATGTTTCTTATTTTTTGCATAGGAGTCTCGAACAAAAAGTCGCGCAAATTATTGACGAAGGTACTATTCTGCCCATTTTTAGGGAATCCGTTAACGAATATATTAACGTCAGCTTTAAAGACGCGTCCATCGGCTTAAACAATATGGTCTCGGTCGCGATAGATAATAAGATTAGCGAAGTAATTGGGACAATAAATCTTGAGGTCATAGTCAACCAGGTAATTGCTTCGACGATAAAAGGAATCATGGTAACGCTTCCCGCCGAAATGTTTAAAATAGTACGAGAGATAACCGGCAAGGAGATAACCGGCATGTTGCAGGATAATACTCCCGCAATAAATGGAGAAGTCGCGAAGGTCGTTTGGGAGGCCGTTCCCGGCGTTGCCGAGCGCCTTATTAATAATGAGATAGAGCAAATAAAATCGGCGTTTGCGTAAGAGATTTGGACATCTCCGTCAAGATGGCCGACGGTAAAATTATACGTAATAAGAGTGAGCTGCCACGCTGCCAATGCCGCCGGGAATGAAAGCTCGACCTTAAATTGTATTTATGAAACGGTCTCAATCAGGTATAAGAAGATTTTCAGGTTCCGTTATTCCCGCCTGCAAGCGGGAATCCAGTTCTTACGCCATTCTCTCAAAAGACTGGGTTCCTGCTTCCATAGGAATGACATACTTTTATTATTACTCATCTGCATGCAACACACGAACTGGCAGCTCGCACTACATATTTTATTTTCTATAAAATGGCATTTATCTGGTCAACCAACTCAACCAGCTGCTGTCCCTTATCATTAAACTCTCTGACCATTGACAGCACAATTGGTTTTACGTCCGAACCCTGCATTAGCGAGGCAAAGACATCGGTACGCTGCGATTTAAAGTACTTATACATCCAACTAGCCGAAGGTTTAAGCCCTACCTTGGTGCAATTGTCCTTAAGTTCCTGAATTTCCTTATATTGCGACGAAAGATTCCACGGCCCTATTATTCCAAAATACCAGTTCTCGGCACTACCCCCAACACCACCCATAACACAAATAGCGAAACGAAAGAAATTATCGCCCTGATATGATGGATTGACAATCTCTATACGCTGAGCCTTGTAATGGTCACTACTGGGAATCTTTGAAATGCCGTAGTTGTCGCTGAACCTTTCGGTATCGAATGCTTCCTGAAATAATCTCTTATGGTGTTCGAAGGATATTTCAGGAAATAGATTTACTAATTCCCTTATAGCAAAATAATTGTCTGAGGTCGCCAAATCCTCAATCATTTTTTTACGCGGATTATCCATTTGTATTCCTCCTTTATATTATAGGTTGTTTATTACTTCGATATACTGGTTGATTGACTGCCTTAACTTTGGAGGTTTAACGCTATCTACCATCCCATCTAACCAATTTCTTATATCACGTTTATATGACAACAGCCTTATCTCCCCAAATTCGCGCTCAATTTCCTGGCGCGTAAATTGACCCGCGTCGTCAAACGCGGCGTCTGGCGGTTCATCACCGCGAACTGTAAGATAAAATATACCGCCGTCCCTATCGGAATTTTCATACTGGCGCTGCCACAACTTAACATATTTACTCAGCTGGCCTCTGCGTGTTTCCGTATATACCTTATTCTCGATATAAATACCTTTTTTCAACCGGTTATTGCAGATTCTCAGAGCTACGTGCTCCACTTCACGTTCAACATACCAGTTTGGATCTGAGATAATGTCCTTAGGAAATTCCGGCATCTTCTCCCCTATCCTACCGAGGAAACTATCTAAGAAAAGTCTGCCCTGACCATGGACACCATCCGGATTGAGCAGCCCGAACAGGAAAGGCGTATGAAACTCGGCCTCCTTACTTTCCACGCCTAATACTTTGAATACGTTCCACTCTGGTGCATATTCACGCCGCCGCCTTATCTCTTCCAAGCGGCACGTCTGTATTTTGGGTTTAAATTTTTTAAATTCATTTAATAAATCGGCCACTTGCTGCTCTTCCGAAATATCGATAATATTTAACAAGCTCGCAATATCTATTCCCTGACTTTTATATTCATGTATTATTGGTTTTACCGCTGCAAATCCAGAAAGCGATGAATCGGCCTGATGCTTCTTTGAAACATTGAGGACTTTTATTAATCTTGCAACATACTTAGCTGAAAGCACCAGCAATCCTCCTCTTTTTTAACCGGCCGCGTGAGCCTTAATATCTTTATATCTTTTAAGGACCGAACCTCCGGTATTTTAGAACTTCCATGAGAGAATGTCAAGCATTTTTTAGAAAATGCAGGGGGGGCAGACATGGCAGAGTCAGACCCCAAGCAACGGCTGGGTATCGCCTCACTGTTGTACGCTTTGTTTTACAAGTCTGTCGTCTTCCCACAAGAGTTCTTCTGTCAAGCCGTTTGGATGGGTCATAAGGCCAGGGCCGTTTTTCTTATTGTCCTTAAACTTTCCCATATATGTTGAGCCATCTTTATAGGTTAACGTCCCGTTTCCGTCTTTCTTGCCGTTTTTAAACTCCCCGGAGTACGTAATGCCGTCGGTCTGGTACATGGCGCCGAAACCGTCTGGCTTATCATCCTTGAATTGCCCTTCGTATCTGTCGCCGTTAGGCCATGTAAAGACGCCTTTTACAAATTTTCCATCTGCGAAGCTGCCCTCGTATCTGGAGTTGTCCGGCCAGGTGAAAATCCCGCTTCCGGCCATCTTGTCGTCCTTGTATTGTCCCTCATATTTTCTGCCGCCGGGAAACAGAAACGTACCGTAGCCGTCTTTTTTAGAGTCCTTGAGGCCGCCGGTATATCTGCTCCCGTCAGGCCATGTGACTGTGGCGGTATCTGTCATTTTCCCATTATTGAATTGTCCTTCGTACTTGCTGCCGTCAGGGAAGATATAAACGCCCTTGCCGTTTATGCAATCTCCGGATATGCAGTCAGACATGGCCGTCCCTGCCGCGGCAAGGCAAAACCCTATGCTTAAAACCATAATCTTTACAAAATGTGCCTTCTTCATCGTTAAACATACCTCCTGTATTCAGACACTCAACGTTTTTTCTTCTTGACGGATGCACAGCCTTCGACTTTCCCTGAAGCGTTAAATCTTATTACGTTATTTTCGGGACAGGTTTCCGTGCCTCCATAGACATCGTATATTAATGGCACTGCGAGGACACACTGCAGCACTTCACCTTTTTCATTCACTATAAAATACCCCTCCGTGCATTGGACGTATCCCTTGCCGCCCGGCCTGGGCAGCGACCTGTCGGCATAGGCCCCCGATACTAATAACACTGATACAATTGACAACACCATAACCGACACTGCTATTGTCTTCATTGCCTTCCCCCCAAAATTTAGTATAATTATTATATCCGGCAGCACGTATTATAACAACAAGCGCTGTTATAGTAAACAAGAAAAACTACGGCGTTTGTATTTCCATTAGATTCCCCTTGTCTATGTTATAGACGGGATAGACGCGGAAGTTCTTTATTCGGGGCGCTACGGCGGTAACTCCCCTGTTCTGCCAGAAATAGACTGCGGGGGCGTCTCTTAGAATTTGTTCCTCCGCTGTTTTATACAGGGCTTCTCTTTCTGCCTCGTCGGCCGTTTTTCTGCCTGTTTCGATTAACTTATCGACTTCAGTGTTTTTATATCTTGTGCGGTTGCCGCCCGCGCCAAAGTTGGACGAATGGTAGAGCGGGTAGAGGAAATTCTCGATGTCGGGGTAGTCCGCCAGCCAGCCGAGCCAGAACATGTCCGTTTCCCCGTTATTTATCGCCGCCTTATAGGCGCTCCACTCGAGGGTTCTTATCTCCGCCTCTATACCCGCGTCTTTCAGATAGGATACTATTATCTCGGCTATATCGACGGCGTCCTGAGCGGCGGTAACATAAAAATGCAATTTCGTCGATGGTTTGTACCCGGATCCCCTGAGCAGTGCCTTTGCCTTTTCCCTGTCATAAGGGTAGCTGTCGTTAAGTGTGTATTTTTTCAGGCCGTTGGGAACGGGGGATACGGCAAAGCTGCCCCTGTTTTGAAAATATGTCTCGAGGATCTTGCGCCTGTCTATGGCGTAGGCTATAGCCCTTCTCAGAAGTGGGTCAGAAAGCGGCGGTCTCGATGTGTTAAACCCAAGATAATAGACGTTCAGGGCTGTGCCGCTTTGCAGCATTGCCTTGTATTTTTCGTCCTTCGTAAACATGGAATAAGACGCCGCCGTAACGTCAAGGACATCGATATTGCCAAGCATGAATTCCGTCACGGCGGTAAGGTCCTCGGGGATTATCTTATAATAAATCCCCTCAATGTGAGCCGGGCTGTCGAAATAGCCGTTGTTCTTTCTCAAAATCAGCTCCCTGTCCGGCTCCCATTTCTGGACGATAAACGGTCCCGTACCAACAATCCCGCCGCTCTTTTCCTGCATCGGGGAGGGGACGATGTATGCCGCCGGCATAGAGAGGAGTTTTAAAAACGGCTCAAACTGTTCCTTCAGGGTTATCTCGATAGTATAGTTGTCGGGGGCTGCGATGCCGTCAAGGGTATTGCTCTTACCCCTCAGAAAGGTCTCCGCGCCGTCCAGGGTTTTCAGCACCCAGGCGTTTGGGGAGTTGGTCTCAGGAGAGAGGATGCGCGTAAGGGAATAGGCCACGTCGGCTGCGGTAAGCGGCTTCCCGTTATGAAACTGGACGTCGCGCCTGAGTTTAAACGTGTATTTGAGGGCGTCGGGGCTAAGCTGCCAACTTTCGGCAATATCGGGGACGACGTTCATATCGGCGTCGAGCCTGACGAGGCCGTTGTAAATCTTTGCCGCTATGGCGCCGCCCTGAACGTCAACGATGGAGGCCGGGTCAAGGGTTGTGGGATTTGTGTTTAAGCGGATGCAGACATAGCCGTCCGGCGTACCGCTTTTTGTATCACACGAGCATATTATGAGCATGAACGCGGCGGTGATGACCCCGATGAGGAGCCGGCGGTTATCTCTCAGGACTGGCGTTACTGTCTTCCCCATCGATTGTCCTGAAAATATCGAATAACGTTAAAAAGATAACCACGACAAGCGGGCCGAGTATCAGGCCGATGAGGCCAAAATATCCAAGTCCCCCGATGACGGTGAAAAATATCAGCAAAAACGAGATCTTCGTTCGTCCGCTTACTATCATAGGCCGCAGGACGTTGTCTATCATGCTTATACCTAAGACGCCGGCCAACAGTAGTATTATCCCCTTGGAATAGGACTCGCTCAGAAACAGAAATATATCGACCCCCCCCCATATAATAACTGCCCCGAAGGGGATAAAGGACATAAGATAAGTTGCCGCCCCAAGGAGAAGCGGCGCCCGCACGTCAAGGAAATAGAACACCAGACCGGCGGCTATGCCCTGAGACAGCGCCACGGCCATCCCGCCGTAAATAGCAGATACCACCATGTCCTTTGTCTGGCTGACAAGCCTGTCCTTTTGCGCGTCGGTAAAGGGCAGATAGTCCCTTATCTTTTCCGTAAAGGCCGGCCCGTCGAGGAAGAAGAAATAAAGCGTCATTACCATCAGCACGAAATCTATGACGACGCCGAGGAGATTTTTAAAGCCTATCGTCAGCTGAGGCATAATGCTTTGGGCGAAATTCGCTATATTCTCCAAAATCTTTTTTTTGACTTCCTCCGTCCCTATGTACTTATAAATGTGTATGCGGTCATCGAGCCACTTCAGCGGCGCAAGAGATAATACGTCGGTGTATTGACTGAGTGCCCCCTCCTCCACATACTTAATGAGGCTGATGAGTTCCTTTCCCATTAATACAAGTATGTAGGAAAAAGGCCCGATAATGATAAACACGATAATCAGAACGGTCATTAAAGAAGCGGCATTTTTCCACCGCAGGAACTTGCCTATAAACTGATAAACGGGATAAAACACAATCCCAAGCACTACTGCCCACGCAATCGGGTTAAGAAAGGGCCTGATGACGTTGAACATGAGAAACCCAAACAGCAAAAGCAGCAGCAACAGGGTTATTATGTAAAACTTATTGCCTGCAACTGGTTTATCGTCCATAACGTCGCTTAACCTCCACAGTCTATGCCCTTTTGCTGCCGTCTTTCCCATTTGGCGGCGCGTTGCGTTTTAGATGGGAACAGGGTATAATACCATAAGAGGTAATAATAGATGTCAATATTACAGGCCGTTATTGAAGCTAATTTAGAGAACATTCGGGGCAGCCTGCCTGAGAACAGGCGAAAAAATGACTCCTACGCGTTTTTGATCTTCGCAATGACCTCCCTGCTTGGCATAACAATCAATGAAGCGATTTTTTCTTCCACTGATGGCAGCGGTGACGGCGGGATTGACGCCATATATATTGACGAGACGGAAGATAATATAATTATCAATATATTCCAGTCCAAGTATCGAACTAATCTGACAAAAGGAATTGGGAAAAATGAAATCGATTTGACTATTGCAAAGGTTGAAGAAATTTTTCAGGGTCATAAAGTTGATAATCAGTCTGAGATAATGAAGACAAGGATTGAAGAAATAAGAGACATAATTAAAGACAAGGGCAGAGTAAAACCTCCTGAGAAACATATTTATTTTGTAGTAAATACACACAAACCTGATGAGCAGGAAAAAGAACGCGCAAAAATGCTTGAGACTAAAGGAAACTATCATGTTTCCTTTTACGACGGCAATGACATATTGCAGACAATAGATAATTCAAAAAGAATACCATATAAAATCAATATTGTTACTTATAAGGATATTCTATATCTCGGAACCGATAAAAAACTTGGAGACGTCAGAGGAATGGTCGCTACCATATCGGCAGAGGAATTAATAAACATATACAAATCATGCGGACAGGATAAGATCCTAAGCAGAAATATAAGATATTTTCTCGGCAATAACAGAATCAACAGAAAGATCAAGGAAACCGCTTCTTCCGATAAAGACTCTAAATATTTCTGGTTTTTAAATAATGGCGTGACAATTGCGTGTGATCAATTCTCATTTACCGACGATGCCCTCGGCAATAAAATCATAGAAGTTACCAATCCGAAAATAATCAATGGCGCGCAAACGACAAAATCATTATACGATTTATATACTGAGAGAAGGCTCTTTCCCGATAAACAGCTTCAGGACGTTCATCTGTTGTTACGGCTTTACGAGACACGCAACGAAGTGCTGATCGATAAAATTACCGTAGGCACTAACAGTCAGAATCCGATATTTGAACGTGATTTAAAGGCAAACGCCCCTGTTCAGAAATTAGTAAAAGATTATTTTCTTGAAAAAGGCTTCTATTATGAAACACATCGAAATGAGTACTTTGGCAAGAAAATCGATAAAGCTAAGATTGCTGATAACGAGCGTGTCTTTCAGTCGTATATCTCTTTATTTAAAGAGATGCCCCACGAGGCGAAGTCTTGTAAAAGCAAAATCTTCGAAAAATATTTCGACGATGTCTTTGTCATCAATGACAAAGAACTCCTGAAGCAACTGTTAATCAGCTTTCAACTGCTGACATTTATTGAGAACAAAGTAATAATGTACTTGGACCAATGCAAAAACGGAGATGCTTTTTTGCGTCACGCTGACCTGGCGCTTGTATATATTGCCGGTAAAATATATCCAAAGATTAAAGATGACGGCGAAATATTTCAAAACGATAAATTATTAAACGATATTTATACGCTGGAAGTATTGATTTTGCGCGAGATAACCCAGATTGAGCAAGTCATAGATGATGACTATTCCCATAATAAGTTATTTAAGTCACGCCGTTTCAGAGATGTAATCGAAAGAATGTCAGTAGAATTTCTTGCCGCTGCCGTCGATGAAATCCTCACACTAAAGCAGGACTTCTCCGAGACAAACAATGAAGTTCTTAAAGAAAAGATAACACGGCCTATCGGTAACTACTACGTGAAACTTGGCCGTTTACTCTTTTCTGACACCGTGACGGTAAAAAGTACCAGAACCACTTAAATAACCTCTGAGGCTGCCCATCCTAAACCTTTTTCATATTCCAAGTGTCTAAGTGGTGGGAGAGTATGTCAAAATAATATGAGACTGTGTTAGAATTGTATAGGGGGTTGTCGGGGTTTAATATCAAACTACTATGGAGGAACGCATTTGAAAACATTATGCAAATACAGTATAGCGGTAGTATTGTCGGCAATAGTCTTATGTGGCGTGGCATTCGCGGAGGTTTCAACTGAACCGGTACAGGGAGTTATCGTTACGCAGGACGCCCCGGCTGCCGTTGTCTCAACCGAACAAATGAAGAGAAACGAGGCATTGCTTCCGGCGCGGGCAGCAGAAAAAAGGATTAGACCTGTGATGCGCCGCAAAGGTAACGGTGTTTCAACCATCCCGCCAATTTCCGACCAATTGAAGCCGGAAATCCAATCCCCCGTACCTCAGCCATCTCCTCAGTCATCGCCCCATTCTTCGGTCTATGCGCCATCCCTGTTGGCCAGCTTTACCGGCATGGACCTCAACGGCAATACCAGCCAGGCTATTCCTCCGGACACGATGGGTGCCGCCGGCCCTACCTATCTCATGAGCATCTTAAACGGCGGTGTTGCCTATTACAATAAAACCACCGGCGCTATGACAAGCCATATTACCGACACCGCCTTTTGGTCTTCGCTTGGTACCGGTTCGGGACAGCCGGCAGACGGCGTCTTCGACCCAAAGGTAATATATGACCAGTACCTCGGACGCTTCATCGCCGTCGAACTCTCCCAGGGTTCATCTTCTAATAATTCTTATATTCTGGTGGGAATATCCTCCACAAGCGACCCCAACGGCACATGGACACTTCACGCAATTCGCGCCGATTTGGATAACGGCACCGTTCAAACGTCAAACTGGGCGGACTTTCCAGGCGTCGGCATGGACTCGGCCAATCTCTATGTCTCAGTAAATATGTTTGACAACAGTGGGTCATTTCATTACGTAAAGATTTATTCAATCCCCAAGACACAGCTCCAGTCAACCGCCTCAACGATAACATATACGCAGTTCGTCAACAATAACAACATAGATTTCACTCTCCAGCCGTGCGCTGCCTTTGGCAGCGGGCAGCAGATTTATTTCGCCGGCGAGGATTACACCGGCGGCGGCAACCACAATGAGACGGACTCACCGGTCCGCCAAACTGAAGCCTCGGCGGCGTCGAGCTATTTAAAACTATTCACTGTCACAAATAACACATGGACCCCGCTCGGGGATATTCTCGTGAGTAGTTATCCTGCTCTCGATAACTTACCAGACGCCCCACAGCCCGGCTCAACCCAAAAGATAGCAACAAATGACACGAGGATATTGAACGCCGTATGCAGAGGCGGCTATGTGTGGGCAACTCACACCGTCACTAACGCCTCCGGCGCGAAGACCGAAGTGTCATGGTATCAAATAAACCCCGCGTCGGCGTCGCTGACGCTGGCATCGGCCGGAAGCCCCGTCCAGGAAGGAAGGGTGAGCGACACATCCATGTTCTATTACTTTCCCTCGATAGCGGTTAACGGCAATGGGGACGCCGCACTCGGCTTTTCCGGCTCGTCAACCACCACTTACGCCGGTGGATATTACACGGCAAGGCTGAGCGCGGCCACTACCGGCACTATGCAGACCGTGGGAAGGCTCGTGGCGGGAGCGGCGCCATATTACATTACATATAGCGGCACCAGCAACCGCTGGGGAGATTACAGCGCTACAACCGTTGACCCTTCGGATGACTTAACCTTCTGGACTATTCAGGAATACGCAAAGGGTGCTACCAACTGGGGCACATGGTGGGGGTCTTTCACAGCCACTGCATCGACGGCCCAGAATACGTTAACGGTAACTATGAGCGGCACAGGCACCGGCACAGTAACGCCTTCTACGGGAACGCTTTCGTGGAGTGGAAAGACAGGCACGGCCTCATATGACAACACCACACAGGTTACGCTGACTGCCGCGGCCGCCTCAGGCTCTTCCTTCACCAGCTGGAGCGGTTGTGATAACACAAGCGGCAGCCAATGTACCGTCGCAATGTCGTCGTCTAAAAGCGTAATCGTAACTTTTACGGCAACGACGTCGGCCCAGAATACGTTAACGGTAACAATGAGCGGCACAGGCACCGGCACAGTAACGCCTTCTACAGGGACGCTTTCGTGGAGTGGAAAGACAGGCACGGCCTCATATGACAATACCACACGGGTTACGCTGACTGCCGCGGCCGCCTCAGGCTCTTCCTTCACCAGCTGGAGCGGTTGTGATAACACAGCCGGAAGCCAATGTACCGTCGCAATGTCGTCGTCTAAAAGCGTAACCGTAACTTTTACGGCAACGACATCTTCAAGGGTAATGGGAGACTTCCTCGGCAACGGCTACGCCGATATTCTTTGGAGAAATTCATACAACGGTGGGCTTCTGCTCTGGACAATGGTCGGCACTGCCCCCGCTGGCATTATGGGGCTGCCCCCCGTAACAGACACAAACTGGGAAGTTGCCGGCACAGCCGACTTCACATCGAACAACTATCCCGCCATATTGTGGAGAAACAAGCTCTACGGCTCTAATGCCATATGGGTGACAACCGCAGGGGTGCCTACAAGCGCACAGTCCATGCCAAGCGTCTCTGACACGACATGGCAAATCGTTGGTACGGGGGATTTCGACGGCGACGGCCACCCTGATATCCTGTGGAGAAATTCATCGACCGGGGCGAATGCCATATGGCTTATGACGGGCACCTCGTTCAAGAGCGCCGTATCGCTTCCCGCAGTTGCCGACACGACATGGCAAATCGTTGGCACGGGGGATTTCAACTCAGACGGCAGCCTCGATATCGTCTGGAGAAACAGCTCCTCAGGGAACAACGCAGTATGGTTTATGAACGGCACAACCTACGCCTCCGCCCAATCCCTCACCGCGGTTACCGATACGTCGTGGAGGATAACCGCTATCTCAGATTACAACGGCGACGGCCACCCCGATATCGTGTGGAGCAATTCGACAACCGGCTCTGTAGTGATTTGGCTGATGAATGGGGTGACGATATCCGGCACTGCAACGCTTCCAACCGTCACTGATACGACATGGTCAATCGTAGGGCCGAAATAGAGACAAACCCGCAGAGTACCGAAGCCGCCAACGGGCGGCAGCTGGAATTCAAAAGATAAGACGCGTGCGAGAACAGGGGTGAAGGGGGATTATCCCCCTTCGTCTTTAATCATCCTGAGCCTTATGGTTGCAGCTTGGTATTAGTTAAATCGTGGTAACCTTGTAACTTATTTAGTAATTATCGGCTGTAAGTTATTAGGAGGTTCTCTGTTATATTATTTAATAGTAGGCTCGCCGCATTTTCACTACGGCGCGCCGTGTGTTTCCACGGCGTTTACCGCGAGAGGGGGGATGCGATAATAATCTTTTAAATACAATATGTTATGGCCTGTTTTTACTCGTTTCCCAATATCATGTTGCTTTCATATATATTTCTGTGATAACATTGATAATGGGCGGGTGATGTTTACCGGCAGCTACCGCGTGATACGCAGTAAATAGCTAATTGAGGAGGATTATTATGAAAGAACATTGCTCACACAGTCCGGTTTTTGTTTTGCTCACATTTTTACTTGGCGGGTTAATTGGCGTAGCAATAGCAATTCTTATGACCCCGGTCCCTGGCGAACAGACCAGACGCCGGCTGAGAGAGACCGCAGAGGAAATCAAAGAGCATACGACGCACTACGCTGATGAGACTAAGGGCAAGGTTGCTGAAATCATAGAAAAAGGCAAGGAATTTGCCAAAGAAACCCGCTCAGCGTTTGCCGAGACATGCGCGTGTGGCAGAGAGGAAAAGGGCAACGGCGCCGTTTAGCTTTAGCGGAGGTGCCTTTTGTTACTATCTTAGAGGGGAGGTGAACCCTCCCCCCTGGGTTTGGGATGACTGCCGGTATCAATTCCAAATCCTTACTTATAACAGACACCGGTAATCATCCGAATCGTCCACGGGTTTAATAACCCTCCGTTCCATATTGCACACACACTTCTATGCCGCCATATCCATCTATTTGAGATCCTTTTTACCACACATTGTCCAACCCTCCTTGCAGCTCTGAAGCTGAGTGGAAAGTAAAAAATGCTTCACGTCCCATCCAACCTCAGAGATTATGGTTATCGTTACGCGATCTTAATCCTTTTTTCCTCTACTAGTGCTTCCTTCCTCTTGGGCAGACAAAGCTCAAGTATCCCATCCTCGTGTACCGCGGCTATGGCGTCTGCATCCACTGTCGAAGGAAGTTCGAATGTCCGTAGGAACTTTCCGTACATCCTTTCCGAGCAGCGGCATTCACTGCCCTCCTCTATGTCGCCCTTTACCTCGCCAGCGATCTTCAAAACACCCAGGTTCACGCTGATGTCCACATCTTCCTTCTTGACGCCTGGCAACTCCACTCTCAAAACAAAGCTGTCCTTCTTCTCAAGCAGCTCTATGTTCGGCGTAATGCCGCCGGTGTCCGCATTGCCTGCCGCCAAACTGCGGTGAAAATGCTGAAACAGATCGTCAAATGCTGTGCCATGTAGTCTGTCATACACTGTAGCTGCCGGATACCATTTTAGTATTGACATCGCTATCCCTCCTTTTTTTAAGCGCCATAAGGCTTCGGCGCTGTTTATTGTCGTCTCTGCTGCCACCTCACGAACTATATATAAAATAGAGCAAATACTATGCCAGCGCCTGAACTTCCTCAACCATCAGCCTTTTATATGGCTCAACCATCAAAATGAGACGCATTAAGTGTGTCACGACTGTCTCACGTGAGACATTATGTCTCATTGTTGTCGTTCAATAAGGGAAAGGCGGCGGTAAAAGGTAGCCCTGCTAATTCCCAGAATGCGAGCGGCACGGGCACGGTTGCCGTTAGATTGGCGCAATGCCTCTGAAAATGCTTCGCGCTCGTCTTTTATTCCCTCAAGCGGCAAAGGAGATGTTTCCCCTTTGAAATCGGAGATTTCCCTAGGCAAGTCGGCTGGACGAATAACCGGGGTATCGGCATGAATAACGGCGAAATCTACGGTGCTGCGCAATTCCCTCACATTTCCCGGCCATGAATACGCCAATAACAACGCCATTGCACCGGTGCTGATCTCTGTTATTGTCTTACCGGAAAACGCCGCAGCCTCAGACAAAAAGTGGCTTGCCAAAAGGGGAATGTCTTCCCGTCGCGCCCTGAGCGGTGGAAGCGCTATGCGGGCAACCCTGATTCGATACAGTAGGTCCGCCCTGAAAGCCCCCTTTTGCACTTCCCCGGAAAGATTCTTGTTTGTGGCAGTAATTATCCTGACGTCAACGGTTTTCGATATGGACTCCCCAAGCACCGTTATTTCATGTGACTCCAAAAAACGCAGCAGGTTTGCCTGCACATTCACAGAAATGTCGCCAATCTCATCGAGAAAGACCGTGCCGCCTTCAGCGGTTTCAAAAACCCCCTTGTGGGAGGATACCGCTCCGGTAAAAGCGCCCCTGGTATGTCCGAATAATTGGCTCGTAAGCAAAGAATCTGTCAACCCTGCACAATTTACGGCTATGAATGGTTTATCTTTCCGGTGCCCAAGTGAATGAATAGCCCTGGCTGCCAGTTCTTTTCCCGTTCCGGTTTCACCTTCGATAAGTACCGTCCAGGGGAAGCCGGCAATACTTTTAATTTGGGCAAACACCTTTTCAATGGCCTGGCTCTTTCCTATCATATCCTGAAAACCGGCTTTGCCTTTAAGGAGATTTCTAAGCCCATACACCTCAGAGACATCATATAAAAACAAGATTTTTCTTCCCGCATCCTCAGGATCTTTGACCGCTTCTATCTCCAGCCAAAAGTGCCTTCCCCCGGGAGAGTCTGTTTCCAGCGTAAACCTACCTTCTTTAGCTCTATTGCCGGATATGAGCTGCAACAGCTCGCTGCGGTTTGTCCTAAGAAGTTTCTCTATGGGCATACCAGCCGCTTCATGGGCGGTTATGCCGAAAATATTGAGGACATGATTGCTCGCAAACAGTGTATTTCCATTTTCATCGAGCATAATGCTGCCAACTCTCAGCTGATTGAGAATTGATAACAGGTCGTTGCGGTTTTTTCTTATAGCCTCACAGGATTCGACGATATTCAATACACAAGTTCCCCGGCTAAGTGTAGTTCATCACAACATATTTAGTTGAAACTCAGCATCGTTAGTTGAAACTTAAACCGCATTTTTGGGGCGCGTTACTGGGTCTCCGGCTCGAAATATAATATCCTTCCACACTGTGGGCAGGTGTTTATCTTCTCGCCTTTCATCACTTCCGCGAACAGCTGAGGGGGCATGTTTAAAAAGCAGCCCTGGCATAATTCGGCCTTCGCCGGTACTGCCGCAAGGCCATTTTTTCGCTCGAGGATGTGCATATACTTATTGTACGCCTCGTTTGGGATGTGCTTAACCAGCCCGGCACGCTGCTTCAAAAGGGCATCGAGTTCCTTTTCGCCCTCGGTCTGGTCTTTTTTTACCACCTCTACCGCCTCATGGTACTTATTCTGCTCTTTTTCGAATTCTTTATTGGCTGCCGCCGATGTCTTCTCGAGTTCTTCTATCTGCTCCATTACGATAAGGATGTGGTCCTCTATTAATCTTATTTCCTTTTCGAGCTGCTCCACTTCCTTCAGGTGAAGCTGATATTCCTTGTTCGTCTTCATATCTGCCGACTTTGAACGAAGCTTTTTTATCTTTTCCAGCTTTTCCCCTGCGGAACTCTCAAGGTCGCGTTTTTGTTTAAGGGCCTTATCGAGATCGGTATTCTTTTTCTGCCTTTCATCCTGTGAGTCCTTATAGGAACGGTTGCATTCGTTTATTGCTACGGGGGAATTTTCTATAAGCGTTTTAAGACGTATTATTTTCGTGTCGAGGGCCTGCATCTCCTTCAGGAGAGATAGCTCCTTTAGCATCGTGCCGCCTTCAGGTCCGTCATAATGGGGCGCGCTGTCAGAGCAATGTCTGACTTGGTGGGCCCACCAGGACTCGAACCTGGGACCAACCGGTTATGAGCCGGTAGCTCTACCAGCTGAGCTATGGGCCCCCATCTCCTATTCGTAAATATTCCTTCAGTCCTCATATAAATAACTTAATACTATAACCTTGTTAATTCGATTTGGTCAAGTGCAAAAGTTTTTTTCTTTGATCTCATAATATTTGATTCAGGCAGCGTTGACAAATGTCATGGGAAAGTGCTATGTTAATATTGAGGGGTGTTTGGACGGCTCCGCAACGGAGGGACTTGTAATGGACACAATGGATAAGGATATGTACGGCGATGCAGATGAAGTTGGGGGAAACGGCGGCAATGGTCATAAGGCGGTGGCGGTCTTGCAGGATGATATAAAGATTGCCCCGGCGCGCCCTGCAGCACACGGAGATACAAAGGTAAATTGCTGGGAATTCAACAAATGCGGACGTGAGCCGGGCGGCGATAAGGTTGAAGAGCTTGGCGTCTGTCCCGTAACCATTGCCACATCTTTCAATGGACTGCACGGTGGAACAAATGCCGGAAGGGCTTGCTGGGCGGTTCCTTTCGCTTGTGGGGACGCAGAAGGCAAAATGAGTTTTGCCAGCAAAATAAGAAAATGTACTCAATGCGAATTTCACCACCTCGTTATTAAAGAAGAAGACAAATATCAAAGCGCCCTGAAACATCTTAAAAAGTTCAATAAAGAAGAAAAAGAAAAATTATTCAAGGAAAAGATATTCAAATCAAAAGGCAACGGTGCATTTAAAGAGCCGGGTCTGGTAAGACATATATTTGAAAAGAGTATGCACACGGCCTACGGAGAGGACGCCGAGGTTGATTCCCTGTTCATAACGCTGCTCATAGGATGGGTTAGCCTGTGCCCGTCGGTCAGTTTCCTCGAAGGCAGTAAGCGTATCTGTAAGGATGACCTCGTCGATGAACTAATGATTATTGACGCCATATCTGATCGTCCAAGAAGGCGCGCGGCCAGGACCGTAGCCAAGACTATGCTCCATGCCGTCGGCAAACAAATCACCAGATACTTCGACCCGCTTGTCGATATAGTCAAGGAAAAGACCAACAAATCCTAAAAGGCAGGATTGCTGCTTTCGCAGGAATGACAGACAAAAAATACATAGTGCGTTTGCCCTGTAACTAAAGGCAATTCGCGCAGGGCAGCGGGAGTCTCACTGTAAATGTAGTGCCTTTGCCAGCGAGGCTGTCCACTAGTATATCGCCATTGTGTTCCTTGATAATTTTATAACTAATCGAAAGCCCTAACCCAGTGCCCACTCCTACCGGTTTCGTCGTAAAAAACGGGTCAAATATCTTGCCTTGTATCTCCGGCAATATCCCCCTGCCATTGTCGGTTATCGCTATCTCTATCTTTTCAGTATCCACGGACGTCCTTACTTTGACCTCCCCTTCGCCCTCTATCGCCTGACACGCGTTTATCAGCAGGTTCATAAATACCTGATTTATCTTTGCCGCGTAACATTGCAGCACCGGGATTTCCCCGTATTCCCTTACTATAACGATCCTGTTCTTATACTCGTGATAGAGCAGTTCCAGCGTCGTGTCAAGCGATTCGTTGATGTTCATATCAGTCAAATCAGCGGCGTCGAGCCTTGCGAAATTCCTGAGGTCCCGCACGATTTTCTTTATACGGTCGGCACCCTCTTTCGTTTTCACGATAAGGGGTGAAATCCTGGACACTAAATAACTATAATTGATTTCCTGTTTATATCTCTCGATTTCCGATTTTTCCCCGGCAGACACCTCAACATTATTGTATCTTTCAATCAGACCAAACAGCCTCTGGACGAACTTCTCGAGGTTTCCTATGTTACCGGAGACAAAGGCAAGGGGATTGTTTATTTCATGGGCAACTCCGGCCGTAAGTACCCCTAAAGACGCCATCTTGGCCGATTGAACCAACTGCTCCTGACTTTGCTTTAACTCGGTTAATGTCCTTGATAATTCAGCGGTACGCGCCTGCACCTCAGCTTCGAGGTGCTCGCTGTGCCGTCTTATTTCCTTCTCCATCTGTTTTCTTTCGGTAATGTCTTCACAGCTTGTGGCGATAGCGGCCACCGTTCCATCGTCGTCTATTACAACGTCGGACGTAAGCTGCACAGGGAATGTGGTGCCATCTTTCCGCAAATTTATACTTTCACGTTTCCATCGCTTTGTGCTTTTATCTGAATTCACCCGATAGGCCAGCAGCTCTTCCTCTGTCAATGGCCTGCTTAATTCCTTAGGGGCCAGCATCTTGATGTTGTTTCCTGTCAGCTCCTCAACCGTGTAGCCGTGTTGAGCGGCCTCGGCCTCGTTTGTATAGATTATTACGCCGTCTCTGTCCGTAATCGTAAAACCTACCTGTGTTGTTTCAATGGCCTTTGTCAACAGGCGCAGGTCTTTGCTCATTGCCGCTTCAATGTTCTTACGGTCGGTTATGTCATGCGCTATGATTATTACGGCAGTTACATTGTTTGAACCATCAAGTTCCGGTACTGCTACAGCATGAAACCAGTGGATACCTCTGCTATGTATTTCTGTTTCCTGTTTTCCCCGTGACAGATGGCATTGGCAGGTACAGCCAATACTATGACGGATATGTATTTCTGTTTCTTGTTTTTCCCGTGAGGAAATAGTCGCCTGTGTCAGTTCTGTTACGCCTTGAATCAAATCCTCATCGAAGCACAGCTCAGAATGCCGATTTATTCGCTTCCCGATATACTCTTCAGGTTTAAGCATCATATAGAGGCCGCAGCTTGGGTTTATATAGCGGCATATATAATCGCTGTCAATACGGATTATCATGTCATGACTGTTTTCTACTATCGCGCGGAATCCGATAAGGTATTCGTCTCTGCTTTGACGCAGCTCAATCTCGAGGTTCTTTCGTTCCGTAATATCCCTCGATACCGAGACCAGGCCATAGACCTCGCCAGTCTCGACAAATATCGGGTTTTTGATCGTCTCGAGATATGTATCGCCTTCCCTGCCGCTTATCTTGTGCTCAACATGAACTGCCTTTAATGTCTCCGATACCTCGCGGTCGCTTTCTCTTTCTTTTGCCGCAAACGGAGGAGGTAAGAAATCGTCATACGTCCTGCCTATGATTTCCTGCTCATCCAGTCCTGTAAATTCCTTAAAGGCGTTATTTATTAAAATGAATTTCCCGTCATTGTCTTTAATGCTTATCATATCTTTGACGGATGCAAGCAGAGTGGTTAATTGCGAATGAGCCTTGCTGCTTACAGTTATTATCTCTTCAAGTCCCTTTTTACTATTCTCGATAGTGATGATGTCCCGATACGTCCTTAGGGCCAGAAGTATTGCGACATTAAACTCGTCGCTGGTCAATTCGGTCTTTTCCCTGTAATCGTTGATATCGTACCTGACGATGACATCGTGTTTCGGCGCCTGGCCGGGCTGCCCTGTCCTGAGAATAATCCGGACGAGATGGTTTTTCAATTCTTCTCTGATATATTTGGTTACGAGCAGCCCTGAGTTGTCCTCTTCCATGACAACATCCAATAGCATGACTGCGGTATCCGGGTTTTCGGCAATCAGGCGTTTTGCCTCGCTGCCTGAGTAGGCACTGACAAATTCCGGGATCATGCCGTCATAAACAAAGTGTTTTAATGCCAGGCGTGTCATCTCGTGAACCTCTGGTTCATCGTCAACTATCATTATCTTCCACTTTCCGGTTATCGGGGGTATTGTGCCCTCGCCGTCTTCCCGATAGAAGAAAGTGTCGGTGTTGTAGTCAATCACGCCGCGGCCTCCTCTTTCATAACGGGGAAATTGATGATAAATGCCGTTCCCTTTTTTAACTCGCTCCGGCATTCGATATTCCCGCCGAGGGTCTGCGTTACTATATTATGCACAATATGCAGTCCCATGCCGGTGCCTCCGGACCCGCGCATTGTCGTAAAAAAAGGGTCATATATCCTCGCGATATTTTCCTGGGGAATACCCTTGCCGTCGTCTTTGTATTCGATAACTATGTCGTCCTGGTTAACGCAGAGCGCAATCGTTATAGTGCCTTTGGTGCCTGTGTCGTAGGCGTGCATAAGGGAATTCATCAGCAGGTTTGATATAATCTGCGCAATCGCGCCCGGATAGCTGTCCAGCTCCGCGTCCTCATCGCATATGAGTTCTACCTTATGATGGCGTCTCTTGATATTCGGCTGAAGGCTGAGCAGTACTTCCTCGATATATTCCCTTAACCTGAACCGCCGTCTCTCCTGCGTAATCTGGTCGGCCGATACTATCTTGAAACTTTTAATCAGCTCAGCAGTACGTGAAAGGCTTCTGAATATGAGGGAACTGCCATCTGCCACATCCTCGATATATTCGCGCAGCCGCCCCTTACGAAGGGTCTCGTCATCGAAGGCAGCCTTTACCGCTTCAGTATCTTTGGCAATAGTCGAAGAGAGGGTTATGCCGATACCAACGGGCGTGTTTACCTCATGGGCAACGCCGGCCAGCATCTGCCCAAGAGAGGCCAGCTTTTCTGACTGGACTAATTGAGCGCGGCTCTCTTTGAGATATTTATTGGCCGTCTCAAGCTCCTGCAGGTGCATGTCGCGTACCTTTTGCATCCTCTTAAGCTGGGTGATATTTTGTGCCGAGCACACTATCTGTTCTATTGTGTTGCCGTCGTTGCCATAAATAACCGACGCGGAGAAAATGACGGGGACTTTAATCCCATATTTTGCCAGCAGTACTACCTCCACATCTTTTACATATCCATGTTTCATTATTTCATTATACAATATTTCGGCAATCGTATCGCTTTCAAATATTGCGTCCATGCGTTTGCCGAGCAGTTCTTTCCCAGACATGCCTAACATCTTTTGAACAGACTTATTAACTTTTAATATTTCGGCGTCTTCCGTTAACACCATCACGGCGCTTGCGATGGTATCGATGATTTTGTCAGGATATTCTTCTGCTACTGTTAAGTCGTCCCTGCTTTTTTGCAGCTCTGTTAGCATATGATTAAATGAGCAGGCCAGGACGCCGACCTCGTCTTTCGATGTAATGCGGGTGATTTGATCATAATTCCCTTTGGCTATCATATCTGTAAACGAGATAAATCTCTTAAGCAGATTGGTTATATTATTGGTTATGTTCCTTGTGATGAGGGTAAAGATAACCCCGCTGACGGCTACTACCAGGATTAATACGCCTGCGGTTGCATATTTTATCTTATCCGCCCCGGCATGAAACTCCGCGAAGGGTATAACGACCATCACCGACCATTTGAACTCCTCAATCGGGACAAGGGCAGAGACACTGTCAACGCCTAAGATTAACCCCCTTGTGACGCCTTTTTTTAACGGCGCCGGTTTTACATTTGGGCCTTTTGAGGAGCTGATTGAGTTTCCGACTGATTTCCCCATTGTCCCGGGTTTGTTTCCCGGATATATGACTGTTTTCCTGTCGTCAAGCAATAAGGCAAACCCGGCGTTTTCGCCCTCCGTTTCAGACAGGCTTCCGGCGATGCCTGCAAGTGGTACGCTGCCCTTTATCAATCCAATGGCCTTATCTCCCGAAACGCTGTACTTTCCTATGGCGAATGTGACTACCGGTACGCCGAGGTCTATGTTGTTTTGCTCGTATGAGACAATAATCTTATGCGGGCCGGCCTGAATTTCTTTGAAAACGGCGGAGTCCCCGATATTGCTTTTACCTTCGTATATTATGCCGTTTACCGCCCTCACCTCGTCGCCGTTTAAGTTTACATAACTCAGAACAGGGAAGTCTTTTGAGAACCTGGTTAAATACTGCGATAGGATGAGGACATCGTATTTCTCGGTAAAGGCGTCCAACGCCCTGCCGTCGAGGATCCTCTGCAGTCTGGATTTTTTTTCGGCTACGGCGTCGAGTACTCTGGCTTTAAGGGCATTGCCCATAAACTCAAGATGCCTGGCTTGCCCGGTGTTAACATAGGACGAGACAAAATAATACCCGCTTCCCCATATTGCCAGCCCGACGAACAGAACCACCCCAAAATGCGCCATTAATATCTTATTTCTGATTGATACGTACATATAATTCTACCGAAACAAATTATAGCCGATTCCCGTCCGGGTTGTCCAGATGCTGTCAGGGCGAGGGCAGGGGAAACACACGACTAATACGAAGTTGCAACCATATTGTTATCCACAGTGATAACAATCATCCTGTTAAAAGAATCATCACCTGTTAAAAGAATCATCACCTGCTAAAAGAATCATCCTGAGCCTGTCGAAGGATTACCGATTTATGGGGAAATGATAAATAAAGGAGCATCCTTCGACAGGCTCAGGATGATTCAAGTCTCTTACTTCGGAGAGATATCCGATAAAAAAACAAACGATGATGAGGCCGCTTCTGAAGTGGCGCTTTAAGTATAAAGCCAAGTCTGATACTGAAAAGGAAGCAATTAAGGTTAATACTGGAGATGTAAAGGGTGACGAGGCAACTCCTATTAACGAAGAGCAACAAAGGCTGGCTCCTCAACGGATATCACCGGATATAAGACAGAGGCGTCGCAGGATAGAATTGAACACTCCATGGCTGGGCATTCTGACGCCAAGATAGAAATCGCCAAAGAAAAAATGGCACATGGCGAGAAGGTGAGTAACAAATATAAAGTTCGTGAGGAACAACGTGTAGTGGATGGCAAGCATAACGTGTCTCTGAAAAAGGAGGACTATCAAAACATAGAAGAGTATCGTAAACAGGCGACTAAATCCGGCAACTTTGAATTTCAACCGATAGAAGGTAAAAAGACGTCTGAAACTGTTAAGTATTCAATACCACGAAAGGAGGGGTTATAAAGATGGTTTACAGGATCGACCCCGTTAACCAGAAAATGACCTTTGTGACTATGTGGAAAGAAGGATATGAATAAAACGGCCAGTATCTTGACAAGTAAAGGAGGTTACTGACGATAGAGAACAGAAGTATTTCTAATAGTTACTGTGCTTATGTATAATAACACAAGAAGAAAAACATACAAAGGAGGATAAAATGATTTTTGATAAGAATGCTATAAAGATATTTGGGATTAGTTGCCTTACCGATACTCTAAGGGAATATGATAACTACGATGTTGGGGATATGCTTGGAAACACCGCGTTAACTTTTGTATGGACTGACATTGAACCAACTCAAAGCATGACAAAGTCGCTAAAGAAACTTAACATAGAGCTTTATGAGGGGGTAGGCCAGATATTAGTGGTAAACAATTATGGTAACTACCCAACCTTGTTGTTTGACTGTGGGATATATGCAT
>JADFYO010000023.1 GCA_015233015.1 Nitrospirota bacterium | reverse complement strand
TACGCTATATCTTTGAACGACTGCCATATTCCAAGACTGAAGACGATTACAAATCCCTGCTCCCGCAATCTGTCGATAGGGATGCCCTTGGCGTCAAATATATGGGTGGGGTTATTTAGACGCTTACATATATGCGGTACATGGGAGACGTTGGCAGATGCTATTTATCTTGGCGGGGCGGCACAACTGAAAGCGACACGTGGCGTTGGCGCCAAAAAATTTGAATGGGCTATAGCCATCACCCCTCACATGGATGTGGAAACAAACAAATCCCCGAGTTTTTGTTATTTTCGCGACAAGCTGCGTTCGTTGTCTTCCATGAGCGCATAGACAAAACCATCAGTTCAGCGGTATAATATCATCATGCAAACCATAGAAAGCGATTTAGACTTAACCGAAATCATCCACGGGGTGGAAGTCGTGCGGCCTTGTCCATTCGCTAAACATCAGAGTATTTCCGGCAATCTGGTCTTTATCATACACCAACATATTGAGACGGGTAATTTGGGACAGTTATATTTTGCCCCTCTCGATGTCATCTTCGAAGAAGGAATTAACAGGCTCCAACCCGATATACTGTTTGTGAAGAAGGAAAATGAGGGCATCTTGCAGGACTGGGTGCGCGGCGTGCCGGACATGGTTTGTGAGATAGTATCTCCAAGCAGTTATGAATATGATACTGAAATCAAAAAGGCAATTTATGAGAAATATGGCGTTCCAGAGTACTGGATCGTCATGCCGGAACTAAAAACCGTTGAGATATTAACCCTTGAAGGAGATACGTATAAGCTGCATTCGGTTGCGGCCTTTGAAGGCGTGGTTACGTCTAAAGTGATAGAAGGGCTGCAAGTCGATATTAAAGACATCTTCGAGTAAAACACCTGCGCCAGCTCATACTACCCAACTTTTTTTTCATACGACATTATTTTGCCGATTGTGTTAAGATAAGAGAATTCCTTATTGTGTAATCCAGTGAACGGGTCGTCTAAGTGAAAGAACCCTTAATAACTGAAGAACTGATAAAAGATCACGGGTTAACGCCCGTCGAATATGGCCGTATCGTTAGCATACTTGGCCGGGTCCCCACTTTTACCGAATTGGGTATCTTTTCGGTTATGTGGAGTGAGCACTGCTCGTACAAAAGTTCCCGCCTCCACCTGAAAAAACTGCCGACTGAAGCGCCGTGGGTCATTCAAGGCCCGGGCGAAAACGCCGGCGTTATCGACATCGGAGACGGCCTGGCCGCCGTGTTTAAAATGGAATCCCATAACCATCCCTCATACATCGAACCATACGAAGGGGCGGCAACCGGCGTGGGCGGCATTTTGAGGGATATTTTCACAATGGGGGCAAGGCCGGTGGCAAGCCTCAATTCACTTAGGTTTGGCCCGCTTTCAGACCCCTATCATAAACACCTCTTCGGCGGCGTCGTATCCGGGATTGCCGGTTATGGCAACTGCATCGGCGTCCCTACAGTAGGCGGCGAGATATACTGCCACCCCTGTTACGCGGGGAATATTTTAGTAAACGTGTTTAATGTCGGTATTGTGAAAAAAGACAGAATATTTTATGGCAAGGCAAGCGGAGACGGCAATCTCATCATCTACGCCGGCTCAAAAACCGGCAAAGACGGCATTCATGGCGTTACTATGGCCTCCGAGGAGTTCACAGACGACGCCCAGCAAAAGAAACCAAACGTGCAGATAGGTGACCCATTCACTGAAAAACTCCTGCTTGAGGCGTGCCTCGAGGCAATGGACAAGGGCCTTATCGTTGGGATTCAGGATATGGGCGGGGCTGGGCTTACGTCCTCGTCCTCGGAAATGGCGGGAAGGGCAGAGACAGGCGTGGAGCTTGAGCTATCCCTTGTGCCGCTTCGTGCCGAGGGCATGATACCCTATGAAATAATGCTCTCAGAAAGCCAGGAGCGAATGCTGCTTGTGGTGGAGAAGGAAAATAAGGACGCGCTTATCGATATATTTAAAAAGTGGGACCTCGACGCCGTCGTAATCGGTAAAGTTGGGGGCGATGGTTTTTTAAGAGTGAACTGGCACGGCAAAATGGCGGCTGAAATACCGGCGACAAAGATCTCAACCGATGCCCCAATCTACGACAGGCCGTCAAAAAGGCCGGCTAATCAGGATGCGCTCAACACGCTCGATTTATCGAAAATCCCGGATACAATTAACTCAAACAGCTGTAATGATGCGTTAAGAAAACTCCTGTCGTGCCCGTCGATTGCCTCGAAGGAGCTGGTTTGGCAGCAGTATGACCACATGGTTCGTACGGACACAATCGTCAGGCCAGGCTCAGACGCCGCCGTTGTCAGAGTAAAGGGTACAAAGAAGGCCCTTGCCATGTCGGTGGATTGCAACAGCCGTTACTGCTGGCTTGACCCATATCTCGGCGCAGTTCACGCCGCGTGCGAGGCCGCCCGGAATGTTGCCTGTTCTGGGGCGAGGCCGCTTGCTGTTACCGACAATCTGAACTTCGGAAACCCGGAAAAACCAGAGGTGATGTGGCAGTTCATCGGGGCGGTGGAAGGCATAAGCGCCGCCTGCCGCGCCCTTAATACCCCGGTCATCAGCGGCAATGTAAGCCTGTATAACGAAACAAAAGGCGAGGCCATTTTCCCTACGCCAACAATAGCCGTCGTAGGCGTTTTAGAGGACGCTGACAAGGCGCTGACCCAGTGGTTTAAAAGTGCAGGGGATGTCATTATGTTGATAGGGCAGACGAGGGAAGAGCTTGGCGGCAGTGAGTATCTTTATGTCTGTCACGGCATAGAGCGCGGGCTGCCTCCCGCTATCGATCCAGAGAAAGAACACTTACTTCATAAGGCGCTTGTTGAACTTAATGGTCGCGGGCTGTTGCGCTCTGCCCATGACTGCTCAGAGGGCGGCCTTGCCGTTACGGCTGCTGAGGCAACGTTTGGCGCGCTTATAGGGGCAGAGATTGACATGGGCCAGTATTCAATGAGAACGGACGCGCTGCTGTTTGGAGAATCTGCAACGCGAGTGCTTATAAGCACGGCTTCTGAGAATGCCGCCGAAGTCATGGCCGCTGTAGAGGCGGCAGGACTTCCCATAACTCAAATCGGCAAAACAGGCGGAGATGTCTTACTCATTAAGGCCAAGGGTGAAACGCTTATCGATGTGCCGGTAAGTGACTTGAAATCCATTTATGACACTTCATTAGAGAGGGGACTCAACCAAAAATGAACATATATGACATGAAGGAAGAGTGTGGGATATTTGGAATTTATGGGCACCCGGAGGCCGCCAACATGACCTATCTGGGCCTTTACTCCCTGCAGCACAGGGGGCAGGAAGGGGCGGGCATATGCTCGTCTGACGGACGAACGTTTCATCTGGAGAAATCTCTTGGCTATGTGTCGGAGATATTTAGTGAAAAGCGCCTGAAAAGGCTTCCGGGTGATAGCGCCATTGGACATAACAGATACTCAACGGCAGGCGGCAACGCCCAGAAAAACGTGCAGCCCATCATGGTTAACTCATCTCTCGGTTCGTTGTCCATAGCCCATAACGGCAATCTCACAAATGCTATGGCGCTGAAAGAGGCGCTCGAACGAGACGGCGCTATTTTCCAGTCCAACGCCGACAGCGAAGTCATAGTCCACTTGATAGCCCATTCGGACGCCCGCACATCGGAGGAGAAAATCATAGAGGCAGTCAACCAGATACAAGGCGCATTCAGCCTGCTCATATTGACAGAAGACGAGTTAATTGCCGTCAGAGACGCCTTCGGCGTGCGCCCGATGTGTATGGGAACGATAGACGGCGCCTATGTGGTGGCCTCGGAGACATGTGCCTTCGACCTTATCGGGGCATCATATATCAGGGACATAGAGCCGGGTGAGATGGTTATAATAAATAAAAACGGTATAAACTCCATAAGGGCAATACGAAGTGTAAGGAGGGCGCACTGCGCATTTGAGTTTATATATTTCTCCCGCCCGGACAGCTTAATCTTCGGCGGCACAAACGTCCACCGCATAAGAAAGGCACTGGGCAGGCAGCTGGCTATTGAGTCCTATGTCGATGCCGATGTCGTCATCCCCGTCCCTGACTCCGGCGTCCCTGCCACAATCGGTTATGCCAACCAGAGCATAATCCCCTTTGACTTTGGCCTCGTGAGAAATCACTACATTGGGCGTACATTCATAGAACCCAAACAGAATATTCGCCACTTTGGCGTAAAAATAAAATTAAATCCCGTTCAAAGCATTCTCAAAGGTAAGAGGGTCGTTGTCGTCGATGATTCCATCGTCAGAGGGACGACCAGTAAGAAAATCGTCAAGATGATCAGAGAGGTGGGCAAGGCCGCCGAGGTTCACGTAAGAATCAGCTCCCCCTGCACGATAAGCCCGTGTTTTTATGGTATTGACACCCCAACGCGCAATGAACTCATTGCCTCCACACACCAGGTCGAGGAGATAAGAAGGTTTATTACCGCGGACTCGCTTTCATATCTGTCGTTTGAGGGACTTAAGTCTGTGCTGCCAAATCCCGAAGACTACTGCTACGCGTGTTTTAACAGTAAATACCCGATTAGTTTCGTACGAGAGGAACCTGCCCAAATGGAATTGTTTCTGGCATGATGGAATTGTCGTAGTGTTTAGATGATAAAGAGAATTGCCGCGGCGTTTGAGTTTTTGACGATAATACCCCTGCCGTTTAAGCGGGCGGACAGTCACGTATGGGATGAAAGCGGCATTGGTAGGAGTTCTTCTGTATTTCCCGTGGTTGGCCTTATCATGGGTAGTGCGTATTTCTTGTGCTATGCTGCGCTTAAATATGTGCTACCCATAGAGGTGTGCGCCGTTGTGGTAATATTAGTTGGGGCGGTAATCACAGGGGGGCTGCATCTCGATGGGGTATCGGACACGTTTGACGCCCTTGCCGCAAAAAGGACGCCCACGGATAGGCTACTGATAATGAAAAGTGGTGCGGCCGGCCCAATCGGAGTTGCCGCCATTGTGCTTACCCTGCTTTTAAAATACGCTCTGCTGAAAAACTTACTTATGAACGCCCAAATCTCAAGCGCCTTTGTCCTCCTGACCTATCCCGCTGCCGGACGGTTTGCCGCTACTGCGGCTATGTTCACAGGCAAGAGCGCGAGGTCAGAGGGGCTTGGATGTATATTTATTGAGCATACCGGCGCAAAAGAGTTTTCCTTGGCGGCAGGGTTTATGTTTTTGATTGTAACGCTGTTAAACCTGTCGCTGAATACCGGCTGCGGCGTCCCGTGTGTCTCTTTCCATTCTATTGCGATAATAATTATAATCGCCGTTGCCGCTAAAATCAGCGGGTCATTTTTCCTGAAGCGTTTTGGCGGCCTGACGGGTGATACTTTAGGGGCGTTTATTGAGGTCAGTGAACTGATTTTTTTGATATATCTGACGATAACGACGGGAGGTCACTTATGCCAACGCGGGTTTATCTGATTCGCCACGGGATGACCGTCGATGCGCATGAAAGGCGATACAAGGGCCATATCGATGTGCCGCTGTCTGATGAGGGCGTAAAGCAGGCCGCGCGCCTTGCCGGATTCATTAAAAATCTGGATGCCCCCAACCGTATATTTTGCTCTGACCTTATTCGCGCGGTAAAGACCGCTGAGACCATCGGACAGCCCTTCGGCATCACGCCCGTGCCGATGGCCGGCCTTCGCGAGCGGCATTTTGGCGCATGGGAGGGCATGACGTTTGACGAGATAGAGGCTGCCTATCCAAAGGAATTTGCAAGTTGGGCAGGCGACCCGCTTAATTTCAGTCCTGTTGGCGGTGAAAGCACACAAGACGTAAGTTTGAGGACGCTCCCGGCGTTTTATAGTATCGTAAAAGACCACGAGAACGAAACTATAGCCGTTGTGGCGCACGGCGGGGTAAACAGGGTCATACTATGCGACATACTTGGCATCCCGCTCTCACACATATTTCGGGTTGAGCAGGACTTTATATGTCTCAACATAATAGATTTCTATGATGGCGTCCCAGTGGTAAAACTCATGAACTATGTGCCGGAGCTATGCCTAAATCGATAATGATTCAGGGAACCGGCTCAGGGGTTGGTAAGAGCCTGATAGCCGCCGGGCTGTGCAGGATATTCGCCAAAGACATGGGGCTTGCCGTGGCGCCGTTTAAGGCTCAGAACATGGCCCTGAATTCATTCGTAACGGCAGACGGCGGGGAGATAGGCACTGCTCAGGCCACGCAGGCCGCAGCCGCTGGCATTGCTCCTTCTGTCTATATGAACCCAATTCTGCTAAAGGCTTCCGGTGAGAGCGGCTCCCAGGTCATAGTGCTGGGCAAGGTGGCTAAGACGATGCAGGCGGCGGAGTTTTATGCGAATAAGGAAATCTTCTGGGGTGCTGTAACACACGCGTGGGACGAATTGAGCGCCGCCTATGAGTTTATAGTCATCGAGGGAGCGGGAAGTCCGGCAGAGATTAATCTCATGGACAGGGAAATCGTAAATATGGCGGTTGCAAGGCACACCGGCTCGCCGGTCATTCTTGTCGGCGACATCGACAGGGGAGGGGTATTCGCATCTCTCTATGGCACTGCGGCACTCTTAAATGACGAGGACGCGCGCCTGATTAA
This sequence comes from Nitrospirota bacterium, assembly GCA_015233015.1. Taxonomy (GTDB): domain Bacteria; phylum Nitrospirota; class Thermodesulfovibrionia; order Thermodesulfovibrionales; family Magnetobacteriaceae; genus Magnetominusculus. Next base: position 43,625 of record JADFYO010000023.1, on the reverse strand, counting down.
GGCATTTATAATAAACAAATTTCGCGGCGATATAAATATCCTCCTGCCGGGCAATAAACTAATCGAAGACAGAACGGGCATTCCAGTCATCGGCGTCCTGCCATATGTTACCGACATGGGGCTGCCGGAGGAGGACGGCTTGGTGCTGGATACTCGCGCGAAGGGACGGGCGGCTGGCTCGTCTCATGCCTCCATAAAGATAACGGTGCTGAGGCATAAGTACATATCGAATTTCACCGATTTTCAGCCGTTTCAGTATGAGCAGGACGTGGAACTCGTAATAAGCCGCCGCCCCGAAGACATAATAAATACAGATTTAATAATAATCCCGGGTTCCAAGAATACAATCGCAGACCTCACGATATTAAGAGAAGCCGGCCTCGATAAGATTATCAAACAGGCGGTAAACAAGGGCATCCCGCTCATCGGCCTCTGCGGGGGATACCAGATGCTTGGCAGGACAATCGAAGACCCCATGAGGATTGAAAGCGCTGAGGTGAAAGTTCCCGGCCTCTGCCTGCTTGATACGGCGACGGTGTTTAATGAAACGAAGACCACGCGGCAGGTCATAGCGGAGACGGCGGCGGGGCAAATCCCATACGTAAAAAATGCGCACAGCGCCCTGACGGGCTATGAAATCCACATGGGCCAGACGGCGGGTGCGGGAACTGATACACCGGCGTTTGTCATCGGCGGCAACCAGGACAATGACGGTGCGGTTAAGAATGGCGTATGGGGAACATATATACACGGTATTTTCGATAACGACGCATTTCGCAGGGATTTAATAAACGGACTGAGGCAAAGAAAAGGTCTGCCTCCGCTTGAGACCCCGGTCATTTATGCCGCGGAAAAAGACGCCGCCATAGACAGGTTAGCGGAGCTGCTGAAGAGTAATCTTAATATGGATTTCATATATGCACTGGCTGGGTTGTAGGGGGGCAGCCGCACAACCTCTGCCGTATATTACGCTTATCACAAAAGGCCAGCGTGTTTCATGGCCTCGGCTACATTGGAGTCTTTAGCAGAAACTTCTTTAAGGGTGCTCACAATTTTTTTCCGCGCGCTCTTCAATTTCCATGTTCTTTCTGATAGCAGGGGCGAGCGTTGTTCGCCTGTCCCATAAGACAAAACCCACTAACGTAAGCATACCGCCAATAAGTACATACATCAACCCGTATATGTCGCCCAGCCGGTGATTTATAGCGTTAAAGCCATCCTCTGTGCGCTGGTTGGTATTCTTTAAACTATCATCCATGCGCTGGCTGATACTCTTAAAACCGTCATCCATGCGCTGGTTGGTACTCTTAAAACCGTCATCCATACGCTGGTTGGTACTCTTTAAACCTTCTTCGACACGTGTCAACCTCTCTTCGACGCGCGATAACCGATCTTCGACGCGGGTTAGCCGTTCCCTGTCTTGTTGGGTGAAACCATCCGCGTATGCCCATGAAGGGAGTATCACTGAAAGTAACAATGTTAACACTATCACATTGACCGCTTTTTTCATACTCTCATCGTCCTCTCTGAATTATTATGTCATAAGGCAGGTCAGTTTTGCAACATACCCCCCGTCAGTGACAATGTCCCTGTCAGCGTAATTGCTTCATAAACACGGCCTTATCGTCGTTTTCAGCGTAGTAGTGCGGTACTGTGGCTACACAGGTATAGCCGTGTTTTATGTAAAACTCACGCGCTGGGTTATAGATGTCTTTCGTGGAGGTTTCTATGTAAACAAACTTACCGCCGGTGTCGATTATGCGCCTTTGCGCCTCTTCTATCAACAGCCCCGCTGCCCCTGTGCGCTGCACATCTTTTCGCACGGCTATCCAGTAAACGTCATACCCTGCCTCGGTCATCGTTATCGGGCCGTAGCATAGGTAACCTATGGCGGTGCTATCAAGCTCAGCGAATATGAAATTGTATTCACTTTGTTCTTGGTTTGTGAGTTTATCCTCAAGCAGCTCTATCGCCACGGCTGCTTCCCTCGGGTGAAACACGCCGGTTGAATCGAGGATTTGCCGTACCGCCGCTATGTCAGATGTCGCGGCAGTTGTCCTTAGTTTAATCAATTGCCTGTCCTGATTGGGCATTTTGGGTGAGCAGCGATGCCTCGATTATCATTCTGACGACATCTGTCCCGGAATAGCCGGATTCTGCGGCTGCAGACATATATCCCGAATCACCAGATATGCAGGGATTGGCGTTTACCTCGATGACATACAGGCCGCCCGCATCACTTATACGCATGTCAACCCGCCCGTATCCCCTCAGTCCAAAGACCCGCCAGCACTCTAACGCGGTTTCTCTGACGTCTCTGATGTCGATACCTTCAGGATTAAACCGCCTCAGCGTGTTATTGTATTCGAAGGACTGCGGCAGCCATTTCGCATCGTAATTAACTATTGCTGGTTTATCCATAGGCCAATCCCGAAATATTATCTCGGCGGCAGGGAAGACCTCCAGCTCGCCGTCCTTATGCTCGATGATGGAGACATTTATTTCTCTTCCTTTAATAAATTCCTCTATCAGGAGCGGCTGCTTGTGTATGCCGAAGGTTTCAGGCAATGACGCCAGAAGTTTTTCGTGGTCGTAAAACACAGATGTATCGTCGATACCAACCGAGGCGTCCTCAGACGAGGGTTTCACAATATAGGGGATTCCTGGCCTGAGAGATGGAATAACACCGTCATAATAAACATGCCACTCAGGCGTGGCAATACCAGCGGCCTTCATCATTGATTTGGCAATAATCTTATTTGTCGTGCTCAGGAGGGCATCGTACGCTGAGCCGGTAAATGGAACTCCGGCAAGCTCTATCAATCCGCATACCGCGGGAAACAGCCGCTGCCCCCGCTCGTGGCTTTCAACTAAATTGAATACCACATCAGGCGAAAACGCGGAAAGCAGCGCAAGCAGCTCATCGAGCGCCTTTAAGCCGCCGCCAAATGTAAGAGTCTCATATTTAATGCCGAGATTTTGAAGCGCCTGGGTTACAACGTTAAGCTCATCGAGGGTGTCCTCGGAGTCCGGCCTTCCCGCGATGATTTGTTCATGAACGACTGCTATTTTCACAGTATTGCAGCTGTCGTCTGCCCAAGTCGTGTGTGTTTTGCGCTGCGCTCTGAGGCGGATTCAATTATCCCTGAGATCAACTCATCATAGCCGATGCCGTTGAGGGCACATAATATGGGCAAGTCCGAGTGCGAAGGGTGGAGGCCGGCAAGCGGGTTTATCTCGATAAATGAAAGACGCCCCGTGGCGTCGCATTTTAAATCAACTCTGCCCGCGTCCCTGCATCCCAGAGCTTTGTATGCCGCTAACGCTATCGCCGATGCCTCTTTGACAATTGCCTCGTCGCGGCAGAGCACATATTTGACCCTCTCTTCGCAGAATTCCTTGTTGGCATATGAATACACCAAAGGGTCGGCATTGTCAAGCAGCTTTACTTCGAGAGTTCCCACGGCGCGCGCGTTTTTCCCTGTGCCTATGACGCCGACAGTGAATTCCCTGCCGGGCAGATACTCCTCCACAATGGCCGGCTGCCTGTACGTACTCAGGACAAACTCGCAGCGCTCTCTGAATTGTCTCTCGCTCCAGACAATAGACGAGGTGTCGATACCCTTGCCCGTGCCTTCAGAGAGGGGTTTTATAAACAATGGGAAACCTTTAAACGGAGCGCCCAATTCTAATTGTGATAAGGCCGGGCACTCCATAGAATCTACGACGCAATAATCCGGCGTCGGCACAGTGTATGAACGCACGACGGCCTTTGCCATTGCCTTGTCCAGAGACAGGGCAAGCGTAAGCGGGTCGCTAAAGGTATAGTTAATGGCATATGCCTCGAGCAGGGCAGGTATCTGCGCCTCTCTGCTCCTTCCATAGAGGCCCTCTGAGATGTTAAAGACAAGGTCCCATCTCATGCCAGCGGCAAGTTTCTCTACTAGGCTCCTGATATTGCCGATACGCGATACCGTGTGACCAGAGTTTTTAATGGCCTGCTCAAGGCAATCTATGGTTTCTTCTGAGTCAAACTCGGCGGTCTCCTCTTTGGACAGACCCATTTCCTCGTATTGCCTTCTGAGGTCAAACGTCAGGCCGATGTTCATTGCGCCTTTTCTGAAAACAGTGTTTTTTCCTTTCTTCTTTTATAGCGGGCTGCGTCAACCGGGACCTTGCAGCTTTTTTGCTCACGCGCGGGGCGCTCTTTGCGGTCTTTATCAATGGGATTGTGATACCTGATAATCATCCCCTCGTAGTTTCTGAGTGTTACCTCGTCCTCAGTGGCCGAAAGGAGATAAAACGGCTGAAGGGGCACCTTGCCGCCGCCTCCCGGTGCGTCCACCACAAATGTGGGTACGCATAGTCCGCCCGTAAATCCACGCATCTGCTCAATTATCTCTATGCCCTTCCAAATGCTTGTCCTGAAATGCCCGGCTGCCTTTACCGGGTCGCACTGGTATAGGTAATAAGGCCGTACCATTATCCTCTGAAGCGCGTGGCAGAGGGCCTTCATCGTCGCAACAGAGTCGTTTACGCCCTTGAGTAAGACGGATTGGTTGGACACCGGTATGCCCGCCCTAAGAAGCTTATCACAGGCCTCCTGCGCCTCCGGAGTTACCTCGCGCGGGTGGTTAAACTGCGTATTTATCCAGAGCGGCCTGTGTCTCGATAACATACCGGCAAGCTCATCGGTTATCCTCATCGGCAATACGACAGGGATTCTCGTCCCTATTCTTATTACCTCGAGGTGAGAAATTGTCTTTAACTCCCCTAAAAACCAGTCCAGCGTCTCTATATTCATCGTCAACGGGTCGCCGCCAGAGATGATTACCTCTCTTACCTCCGGCACACCCTTTACGTAGTTTACCATTGCAAGTAAATCCTTTTTGCTCCTTATCGACTCTCCATCCTGCCATATCCTCTTTCGCGTACAGTGGCGGCAGTACATTGCACACTGATTAGTAACCAGCATCAGCACCCTGTCCGGATACCTGTGGACGAGGCCGGCAACCTGAGTGTCATTTTCCTCTTCGAGAGGGTCATTATCTCCCTCGTTCATGTATTCTATCTCCTGAAGGTCCGGGACACACTGCCGCCTTATCGGGTCATGCGGGTCAGTCCAGTCAATCAGAGATAAGTAATAAGGCGTTATAGAATAATGGTACTTCTCTATTAACTGTTTATATTTCGCTGTATGATGCGGTTTTAAATCGAATAATGCCGCGAGGGCATATACCGATCTTAATCTGTTTGAGAGCTGCCAGTACCAGTCGTTCCAGTCATCGGCAGTTACGGCGGGCCACAATTTACGGACAATCGAGCCTGACGGTTTAAGCTCATAGTCGAATAGCTGTGTGCTTTGCAAACTTGGAGGTTCTTCCTCCTGCGAAAGTGTAGTGTTTTTCATCTCTCTCCGGTATGCTCAAAGTTTTTTGATCCTCCAGAATGAAGGATTTACTGCGCCTTATAATTATATGCAATATTCATGCCAGTATGGTTTCATTTAAAATCTGTCAAGGCCATGCCTTTTAATGGCCTTTTCACGGACATTCCTTGTCTTCTGACACATCCAGCATAGTGCCATAATGGCACGATTGCCCTGCGCGCAATTTCGTAGTGCCGCGGCTTAATCTTATCATGGCGCCGGCGTCTTGATTTCCTTTATCTTTCTGTGGAGGCTTCTCAGCCCTATGCCGAGTGCCTTTGCGGCGGCGGTCTTATTACCGTTCGTTTTATTGAGGGTGAGGCGTATGAGTTCACGTTCGACCTCGGAAAGGGTGAGATTGTTGGAGATCCGATAGCAGTCGCTGTGTTCTGGTTCTGACATAAGTAAAAACGCCGGCAGATAACTGGCATCGATGAAATCCTTTTTTGCCAGCGCCATGGCCGACTCAAGGGCGTTTTCAAGCTCTCTCACATTTCCCGGCCACTGGTAACTCAGGAGCGTCTGCATCGCGTCCTTCGATATGCCCTTGATTTTATAGCCTTTCTCTTCGTTCAGCTTATTGATGAAATAGCTGGCAAGGAGAGGAAAATCCTCTTTTCTCTCCCTGAGTGCGGGCAGTTCGATCTTGACTACATTGAGGCGATAGTAGAGGTCGTCCCTGAACCTGCCCTCGTCGATAAGCCTTCTGAGGTCCCTGTTTGTGGCCGCGATGACCCTGACGTCAACCTTTATTGTCTCGTTGCCGCCGACACGCTCAAACTCTTTCTCCTGCAGGATTCGCAACAGCTTAATCTGTGTGCCAAGCGGCAAATCGGCTATTTCATCGAGGAATATCGTGCCGCCGTTTGCCAGCTCAAAACGCCCCAGCCTTCTTGCCGCAGCCCCCGTGAAGGCGCCCTTTTCGTGTCCAAACAATTCAGACTCCAGGATGCCTTCGTTGAACACGGCACAATTGACCTTAACATATGGTTTTAAAGCGCGGCTGCTGTTGTAGTGGATTGCGTTGGCTATCATCTCTTTGCCCGTGCCGGTTTCGCCGGTTATCAGGATATTCACGTTTTTCGACGCCACAGAGTCCACTATGTCGATGACATACTGCATGGCCTTGCTCCTGCCGATTATGTTTCCATAGTTGACGCGCTCTTTGAACTTCTTCTCCAGTTTCATCTTCTCTATGTACAGGGTTTGCTTTTCAGCCGCCTTTTCTATTACGGTCATAAGGAGCTTCATGTTGATGGGAAACTCATAGAAATCATACGCGCCGGCCTTCATCGCCTCCATCGCCCTGGATAGCGGCACGCGCTCGGAAAGAAAAATTATCTCGACATCCGGCCTGAGCGTCTTTATTTTTTTTAGGAAATTGAGGCTGTTGATATTCTTTAAATTAAAGTCGGAAAGCACGATATTGACGGGTTCTCTGTTTAATATTTTGTAGGTCTCCTTCACGGAAGACGCAGAAAATAATTTAAGTTTTTTTCTCTTTAAATAATTTCTGGCCTTTTCCCACACCGGCCTCTCCCGCTCTTCTACAACCAACACACTCAGATCCACACGCCTCTCCAACGATTAAATGATAAAAACTATAATGCCATAATGGCACTGTCTAAGGAAAACATCCTATTTATCGTGCCATTATGACACTGTTTGCATGTGCTGTCAATCACTTTATCCCAGATTCAAAGGATTTCCCCTGCGCCCCCGTATCCCTGCGTATCTTCAGGCCGGGTCCCACGCCTCTCCCACTATCTTGTAATCGCCCGGACAGCCGCTCAGCACCAGTGTCTTAATCCCCCTGTCCGCCACATCTCCCGACGTGTATTCCTGCATAAACGAAACGACCACCTTTCTGGGCGAGACGGTCTTCAGTTTCATCTCGGTGAGCTTGATTTTGATGGCCTTGGTTTTTTTAAAAATGTCCTTTTTGTGTGCCTTCCACTTTTTTATGTCCATTGTGTCCGACGTGAATGAGCTGCCGTAGAATGAGATGTATTTTTCTATATCTTTGGCCTGCCATACGGCCTTCCATTTATTGACTGTTGAGATAACGTTCTTTTCAATAAACGGTTCCATCTCCAGTTGTGTAAACTCCTCGGCAACGATCCTGTAGTCGTCCTCTTTTTCGGCCATGAGGTAGAGCCTCTTGCTGCCGTAAGAGAGCAGGTTGTCGGCGCAGTAGAGCTGGTTGAAGCTGTACATAAGTTTAGCGGTGTCTTCTTTAAAGATGTTGACGTTTGAGACGACTATCCTTCTTTTGGGGTTAGTGCGCATAAGCCGTTTCTTTTTATTCAGATAATTCTTTGCAGACAGGCCGTCATAGCCTCTGAATTTGGTGTCGAAGTAGTTTATAAAACCCTCGAAATCGCCTTTTTCCCATGAGCCGATGAATCCCTTAAACCTATCCATGTATTTATTCTTGCGCTTTTTATAGTCTTCGGCGCTCAGGAACTCAAGGCTGCCTGATATGATTACCGGCGCTCCCAACAGATTGAAAGGCCTGAGATTCGCAAGATCGCTGTTTGACAGGGAGACGCAGCCCTGTGTTTTTTCGTTATTTCTTTCAGCGCCGCGCCCGTGTATCCATATGCCGCGGCCCGTCTTACCCTTGTTCTTATCCATGATATTCGGGTAATTCAGCGTATAGGCGCCGCCGCCGTAGAGGGTAGTGTCGAGTTGTTCCGGCGGTATATAATTTGTTATATAGTAAAATCCCTCAGGGGTCTTGTTGTCGCCTTCTTTGAGCTTGTCGCCGTCGTTTCTGCCATATAAGGCGCCATAGCTTTTTGAAATCTGTGGCATGTTGTCTTTGACCTCTGCTATGTGGAGTTGACTGGTATGTTTATCGACCAGCAAGACGGTAAATTGATTGCCGGTTTCGGTAAAGATGTTGCCGGAGATGGACTGATTATCAGCCGCTCCATAGGTGGCATCTGCGCCAAACAATATAAACATCAATACCAGCAAGCCGATAAAAGAAGATACTGCCGTTATCGCCGCTGCGTCGGTTATTTTTGACACGCTCAGCGGCTCGTCTGCCCTGCCGATATAGGGCTTTTCGACTAATGTGCCGCCGTAGTATGACGGGCCTCCAAGTCTTATGCCAAGCGCCCCGGCCATCGCCGCTTCCGGGATACCGGCGTTTGGGCTGGAGTGTTTTCTGCCGTCTCTCAGCGTAGTTGTCAGGCTCTGTGTGAAAGGCGCTAAGGCTGACCTCTGGCCGCCCTCATCTGAATGTCCTTCTTCGTTGCTCATCACGGGCAATCCCCCTATCGTAGAGCGTAACAATTTTACAATACTAATTGCAAATACCGCTAAGACCATGACAATACCGGTCAGGCGCGCTGGGATATAATTAGCAATATCGTCAAGTTTGGCGGCGGCACGTCCGAAGTATAAATATTTTTCATTCTTGTAACCAATCATAGAATCAAGCGTATTAACCGCCTTATACGCTAACGCGAGGGGCAGCCCTCCGATGGCAAAGTAAAACAGAGGGGCGATTACCGCGTCCGAGGTATTTTCGGCGGCGGTCTCGATGGCGGCGCGCGCTATTGCCTCTTTCGTAAGTGCCTTCGTGTCTCTGCCGACTATCATGGCAACTGCCGCCCTTGCCCCCTCTTCGTCTGCACATTCAAGTTTATCTCTCACTAGTAATACCGACCTGATAAGCCCATTTTGAGCCAGCACCAATGAGCCGGTTACGCCTGCTGTCAAATCATAGAGTGAAATACTATTAAATATTGTATATTGCCTGAGCGGCAGTAAGAGAACTCCGGTAAACAGATACGCCGCACCATATGTAACACCTACAGTAATTACTACGGCAATCGCGCCCGTGATTAGATTATAAAGCGGCGGCCTTGCCGGCCTGCGCATCTGCCTTTCCAGAAAATTTATCAACCTGCCGATATATATGACAGGATGGGGAAACCATCGGGGGTCGCCCACGCAGATATCGACGGCGAATGCGGTTAACATTTGCAGCGGTATGCCTGTTAAAAAAACCATGTGATATATTATCATAATCGGGCGGCGAATAGGCTTGCCGTGTGTCATGAGCACTATTAACCCGAAGGAGGCCGCAAATGAGCATATTTGAGATGACAATGTTAGTATGTTTTGGTTCAGCCTGGCCTTTTTCGATATATAAAACATACAAGTCGGGGAAAAACGAAGGTAAAAGCATCTGTTTTTTGTTTATCGTTCTACTAGGATACCTGTCGGGGATTACCCACAAGTTTCTTTATTGCTTTGACGCTGTCATATATTTATATATTATGAACTGTCTGATGGTAATTATTGATATCTTACTTTATTTCAGAAATGCGCGCCATGAAAAAGCTGACAGGCAGGAGGTCAGAAGCTGAAATAAGGCAACGTGCTCCTGTTTCTATTCCGCTTAAGTTATGAGTTGATTTTCCCCTGTGTTTGACGTTTGAATAGTATAGCAGTCAGGAGTTCAGTATTGTGTCCCCGGGATTAACCGTGTCCCTCATATGTTACGCCATGCTTACGTCTTTGCCCTTGCAGACCAAGGCGCGGATACGCGGCTCATTCAGGACTATTTAGGCCATAGGAATATTCAGCACACCGTGATTTATTCGGCGACTAATCCGGCACGATTTGACAAATTGTGGCGATGACTGATATCATTGTTACACTTCATGGCGCAGACTTTGGCGACAGTACCATAATGGTAATCAAGGAGATTGTATGCGTGAAATGGATTTGGCAGAGCTTAATACGAAAAGGAAAAACTGGGTAGCAAGCTCGCGAGAAAATAACTTCGACTTTGATAGCCTCTTGGCTGGCCTATATAACGACCCGTCTCATTTTGTCTATGAAATACTTCAGAATGCTGAAGATGCTTCCGCAAAGGCGGTGAGTTTCGAACTCTTTGAAGACAAGCTCGATATTCGTCATAACGGAAGAGATTTCGATTTCAAAGATATTGAAGGAGTTACAGGCTACGGTAATTCCACAAAAAAGACTGATTTGACTGCAATCGGGAAATTCGGTGTCGGCTTTAAATCAGTATTTGCAGTTACTGAAACACCAAATATTTTCTCCGGCGAATATAGCATTAGAATTGAAGATTTTGTGGTTCCAGTCGAGATGGCAATAAATGACCGCAAGGAAGGCACACTCATTAGATTGCCGTTTAACCCATTTGATACGAGTCGCCCCTCACGCAGGGGCGTGGATTGAAACACAGTGGAAGGCAGCCGGCACATACTGGCAGGAGGTCGCCCCTCACGCAGGGGCGTGGATTGAAACATGTCAGTACGCCATTTGTCTATATCGTCCTCAGGTCGCCCCTCACGCAGGGGCGGAGGGCAGCGAACGCGTGTCAGGATTATGGGCAGAGGATTCAGTTTTCGGTGTTTGAGTGCATAGTGGCTACGCGACAGCGGACTCACCTGCGGCAAAGATTAATTGAGGTGATATGACAGGAGGTGCGAGACTGCACAGTAAAATCGGCAACGAAGCCATTGGTCATCAGAGTTTAGCACACCTAATCCTGGCTTCCTAAGCAATAGATGGGTCTGCAATATACTTGTCTATGCTTATAAGCACATTTCCTCGTGTACAGGACAAACAACTGACTTGGGACTTAGGTTCCCCGGCGGAACCAAGTTGAACTATTCTGTTTGAATTATAAAGATAGTGTTTCTAATACCCTTTAATACCTGTTATATTTTTTCTTTATATACCGAGTTCATATAGATACAGACCAGGCTATTGTCTGTGGAATTAACTCCTGAGCGAAACGAATCCGGCAGCCCTAACTGTAGTCCTACATATATCGTTATAAAAATGGTGGAAACCGCAGCGGGCAGATTATAAAAAGCTGCAAGGGGAGCGCCAAAAAGCAGCAATTCACCAGGGATGCCAGGCACCCCAAGCCCTATAATAATCACAATGGGTATACTTATAAAAAGCTCGACAAAAGAAAGCTCAACCCCAACTAATTTCGCTACGAATGCAGCCATTACAAACACACATATCGTAGTTCCATTAATGCCTATATAACTTCCAATCGAAACGGTAAAGTCTTTTATCATTTTGTTTATCCCGGGAAAATGTTTATTAACCAAAACAAGATTAAGAGGCATCGATAACGATTCTGAGGCTGTGGCAAACAAAAACGGAAACATCTGTATCCAGTAATTAGAAAAATAGTGTTTAATCGAAAAACCATACACGAATCTTCTTACAAAAAATACAAATCCCAAGTGCCATATCAATGTCGATAAGCCAACCAACATTGAAATAACGATATAAATACCGAATAACCCCCCCATGCTATCAATTGAAAGCGATATGCCAAATACCTTAAAGGTATTGAAAATAATAGTATTTGTACCTTCTTTTGACATTATATTATTAACCTCATTGGGAAGGGAATAGATGTAAACTCCAACCATAAACATAAACACCGGTATAAGCGGGAAAAGGAGATTGCCAAATTTCTCAATCAATGTAAAAGGACTATTCATAATCTTATAAATGATCGTAAATTTGTTTGATAATAAAGCAACTATAACGGCCAATAGTATCGCGTACGAAAACGTATTCTGGGACAACGACATAAATAGTGTAATGACCGCCCCTTTGAACTCGCTGAAAGAGCCTTTAAAACCGCGTGGAAGAAACGGTAATCTAAGGCAAATAGAAATAAATGCTACAGCCCATATACAAGCCAGCACTCTGGCCTTCAAAAAAAACACAATAGCCTGAAACGCGAATTCCCCCTTGCTTTCTTTGAAAATATAAGAAAGTGAACAAGCCAAAACGAGAAAAATTACCAACGGAGACGCATACTTGTAAAAATCGATAAGCGCGGAAAGCCATGACGCAACGGAAGTGCTCAGGGCAGTAGAAGATTTGGCCGCGAACATGCCCAGAAAAAGAAAAATAATAGCCATAACCGGCATTAACGCCTCAAGTTTTTTGAAATCAAATTTTTTGAAATCGAGACTCATGGGTTCTCCTCACAGTTTGCAGTAAACAGGGTGTTTGTGCCATTAAACGGCACATTTGCATCCATACCCCCGCCATCATAACATATGTGCTTTTTTTTTTTCTATCGCTTAGCGTGGCCTAAATCCACCATCAAAATTATGGGAAAAGAGTGTAACGTATCATTATACAACGGTTTTTAGACATAACACTTTTACATTAATGAAAATATTTTTCTCACGATGGAATAATGTTTGGAGATGGTTGGAGGCAGTATCCACGGGATTTCACATGGATACCCTTTAATGTGATGGTGGATTTAGGGTGGCAGAGCTACTTTATTTTTTATCATTAGATCTGATATAGTACCTGTGAATCCTATTCCTTTGGAGGTGTCGGCAGATGGAACACAGCGTTATCTTCGTTTTTTCCATGCTTGCAGTGGGAATAGGTCTTTTAATATTCGGGGCAGATAAGTTTACATACTGCGCCGAACGTATCGGTAAAAGCCTCAAACTTCCCGACTTTGTCATCGGAGCGGTGATAATCTCCATTGGCACATGCCTGCCTGAGATGATAGCGTCTATTTTTGCCGTCTTTAAGGGAACTACGGAAATCGTTGCGGGAAGTGTCATAGGCTCAAACATCACAAACACTTTTTTAGTGCTTGGAATAGCTTTTTTATTCTTTAAAGGCGAAAAAGTAAAAATTAATCTTATAAGTATAGATATCCCATTTTTTATTACCGCAACCGCCCTTTTTATCTTTATGACCAGCCGTGGCTACTATAAGGCCACAGACGGAATGCTTTCTCTTATCGGGGCCGCTATTTACATCTGGTCGGTGTTTACAAGAAAGCCTGACATGGACATGGAGGGGGAAAAGGAAAGCGAGGGTGGGGCCGCCCCCGCGACGGCTTTCACATATGTCCTTCTTGCGGCCAGCTCCGTAATGCTATACTTTGGAGGCGAATGGACTGTAGATTATATTAATGAGGTTGCTAAAATATATCACATAAATGAAGGAGTTATCGCCGGTACTGCGGTTTCCATGGCCTCCTCTTTGCCGGAACTTATGATTTCCTTAAAGTATTCCAGAAAAGGAAGACTGGATGTTGCGCTGGGGAATATCGTCGGCTCGGGGATATTTAACTTTTTCTCCGTAGTTGGTGTGGCCTCGCTGTTCAGTTATTTTACGCCGCGCCCAGGCTTGCTTTTGGTTGCCGAGGATACTATTAAGAAAGGATTGCCTATGATGGCGTTTGCCTCTATAATTTTTACCTTTGTCCTTATCGACAAAAAGCCGTCAAGGTATGAGGGCGCAATGTTTTTACTAATCTATGTGTTTTATCTCGGATGGATGCTCAAATGGTTTTAACTTTCAAAAAAATAGGAAACCTTCATATCGGTTTCTTAGACATGTTACTGATTTTCTTCCCTATTGCCTTTATACTTGAGCTTACTCACGCAAGCGGCACTTTGATTTTTATTACATCGGCATTGGCTATAGTGCCTCTGGCATCGATTATGGGTAATGCAACCGAACACCTGTCTGAAAAAGTCGGCGCCGGTATAGGTGGATTTCTTAACGCGACATTTGGAAACGCGGCAGAGCTGATTATTGCAATCATTGCAATCAAAGAGGGGATGTATCACGTTGTAAAGGCATCGATAACGGGTTCGATTATCGGCAATATCCTGCTTGTCCTCGGACTTAGTTTCTTTGCCGGAGGACTGAAACAAAAATGTGTGAAATTCAACGCCACAGCCGCCAACCTTAACTCTACGATGCTGATTCTCAGTGCCTCCAGCCTCGTGGTTCCATCGGTTATCTATACGCTGGTAGGAAACAGCTCTTTAACTAAATCAGGCATAGGCGACATGAATCTCAAAATAAGCCTTGCAATTGCCATAGTTCTCTTTATTACCTATATACTGAGCCTCGTGTTTTCATTAAAAAGCCACAAGCACCTGTATGGGGTAGGCGAAGGGGAGATGGAAGGCATCGAAGCCATAGAGAGCTGGAGCACGGGTAAATCCCTGTCCGTGCTTGTGGCCGCTACGGTTGGTATCAGCTTTATGAGTGAATTTCTGGTTAAATCACTGGAGACGGCAACTAAGTCGATGGGGATGAACGAGGTATTTGTCGGCGTCATAGTCGTTGCGTTGGTCGGTAACGCCGCAGAACACAGTACCGCAATCCTTATGGCGCGTAAAAACAAGATGGACGTTTCGGTGGCGATAGCCATTGGGTCAAGCTCTCAGGTAGCGATGTTCCTGGCTCCCCTTCTGGTTTTTATAAGTTACTTCATCGGTCCTTCTCCGATGGATTTGACCTTTACCGCGCTTGAGACCATCTCCTTAGTGTTTTCTGTCCTGTTAGTCAATTTTATCTCGTCAGACGGGGAGACCCATTGGATGGAAGGTGTGCAGCTTGTAGCTTTATATATAATTTTAGGCATTGCTTATTTCTTTATATTTTAAATATAATTACGAAGCATCAAGTAGTATTCAGGGGGTTTTTAAATGGATTTAATGGAAACACTGCCAAAAACAGACTACAGTTTTGATCAGTCTGCTTTCGATAAAGGCACAGGGAACGCGGTTAAAATCTTAGAGAAGGCGGCTGCCTGCGTCCCGGAAGTCACGTCTAACATCGTCAGTCCGGAGGAATACAAGCAAATCATCCAGAAGAATTCCTCCGCCTTTTTAGAGATCAATACGTCTTTGCTTAAACTGCGCCTTAAGTGTGAAATTAAACACTCAATAACAGGCAGGATTCGTTTAAGCGTTTCACTTCTGGCCTCGTATAAAGATTTAAGTACCACACTTGGCAATTATTTAAGAACACAACCCGGCGTCACTGACGTAAGCGTGAACCACTACTGTGGGAGTTTTACCGTTTTTTACGATAATGACGCGGTGATACCGGATATAATCGCGGCCTCTGTTTCCAGTCTGACCCTTTCTGACGTCGTTGCTCTGAAGGCGCAGCCTGAGCTGATAAAAACCGGGGACAAGGATGTTTCTCTTTCGTACTTTAAGTGGGCGTCTGCCGCGACGGGTTTAAGCCTCATGCTTGCTGGCATTCCACCGCTTGCCCTTGCCATCGTCTATCCAATTATTATATATATCGCCATACCCGTTTACAAACGAGCCTACAAGTGTGCAACAAAGGAGCATAGATTAAACGTTGACTTCCTCGACGCCGCCGCTCTGACGGTGGGTATGCTCACGGGAGACGTTATAAATGCCTCAGCCATGGTGTGGCTCATTCACCTTGGCGATTACATACGCGACCTCACGGCGTCAAGCTCACAGCGAACCATAAGAAAGCTCCTGGATTTTCAGGAAAACTATGCGTGGGTGGTAAGGGGCGAGGTCGAGGTAAAGGTACGGGTTAAAGATATCGCGGTAGGCGAGATAGTTTCCTTAAACGTAGGGAATCTTATACCGGTTGACGGCGAAATAACCGAGGGTGAAATCATTGTAGATCAGCAGGTATTGACCGGAGAATCATTCCCCGTCCACAAAGAGGCGGGCGATACCGTCCTTGCCGCAACCGTAATAAAAGACGGCAAGGCATATGTAAGGGTGCTCAGAACCGGCAATGACACAAAAGTCGCTCAGGTGGTAAAAATGGTGGAAGAGGCCCCGATTTATGAAACGAAGATACAAAACCACGCCGAAAAGTTTGCGGATGGCATTGTCATGCCCTCACTTATCACCACCGGTCTGTTATTTGCGGCCACGTTAAATCTTAACCAACTTGCGGCGCTTCTTACCGTGGATTTCGGCACCGGCGTAAGGGTTTCGGCGCCTACCGCGGTATTATCCTGTATGATTTCGGCCACCTCGCACGGGATTTTAATAAAGGGCGGGAGTTACCTCGAAAAACTCTACAGATCCGACACCATAATCTTCGATAAGACCGGGACACTAACCACCGGTGTGATTAAAGTGGAGGATGTCATAGGTTTCAACGGCTACGACGAAGAGGAGATAATCTCATATGCGGCCACGGCGGAGCTTCAGATGACACATCCGATAGCCGAGGCCGTGGTAAGACATGCCGAGAATAAACACATCGAACTAAAAAAACGGGATACGGTTCAGTACTGTGTCGGGCGTGGTGTGGATGCCTCGATAGCGGGGAAAAATGTGCTTGTCGGCAGCCTGAGGCTGCTTCAGGAAAACTCCATACCCTTAGACGATTATGAGATTACGGCTATCACCGATACGCTTATCGACGACGGCAAGGCGGCACTGTATGTTTCGTTTGACGGACGTCTTTGCGGCATTATTTCATTCAGAGACCAGATACGCAAAGAGGCAAAGGGTATGATAGATGAGCTTCACCGCGTGGGCGTTAAAAATGTAATAATGCTTACGGGAGACGTGAAAAAAGTGGCATATCCGGTGGCAAAATCGCTGGGAATAGACCAGTGCATTGCCGAGGTGCTCCCTGAGCAAAAGGCCGATGTCGTGATAGATTTAAAGAATAAAGGCCACATAGTGGCCTTCGTCGGCGATGGGATAAATGACTCCGTAGCACTTTCTTACGCCGATATCGGGATTTCCGTAAAGGGAGGCGCGGATATTACAAAAGAGACCGCCGGGGTAATCCTGCTTGACGACAATCTGAATAAAATCCCTATGGCTTTTGAAATAAGTAAGGAAACCATAAGACTTATCAAGGAAAATTATGCCATAACCGGAGGGCTGAACGTTGTGGCTTATGGGCTTGCGGCCCTTAATCTGATATCGCCTGTCCTTAGCACTCTTATCAGCAATGGCTCGGCCATCGTGGCGTGTTTAAATGGGATGAAACCTATAATAAGGATGAAATTAAAGGGGCATTAACCGGCACTTGCTATTTATGTATGCCGTAGGTATACTAAATATATAATATATCAACTACAGGAGGACGATATGGAAACGATATTGGCTGGGATATTTGGTGGAGCGGTAGTTTATGTTGCGGGTAAAACCGAGCTTCTAAGGAATGCTGTAAAGGGAGTTATAAAGATGGGATATTCGGTGTCGGACACCTTTACATCCGGCGGCGGGGAGTGCATGGAATCGTTAAAGGATGTAGTGGCAGAGAGCAAGGCTGAGTACGAGGCCGTAAAAGCCGCAAAGGCAGAGGCAGCGGTCAAGGCGTAATATGGGATACATAATTGCCGGTATAGCCGGGGGGCTTGTTGTGGTTTTTTTTGTAAAGATGGTCCCCAACAAGAGTTTTATTAAAAGCCTGATGAAACTATTTTATTCTTTGAAAGACGCGCTGCTCTCCTCTTTAGGGCACTCATATGAGGAATTTAAAGACATAGCGGCCGAGAGTAAGGCAGAGTATGAGATCGAAAAGACTAAAGAGGCGCAAACAAGGGCCGAGCGAAAATGAACAGCGCGTTTGAGTTGAAAGCGGCTCATTACATAAGGGGGCGGCTGAGGCTGAAGGTTGAAACCTGTATGGATATACGTGTGTTTTTTGTATTTTTGAGAGCTGCCATAAAGTCGGTTAAAGAGATAAGAAAGGCCCAGCTTAACCGTTTTGCCGCATCGGTTACTCTTTATTTCGATGACAGCGGCAGCGTCATGGACGATTTAATAACAAAACTCGGCGACCAAATGGATTTCATTATATCTCTTTCAAATTTTACCGGCACTTACGAGGAGATATTGAATGCCGCGCGTTTTGGTGAAGGCGACGACATAGAAATAATTATCAAAGATGGTAAAATCTCTATAAATTATTTATACGGACAAGCAACAAAAGAAACTTCAGGCTCAACCGTGTTTAAGAAAGACACCGTGTTTTCGGCGACAACCATTTCTGCCAGTCTCCTTACGCTTCTTTTAGCCCCCGGACTTCCGACTCCTGCCTGGCTGGTGCTTTTAATTTTTGGCTACAGTTCTCTTAAACAATATGAGTCCAATAAAGTAATGGAACAGCTCCTGGTTGAATCGCTAAAATCCGAGAAACCAGCAACCAATGGATAAAATCATCATCGCTTCCTCTGCACCCTGTGTGTTGTTTGACAATACTTCTCAGCCCATAGAGAGTTTGGCCGCGATGGGTGCTGCAATATACATCCCCTTCGAGGTTAAACATTCCATTGCCGGGCGCCTAAGGGTGGTATCGGAGGCTTTAAGGTTAAACAGAGCCTTGTTTGAGGCTGTTAATACAAAAATCCTCACTCTGTCCGGAATAAGCGAGACCTCATTTAACGGATACTGTGGCAGCATGACCATATACTATGACGAAAACGTAATTAACGAGGCTTGTATCCTGAAAAATCTGAGCACCATCGATATGAAGATGGTAGTTGACGGCAACTCTTATAATATACCGGAAGAAAAATCACAGGGTGAGCAAATCGGTGGAAAGGCTAAGCCAAACAGATTATATGAGGCCGTCGGAGGGGTGTTGGCCGGGGCAGGAATAATCGGCGTTATTATACCGGGCATACCCGGCATACCAATTTTACTTCTTTCCGCATATTTTTTATCGAAAAGCTCCGGTCCCTTGTATAAAATACTACTTGAAAATGAGTACATAGGCAAGTATTTGAAAAAAACTGACAAGCCTGCACTTACCGGTAATCTTAAAAAGTGAAGATAAAAAGAATAGATTATTTTGACTCTCTCTGCAGTCTCTTAAAGGAACGAAGAGGGTCGATGCTCTACCTGGCGCCTGATGCCAGTCCATATATCAGAATAGGGAATACCCTTTCCAGGGTAGATACAATTGCCCCTTTAAATGGGAAAATGACCATGGATTTCGTCAATTTACTCATAAACCGTTCGACAGTAAAGGTAGAAAAACCTGTTATGGAATCGAGGTTTAATTATGAGTCCAAAGAAGCGGGGAATTTCGGAGTATTGGCAACACGCGGGCATAATGGTTATATGTTGTCAATAAGCCCGGTTTATGTGGAAATACCTGAGATAAACTCTTTGGATTTACCTGATATAATAACAGACCTTGCGCATATACAATCGGGCCTCATATTGGTTATTGGAAAAAACAACGCCGGTAAAAGCACTACGGTGGCTTCATTTGTCGATTTTATAAATAAGAATTATAATAAAAGAATCGTTGTAATGGAGGAACCTCCCCAGTATCTTCATAAAGATTGGCTCTCGATAGTAAAGCAGCCGTTTGTCAGGATGTCAGATATTTTACATACTACAATAGCATTCGATAAAACCATAAGGGATGCATCTGTGCTGGCCATAGACGGTTTTCCCATGTATGAGACAATGAGGCTCGCGCTTTTAGCCTCGGGGAAAGGCCTTTGGGTAATAGCCTCGGTAGGAAGCAACGGGGGAGTTTCCGAGTCCCTCAGGCTTATGCTGGAATGTTTTCCAGAAAATGATAGAAAAGAAGCAAAACAAACACTTTCGACGACTTTAAAGGCAATGTTTTGGCAAACTTTGTTATCTGACGGCACGGCGGTTATGCCGGTTTTTGAAATACTTCTTAACGACCCTATAATATCTGCCATGATAATTAATGAAAAATATCATCTTCTCAGACCGACAATGGCGGCCGGCTCTCGCAGGGGTATGAAAACCATAACTCAGGCGTTGGCCGAGGTTACTGATAAAGGGCTTATAGGCAAAGGGGCTTTAGAAAAATTCAGAGACGATACCTATTCTTATTATGTTAATACGGTAAAAGAGGCTTATTATTGAATGGGGGTTTATTAAATGGATGACTTAAATAAAGAGTACCCGGCAGAGGACGAAGGCTATATATATAAAATCGAGGCGAAAAGAGAGCCGCTGGCAGGTGTGCCTGAGATAGTTAATTATTTCATAGCGGCACGAGATAATAACGCATCCGACATTTACTTTTCTGTCGATGAATGTCCTGTGCTCAAGCGCCATGGAAAGTTTTATAAACTTCTGGAAAGCCCTTTCTACCGGCAGGAGGAACTCAAACGTCTGGTATATGGGATTTTGGATAAAGGCCAGATACTGCAATTTGAAAAGCAGTTGGATATGGAGCTTGTTTACGTAAGCGACCACACCGGCAGTATCAGAATTAATCTGTACCACGCTCAGGATGGTATCGGAGCGGCGTGCCGTATAATTCCACGCAGAATCCCTGAGTTTCAGGAATTGGGGCCAAAGGAATCACTCGAAAAAATCGCGGAGCTTGACGACGGTTTAGTTTTAATAACCGGTGAGGCAAGGTCGGGTAAATCCACCACGCTTGCATCCATCATCGAGCATATAAATATAAACAAGAGGAAAGTTATTATAACAATAGAGGAAATAATAGAGTATCATCATGCCAACCAGTCTTCTCTGTTAGACCAGCGCCAGGTAGGAGTACACACCCTAGATTTTACAACTGCTATAAATGCCGCCATCAGAAGCAAGGCGGACGTAATAGTTCTTACCGATATACAGAGCAAATTGGCTCTGAATCTTGCCATGAACGCGGCCGATGCCGGTACTTTGGTAATAGCGGTGATGCGGACATTTGGGGGGTCGGGCGAGGCAATATTCAGAATGCTTAATTTTTATACCGAAGCTGAGCAACGATATGCAAGATTTCAGCTCTCACGGGTTTTGAGGTCAATCATTTGGCAGCACCTGCTGCCCCTTAAAGACTTCAAGGGAACTGTTCCGGCGATGGAAATCTTACATAATACTAAAAAAATCTCCGAATTGATACGAACAAACCAATTGGACAAGATCAATAAAGAGGTTGGAAAAGGCAACGCATTAGGAATGCAAACGATGGAGCAGTCCTTTGAATTCCTTAAAAGCGTGCATGAACTCGAGGAAAATGTCTCACTTGCCTTCAGGTATGGAAAGTACCTTCTCGCATTATTGTAAAAGCGCGGTATAATAAAGGGGCAAATAAATGCCCCTTTGTGACAATTGCCTCACCATGAAACACGCAGCCTCATAGAAATAACGTTTGCCGGGCCGCGGTCACGGTTATATCCCGGATTGGCGATAAGCTGATAATCGGGCGTAATCTGAACGAATTTTCCGATTTGTATGCGGTAATAGAGTTCTATAATCTGCTCGGGGGCATAGTTCAGTGCGCCGTCGCCTATATATACACCAAGTCCGCCGGCCGCCAGATAATTCCTGTGCCCTGACGATATGCCTTCTATCGCGTAGGCCAGTCCTGCACGGTCTTCGGCGCGCCCCCAGTGTGTGCCGCTTAGCTGCGCGCCCAGGCTCAGGTGCTGGTCAGCTTCGGTATAGCAAAAGGTCTCGTTATGCCCATCGTTCCATCCTATACGGCCAAAGAGGCCGGTTTCGCCGTCGTCCGCCAATGGCTGTTCGAAGTTCACGCCAAAACCATATTTAGTGCGCCCGTGCCTCTCATCGGCAAAGACATCGGGTGTCGACGCGGTATTAGCCAACGCCTCGTTATAATTACCCATGCTCCCCTGATTCATGTAGGCCAACGTACGTATCACCGTACCATAATTATTTGGTTTGATGGTAAGCTCTAAATTGCTTCCCTGCGCCCTGAATATCTGTGAGTCCATTATTGGGCCGTTTTGGTAGGTTGGCATCATGTAAACGCCCAGGGCCAGTCTCCATTGCGGCTGCACAAGGGCGGTGACAATTCCATAGCTATAGCCGCGGGTATCGCTTGACATATCCCATGCCGGATTGTAAATAAACGCGTAATTCATAAACTGCGTGCGCGTGTTGTTGGCGTACCGGTTCATATCAAAATCATCGCTTGGCGACATCTTGCCCGCCTTTATCTCTACACGTTTGACATACTCGTTGCCGGGGAGCTGGTCAATTGCGCGCTCCACCTTTTCAGTCTCATCGTCTAGGGGAACGATATAGCGAAAATATGCCCGCGCTACATAAGGGCCAGTTCCTATATCACCTGACCCAGCCTTGATGACGTCTCCGTTAGTATATCCGCCAAGGCCATGACCCTGGCTGACGCCAGCACCCTTGGCCATCTCGGCGTCGAGATAGAACTGCAATGTTGGGGCCAGCCGAATGCCCAGATATATTCCATATATGTGTGTAATGGCATCTTTGAGCGCTCTGTCGGCATTAAAGCTGTTGTCTCCCGTATAAGGGCTGCGAAGGCCCGGTACATTTTGGTATATACCATTAAACTGCAATCCCAGTAATTTTGGAAACCACGGCGGCATCCGGTCTTGCAGCGTTTCATTGTCAGTGGCGGCGGCCGGCTCGGATACCGTGTCATTATCGGCGTAAACCGGCTGTGATACCGCCAGAAGCAAGACAACCAGCACAAACGCGTACCACGCCGCGAACTGCTTGTTTATTCCTCTGAATAGTATGGCACTCGATGAGGTAAAAAGTTCCGGTACAAATCTCATATCACTATTATCTGCCTTTTCCTCCAATAAGCTGGTTAATGGGCTATTATAGCATTTTGCCCGATTAAACGGCTGATACGAAATATTTTATCAAATTTTTTTTGCGAAATGCAGTTATACCAAGTTGCAATCATATGAATAAAAACCATACTGTTAATAGAATCATCCTGAGCCAAGAAGCGATAAGGAAGTTACCCTATTGAATGCAAATAAAAACCATACTGTTAATAGAATCATCCTGAGCCTGTCGAAGGATTTCCGACTTATGGGGAAATAAGACTTAAAGGAGCATCCTTCGACGGGCTCAGGATGATTCAAGGTTTCTTGCTTCTATGAACGCAACGTAGTATAACTTATGCAGTCAGACACTACATTAATATTAATCTTCTTCGATGCCTTGTATTTTGTACTTATTATCGAAGATAATCCTGATGTTGTCGTCCTTGCTCATGTATAGATAACCGTAGCCGTCATCTTTGTTATATACGCAGAGGCTGCACTCATAGATCTCTTTGTTCAGAGCCTTAAGGGCTTCCACGCAGCTATCGTCTTTCAGACACTGGCCGAAGAGCTTTTGAATTGTGCGGCTTTTGGGTGGAATGATAAAGCGCACCCTGCCCTCTATGCTGTATATTTCGCTGTCGCCGATTATAAGGTGGTCGTGAAGTTTAATATTTATTTGTTTCGCAAATGCCTTTACCCTCTCTGTGAGCAGAAAATCATCCTCGCTTGGCCTTGCCTTACCACCAGTATGGTTATGTACCAGGATCATCGCTGAAGTGTTGTTCAGACAGGCAGTTTTGAATATTTCACGAAACGTAACAGCGCATATATTGAGAGAACCTTTGGCCAGGAACTCTTTGCCAAGGAACCTGTTCTGCGTGTCGAGGTGGATGGCAAACAGGGTTTCCCTGTCCTCTCTGGCTATAAAACTCAAGAGATTATAGACATCCTGCGCACAAGATATAATCTTAGCCCCCGATGTGGGACGGCCAACACGCACAACCTTCAAATACATGGCTCGCTCCCTATCGACACGGCACCTGATAGGATAAACTCACATAACAGACAACACATATTATATAACAATGCAAATCCTGTGCCACTGCTTTTATCTATATATTACAATGAGTTAATAAATTCAATAGCCGCAAGAATACGGTATGGCACTCCATATATATGTAATCTGCTCCATATCGGCAAGATGCCTGCGAGATGAACTATTACGGCACAAGGGATGAATACGGCAAAGATGAAAACAAATCTGGGATGACGGTGTCAGGAGGGCTGCCGCTATATATAGTTCCACTTATCATAAAACCCCCCGGATGTCTAACGTATATTGACACAGAGGGCTTACTAACTTTACTTATCTCCAGCTTACCCCTAAAGCGTACCACGTACCGTTGTAGTACGTGTACATTGACCCGTCTGTCCCGGCTACAAGGGCTGCGCCGTTGCTATACCACTGGACATAGTATGCGGCTGAGCCGGATGTTCCAATATAGATGCTCCCGGATTTTGTCCCAAACCATGAGGCATATTGATTATAAACGGCGGTAATCTCTATGGCTGCCTTCCCTAACGGCTGCCATGTTATCCCTAAACTTGTAAGCTGAGCAATATAATACACGTACAGGATTCCATCTGTTCCGGCTACAAGATAAGCACCGTTGGTATATAATTGGTAATAGGATATCCAGGATGTTCCCGTCTGTATGCTCCCGGATGTTGACCCAAACCATGAGGCATATTCATTATAGATTGCATTAAATGCCGAAGAGGCAATTGTTGAATTGTCAGAGGCTCCAGATGATGTAAACGTTGCTGTCACGCTTTTATTCGAGACAAGCGTAACCGTACATTGAGTGCCGCTTGCGTTATCACAGCCTGACCAGCTTGAGAAACTATAGCCTGAGGACGCCGCTGCCGTCAGCGTTACCGATGTGCCCGAAGTATATGATGACGAACATGTTGAGCCGCAGCTTATTCCCGATGGTGAGCTTGTTATCGTACCGTTTCCTGTTTTCGTTACGCTCAGGGTATATGAAGATGGCGATGAAAGCTGCAACTTCGCTGCAAAAACATTGTAGAATCCTTTCAGAGTAGTCTGGAAGGCGCCGGTTGTCACAGGAAAATCGGTTGAGTTTGTATATCCGGCCACATAGGCATTTCCTGAAGAGTCTAGTGCTATGCCGTTGCCGGTATCACCATGGCTGCTATTACTACCTCCAAGAAGCGTTGAATAGACAAGGGCTGTGCCGCCAGCGTTCAATTTTGTTATATAAGCATTAGAGGCTCCTTTCAGAGTAGTCTGAAATGCACCGGTTGTTGTGGGAAAATCTGATGAGGTTGTATATCCTGTCACATAGGCATTGCCTGTGGAATCTATTGCTATGCCGATGCCCTCGTCCTCACCGGTGCCGCCAAGCAGCGTAGAATAGACAAGGGCCGTGCCGCCAACGTTTAATTTTGTTACATAAGCATTAGAGAATCCTTTTATCGTAGTTTGAAATGCCCCTGTTGTTACTGGAAAATCTGTTGTCGAGAATGCAGTTCCAGCCACATAGGCATAGCCTGAGGGATCTACTGCTATGCTTCTGCCATAACCGCCATTGCTGCCGCCAAGAAAAGTAGAATAGACAAGGGCAGTGCCTCCAGAGTTTAATTTTGTTACATAACCACTACTTTTTGATCCTTTCAGCGTAGTCTGAAATGCGCCGGTTGTTACTGGAAAATCTGTTGACCATGTAAGGCCGGTAACATAGGCATTGCCTGAGGAATCTACTGCTATGCTGTAGCTGAAATCACGATCGCGCCCACCAAGCAGCGTCGAATAGACAAGGGCTGTGCCCGTGGTGTTGAGTTTTGTTATGAAGACGTCATAATAAAGCACGGCGGTCTGAAATGCGCCGGTTGTTGTAGGGAAATCCGATGAGGTTGCACTTCCAGTAACATAGGCACTGCCTGAGGAATCTATTGCTATGGCGTTGCCAGAATCCCCGGTGCTGCCGCCAAGCAGCGTTGAATAGACAAGGGCTGTGCCCGTGGCGTTTAGTTTTGTTATAAAGACATTATAGTTTCCTTTCAGAGAAGTCTGATATGCCCCGTTTGTTGTAGGAAAATCTGCTGAGAGTGTACTTCCGGTAACATAGGCATTGCCTGAGGAATCTACCGCTATGCCGGCGCCGGAATCGGCATTACTCCCGCCAAGCAGCGTAGAATAGACAAGGGCTGTGCCCGTTGAATTGAGTTTTGTTATAAAAGCTTTATCAGTTCCTTTCCATGCAGTCTGATATGCGCCGGTTGTCGCAGGGAAATCTGTTGAGTATGTAATTCCGGCAATATAGGCATTGCCTGAGGAATCTACCGCTATGCTGTTGCCCATATCACCATATGTGCCATTACTACCGCCAAGATATGTCGAATACGCAAGCGTTGGGTCGATGACGAGTTCTTTATTCCTGTCATAGCCCGACACGTTAAAACTTACCAGATTGCCTTTGCCAACCTGATATCTGCCTTTGATTTCCTTCTTTACGCCATCTATTTCCTGATAGACAAGGGGCTTGTGCATGAGCATCTTACCGCCACGAGCGGCGATTATTAAGTTGCCGTCTCTATCTGGCCTCAGTGTTTTCGCCCCTTCGACCCTTAGGGCAATTTGCTTATAATCGGCATGAGGCGCTACGACAAAATCGTATTCTATCTTCTTTTGATTGCCGTAAACAACGAGGTCAACGCCGCGATATACACCTGTGTATTTCACTTTTTCATATGCCGGCACATTGGTACGCCATTTCTGAGGGTCTGTGCCGATGAAGTAGTTGGATTTCCCGGGAAGATTGTCAATGCCGGTTATAGTTTCAGCATCGGGGTTTGGATTGATAAATCTTATACGAATAGATGACATTGTTAACACTCCCTTTGATCGCTTTGGAGTTGCCATTGAAAGCACAAACTCCTGTGGCGTCAGAAAAAGCGTATAGCCCTGCCCTCTGGCAAAATACTTGACGTTCGGGTCAGTCTGCCCATCGTTTGCCTCAAAGGCAATCGGCAGTTTCCCGTATGACGCGGCAATTGCGGCGTTATTGCCGGTGACAGCCCCCGCAGATACATTAGCCGACGCTACCGCGCTAAGGCAAAAAACCACCATTAACAAAACGATAATTGAGGCTGCTGTTTTCCTTAGTTCTCTGTTACTCATATTTTCATCATCCTATATCTCCTGTATTTCAGGGCTTATGCCCTGTATTTATCTCCGCTCACCTGACGACGAAACCATTGCCTTTAGATAGTACAACTCAATGAGACCGATATAGACTTATCAGATGACATAGTAACAGTACACTGTGAGCCGCTTGATGAATCGCACCCCGACCATGAGTAACTACAGATCAGGGAATGACAGCTTGACTGTATATTTACGGATGTACCTGATTGGTATGAGGCCGTGCCCGTGCTCCCGCTCCAGCTCAGAGTGCCGCTTGACGGTGTCATGTCACATCCTGAGTATCCACTTTTTGTCAGAGTCAGAGTATATGACGGCGTTGTCGTAAACGTTGCCGTTACAGACTTTACCGATGACATAGTAACAGTACACTGTGAGCCGCTTGTCGAATCGCACCCCGACCATGACGTAAAAGTGGAACCGGATGAAGCCGCCGCCGTCAGCGTTACCGATGTCCCTGATTGGTATGAGGCCGTGCCCGTGCTCCCGCTCCAACTCAGAGTGCCGCTTGACGCCGTTACAGTTCCTGAACCTGTGCCGGATTTCGTTACGCTCAATGAATATGACGGCGTTGTTGTAAATGTTGCCGTTACGCTTTTAGCTGATGACATCGCAACGGTACACTGATTTCCACTTGATGAATCACACCCCGACCAGCTTGTAAACAAAGAACCGGACGAGGCCGCTGCCGTCAGCGTTACAGATGTGCCTGATTGGTATGAGGCCGTGCCCGTGCTCCCGCTCCAGCTTAGAGTGCCGCTTGACGCCGTTACTGTGCCTGAACCCGTGCCTGATTTCGTTACAGTCAGCGTATTAAGTTCATACCATCTCACCCCCAAAGAGTAAAGATTGCCATTATAGTAAGTATACATAGCCCCGTCTGCCCCGGCCACTATAGCGGCACCGTTGCTAAACCATTGGGCATAGTATGTGACCCCGCCTGATGTTCCCGTAGATATGTTTCCGGATTTTGACCCAAGCCATGAGGCATATTGACTGAAGATTTCGTTAATCTTCGCGGCTGCCTTGCCGAATGTCTGCCAGCTCACTCCTAAAGAATAAAATGTGCCGTTATAATAAGTGTACAAAGTACCGTCTGGTCCGGCCATAAGGGCGGCACCGTTTGTAAACCATTGGACATAGTATGTGCCTGAACCGGATGTTCCCGAAGACATACCTCCGGTTGTTGAGCCAAACCACGAGGCATATTGATTATAGATTGCTGTAATTGCCGCGGAGGCGGCGTCGCCATAGACTGCATTTACTTCTGTATAAATATAACCCCAACCATCACCACCACTCGCAGCAACAAGCTTTGACCCATCTGATGAGGACGCTACTGATTGCCAATTTTGACTGCCAGCACTTGTTTGCTTAGTCCATGTAGCGCCTGCGTCGGTTGACGTATATATATAACCATTACCAGCGGCAACAAGATTTGCCCCACCTGATGAGGATGCTACTGATTGCCAATTTTGGCTGCCCGCACTTGTTTGCTTAGTCCATGTAGCACCTGAATCGGTTGATGTATATATATAACCACCATTAACTGCTGCAACTAGCTTTGTCCCGTCTGATGAGGACGATACCGAATACCAATTCTGGCTGCCCGCACCAGTTTGCGCCGTCCATGTGGTACCTGAATCGGTTGACGTATATACATAACCACCATAAACTGCTGCGACGAGCATTGTCCCGTCCGATGAGGACGCAACCGAATACCATTTTTGGCTGCCCGCACCAGTTCTCGCCGTCCATGTGGCACCTGAATCGGTTGACGTATATATATAACCATTACCGGCCGCAGCGAGTTTTGTCCCGTCTGATGAGGATGCTATTGAAGCATTAGTTCCGCTGCCTACGCCAGTTCGCTTAGTCCACGTAGCACCTGAATCGGTTGACGTATATATATCACCGTTACCATAATCATTCGCGGCAACAAGCTTTGTCCCGTCTGATGAGGACGCTACTGATTTCCATTCGCTGTAAGCACTATTTCGCTGAGTCCATGTAGCGCCTGAATCGGTTGACGTATATATATAACCATCATAATTACCATGAGAACCACCATCCGCGGCAACGAGCTTTGTCCCGTCTGATGAGGACGCTACTGATTTCCAATGTTCTTCGCCCGGACCAGTTTGCTGAGTCCAAAAAGACGTAAACGTTGCCGTTACAGACTTACTTGATGACACCGTGACGGTACACTGAGAACCGCTTGACGAATCACACCCTGACCAACTTTTAAAAGTAGAATCGGCATCAGCCGTTGCCGTCAGCGTTACAGATGTGCCTGGCGCATAGGTAGCAGTGCCGGTGCTGCCGCTCCAACTGAGAGTGCCACTTGACGCTGTTACTGTGCCTGTACCCGCGCCTGATTTCGTTACAGTCAGGACAGGCAGGGCCGTAAATGTTGCCGTTACACTTTTAGCCGCTGACATGACAACAGTGCATTGTGAACCGCTTGTCGAATCACACCCTGACCATGACGTAAAAGTAGAACTGGAATTAGGCGTCGCCGTTAGCGTTACCGATGTGCCTGATGCGTAGATGATGGCAGCTCCGGTGCTGTTGCTCCAACTGGGAGTTCCGCTTGACGCTGTTACATCGCCTGAACCTGTGCCTGCCCTCGTTATGCTCAGGATAGTACCGGGAGCAGCCGTAAAGGAATAATTATGACTAGTGCTGCAAGTGAAGTTTTGTTTGCTTCCTGCAACTGTGCCGGTAATGCCGCTGTCTGAGTTGACAGTTCCCGACATCGTTAAACTATCGCCAAGATTAGAACAAAAAGGCGAGCAGGTAAGATTTGATGCGCTAAGAGTAAAACTGCTGCCACTCCATGTTACACCGCTGGCGGTAACCTGATATGTATAAGCTGTGGCAGAACCGCTGCACGTCCCATCCAGCAATAGTTTTACACTGACTGAGCTGAAAGTGTTATTCGCCACAGTAAATGTCATAGTTGAGCCGGAACTGGAATCCACCCAGCTCCAGTTGCCGCTTGTCAATGCCGCTGATGCTGACGCGCTAAAGCAAATGACTGTTATTAACGAAACTACTATGAAGATTACTGTTTTAATTAGTTTTCCGCTACCCACGTTTGAATCCTCCTATGTCTCAGGGCTTATGCCCTTTATTTATCGCCAACTCGCCCCTAAAGAGTACAAGCTACCATTATAATAAGTATACATAGCCCCGTCTGCCCCGGCTACAATTGCGGCCCCGTTGGTAAACCATTGATAATAGTATGTACTGCCGCCTGACGTTGCCGTGCCTATGCTCCCGGATGTTGACCCAAGCCACGAGGCATATTGACTGAAGATTTCGTTAATCTTCGAGACTGCCTTACCAAATGTCTGCCAGCTTATCCCTAAAGAGTACAAGGTACCGTTATAATACGTGTACAAAGTCCCGTCCGCCCCGGCCACAAGGGCGGCGCCGTTGGTAAACCATTGATAGTAGTATGTAGTTGAACCGGAAGTTCCCGTGCCTACGCTCCCGGATGTTGACCCGAACCACGAGGCATATTGATTATATATTGCGGTAATTGCCGCGGAGGCATAGACAATGCTGTAGTCTCCTGTATAAATATAACCACCATAAACCGCAGCAATGAGTTTTGTCCCGTCCGAAGAGGACGATACCGAATGCCAGGATTGGCTGCCGGGACCAGTTTGCTGAGTCCATGTAGCACCTGAATCGGTTGAGGTATATATATAACTACCATAAACCACAGCAGCGAGCTTGGTCCCGTCTGACGAGGACGCTACCGAATGCCAGTTTTTTCCGCCTGCACCAGTTCGCTCAGTCCATGTAGCACCTGAATCGGTTGAAGTATATATATAACCACCTTCAACTGCAGCAGCGAGCTTGGTCCCGTCTGACGAGGACGCCACTGATCTATAAATTCGGCTGCCGGTACCAGTTCTCTGAGCCCATGTAGCACCTGAATCGGTTGAGGTATAAATATAACCGCCATAAACTACAGCAGCGAGCTTGGTCCCGTCTGTGGAGGACGCCACTGACCACCATTTTTGGCTGCCTGCACCAGTTCTCTGAGTCCATGTAGCGCCTGAATCGGTTGAGGTATAAATATAACCATCTTCAACTGTAGCAACGAGCTTTGCCCCGTCTGAGGAGGACGCCACAGATCTCCAAGTTCGACTGCCTGCGCTCGTTTGCTGAGTCCACGTAGCGCCTGAATCGGTTGATGTATAAATATAACCACCTTCAACTGCGGCAACGAGCTTTGTTCCGTCTGAGGAGGACGCGACCAAATACCAATTTTGGCTGCCGGAACCATGCTTAGTCCATGTGTAAGTGTAAGGTATTGTAAATGCCGCTGATACAGACTTATCCGCCGACATCGTAACCGTACATTGAGAACCGCTTGTGGAATCACAACCCGACCAACTGGTAAAAGTAGAGTTGTCCGAGGCCGCCGCCGTTAGCGTTACCGACGTGCCTGACGTGTAGGCCGCCGTGCCGGTGCTGCCGCTCCAGCTGAGAGAACCGCTTGACGCTGTTACTGTGCCTGAACCCGTGCCGGCTTTCGTTACGCTCAGGGTATATGAAGATACCCCTGTCGATGTAGCGGTCCATGTGCCGCTTCCGGAGTCGGAACAAGAGACACCACCATAAGACATGTAGTGACCGGCAGTCCATGTACCGGTTATTGTCGTACCGCTGGAAAAATTGCCCTTAACAGAAAGAGAATATGAGCCATCTAAGCTGACACTCCAACTCCTGCTTGCTGTAAAATTTCCACTTCCATCGACTGATGTATCCGCAAACGTAGCTGAAAAACTAAGACCATTGTAACAACCTCCACTGGCACTAGCTTTTATAGTAAGACCTTTTACCACACCGTCCGAGGTCACCGTAAAATCATTGCCCTGGCTTGTTGTCCAAATGGTTTGACTTGCAGACGCTAACCCGCTAAGACAAAAGACTGTTAGTAACGAAACCACGACGGCTGCTACGGTTTTACTTAATTTCCTGTTAATCACGATTGAATCCTCCCTTCATCCATATATATTATTTATTTCCAGCTCACACCTAAAGAGTAAAAGGTACCATTATAATAAGTGTACATAGTTCCATCTGCCCCGGCCACAAGGGCGGCGCCGTTGGTAAACCATTGGGCATAGTATGTGACCCCGCCGGATGTCCCTGTATATATGCTCCCGGATGTCGAGCCAAACCATGAGGCGTATTGATTATATATTGCGGTAATCTTCGAGGCAGCCTTGCCTAATGTTTGCCAGCTTACCCCTAAAGAATAAAAGGTACCGTTATAATACGTATACAAAGTCCCGTCCGCCCCGGCCACAATGGCGGCACCGTTGGTACACCACTGGACATAATATGTGGCTGAACCGGAGGTTCCCGTAGATATGCCTCCAGATGTCGATCCAAAAAACGAGGCGTATTGATTATATATTGCCGCAATTGCCGCGGAGGCAGCGTCATATGTATATACTCCTGTATAAATATTACCACCACTACTAACCACAGCGGCAAGCTTTGTCCCGTCTGACGAGGACGCGACTGACGACCAATTTCGGCTGCCTGCTCCAGTTTCCTTATTCCATGTAGCACCTGAATCGGTTGAGGTATAAATATAACCATCACTAAGCAAAGCGGCAAGCCTTGTCCCATCTGATGAGGACACGACTGAGTTCCAAGCTTGGCTGCCTGATCGCATGGTCCATGAAACGCCTGAATTGGTTGAGGTCCAAATATCATAAACATTCTGACCTGTAGGACCACTAGTCTGACCTATAGCAATGAGCTTTGTCCCGTCTGATGAGGACGCTACTGACGACCAATTTGGGCCGCTTGTATATGTGCTTGCAGTCCATGTAGCGCCTGAATCAGTTGAGGTATAAATACAACCATAATAAGAATGAAAATAAGGATCACCAGAAGTTACAGCAACGAGCTTTGTCCCGTCTGATGAGGACGCTATTGAGCGCCATTTTTGGCTGCCGGCACCAGTGCGAGCAGTCCAAGTAGCGCCTGAATCGGTTGAGGTATAAATATAACCACCAGAAACAGCAGCCACGAGCTTTGTCCCGTCTGATGAGGACGCTACTGATGTCCAATTTCTGCTGCCTGCGCCAGTTTGCGCAGTCCATGTAAACAACGACGAAAACATTGCCGTTACAGACTTAGCCGAGACAAGCGCAACGGTACACTGAGTGCTGCTGGATGAATCACACCCTGACCAAATTGTAAAACCAGAACCGGCATCAGCCGTTGCCGTTAGTGTTACTGACGTTCCTGACGTGTAGGTCGCCGTGCCGGTACTGCCGCTCCAGCTGAGCGTCCCGCTTGACGCTGTTACCGTGCCTGAACCCGTGCCGGATTTCGTTACACTCAGGGTGTAATACGATGTAAATGTTGCCGTTACGCTTTTGGCCGCGGACATAGAAACGGTACACTGAGAACCGCTTGACGAATTACATCCTGACCAACTTGTAAAACCAGAACCGGCATCAGGCGTTGCCGTTAGTGTTACCGACGTTCCTGACGTGTAGGTCGCCGTGCCGGTGCTGCCGCTCCAGCTGAGTGTCCCGCTTGACGCTGTTACCGTGCCTGAACCCGTGCCGGATTTGGTCACAGTCAGGGTATATGACGGCGTAAATGTTGCCGTTACAGACTTATCCGCCGACATCGTAACTGTACATTGAGAGCTGCTTGTGGAATCACAACCCGACCAACCCGAAAACGTTGAACCGGAAGAGGCCGTTGCTGTTAGCGTTACCGATGTGCCTGACGTGTAGGCCGCTGTTCCGGTGCTGCCGCTCCAGCTGAGTGTCCCGCTTGACGCTGTTACTGTGCCCGAACCAGCACCGGATTTCGTTACGCTGAGGTTATAATAAGATACCCCTGACGGTGTAGCTGTCCATGTGCCGCTTCCGGAGTTGGAACAGGAGACTTTATTATAATACATGCCAAAACCTGCTGACCATGTACCGGTTAATGTCGTAGCGCTGGTAAAGCTGCCATTAACAGAAAGAGAATATGAGCCATAATCACTTATTGCGGTACTACTCCAACTCTTGGATACAGTGAAATTTCCACTTCCATCGACCGATGTATCCGCAAAAGTAGCTGAAAAATTCAAACTACTGTAACAACTTCCACTGGTACTGGCCGTTATTTTAAGTCCTTTTACCACACCGTCCGAGGTCACCGTGAAATCATTGCCCTGATCTGTTGTCCAAATGGTCTGACTTGCTGATGCTGACGCGCTAAGGCAAACGACTGTCATTAACGAAACTACGATAAAGACTATTGTTTTAATTAGTTTCCCGTTCCCCACGTTTGAATCCTCCCATTTTTAAGTGATGAAAAGTCATACCCCGATTATACCCGAACAAAATGATTGTAAATTATATATATCAGTTATACGACCGGTTTGTCAAATATTTTTCTTGAGTTGTGACAGATATTTCAACCTCTCCACAGCCGGGGGGTGGCTGTAGTGAAACACAACATACAGGGGATGAGGGTAGAGATTTGACAGATTGTCCTTTGCGAGCTTTACGAGGGCAGACATCATATTATCGGGACGGCCTGTCAGAGCGGCGGCAAAACGGTCGGCCTCCCTTTCGTGTCTCCTCGATATGGCGTTTGAAAGCGGTCTTAATGGAAACATCACTATGCCCGCGATAAAACTCAACAGCAGGAGTTTTGCGTAAAACGAATCTACGGCTATATTGAATATCTTAAGCAGCGCGTCTGACTTCAGTACGATGAAAAAGCAATACAACCCTGCCAGCATTATGATTTCGTAGGCGGCTATGTGTTTTAACAGGTGGTGCTTCTTCCAGTGCCCGGCCTCGTGTGCCAATATGGCAACCAACTCATCGGCGTCCACTTTTTCCAGAAGCGTGTCGTATATAATAATGCGTTTTACCTTCCCAATACCGGTGAAGTAGGCGTTTGTATGCCTTGAGCGGCGTGAGGCGTCCATCTTAAACACACTCTTAACCGTTATCCCCGCCTTGTCCATCACCTCTTGAATCCTGTGAACCACCGCGTCTTCCGATATAGGCGTAAATTTGTTAAACAACGGCTCGATTACATATGGAGACACATACATGAGAAAGATACTGAATACAAAAAACACACACCACACCCATAGCCACCAGTAATCAGGCGACCTCTTAATAATATATAATCCCGCCGCAATCAACGCCCCCATCAGAACTGTCGAAATCCCCTGCGATTTAATCAAATCCGTCAGCCACACTTTGAATGTCGCCGTATTAAAGCCATACTTTTTCTCCATCTTAAACGTGTGATAAAGACTAAACGGCACAGACAGGACAGTCTCCACATAGTTCAACATAAGAAAATAAATTACCCCGCAATACACAAATGATAAATTAAACGACAATACCCATGAATTATATGCGTTTAGAAGGCCGCCGAAGATAAATATGATAACCACTATGTTATCAAAGATGGATGAGACCATGCCAAAGCGCGTATTTTCTATCTGATAATCGCATGTCTTTTTTAAGAGGGCGGCATCAATGCCTTCCCTGAATTCCTCGGGAACGGTTGAACCGTTTGCCCTCATGTGCCTGATGTTTATATATTCGAGATAGTATCCGAAACACTCTTTTAATATGAAGGCGGCGAGGATTATAAGAAGCGGCGTGTTCATTCGGGTACACCCGCCTCAACGATTAGACCTATCGGGAGGGACTCGCCAAATATTTCGTTTTCATCGGCGTTATCGAGCGGCGTCAGTTCCTCTATCTGTCTGATATAGCGCCTTGCCCATCTGGCCGGTGGATGCCCTTCGGCATATGGTCGAAGTCTTTTAAAAATGTCGATGCGCAGGGCATCGTCTATATCCCTTGTCCTGTCACCGGTTTTTCTGGCAAGCTGGGCAACCGCATAGGCCGCATCCTCCGGCTTCGTCCAGGTCACTGCGAGGCATTCTCTTATCCACCTCTCAGCCACATCTTTCGGGACCTGTCTGTCCAACTGGCCGTAAAAACTCATTCTCGCCCCAATTCTCGATAATGACCAGAAGTGGCTTCCAAGCGCCCTGCCCTTCTCTTTTTTAATTATACTAACCAGCTCATCTCCAAGTGCAATCTTAATCTTAGGACTGAGGTGCTCGAGGCTGCAGGCAAGCATCCACAGCTCCACAAACTCCGCGCTCTGAAGGCGCGGACCCTTCATTTTTTTCGATGATATAATAAACGGCGCTATGCGCTTATAGACGATGTCCTGATGATGTGTCGCAAGTCCTCCGGAAACACGCCTCCACAGTATCCACCACTCAAGGCGGCACTGCCCGTCGCGGGAAAATCTTACACCTTCAGAAAACAGCTTCCACAACTCCTTTATCCTCCATTCATCCAGAGGATGACCAAACCCGGGTCTCAATAAAAATCCCGCAAGATTAAGCCACCGCGACTCATGACGCGGTGTAACAAGACGCCTCTGACGAAGTGCAATGAGCGCATCCCACATCTTTCTGATAGCTGACAGCGGCCAGTCGGCCTTATTTGGGATGCCAAGTGCTTCAGGCAGTGCCCGTGGGAGGTCGTCGGGAGTGTCCCCGGGTTGACCGGAAAAGGCCCTTTCTATAAGGCTGACAGCCACGTCTATGTTAGCCTCGTTTAGTGTGTGGCGCGCTGAAAATACATCGCTCTCCGGTACCTTGCGTATATCAAAGGCAAGCCTCCACTTATGTGTCGTGTTCTTCGCCTCGCACCACACGTCAAGCGTGCCGTATTCGTTCAGCCGTATGCCAAGCGATACGGGAAGAATGACCGCAGCGCCCTTTTTCCCATAATGAAGGATAGTCTTTATCTTGGGGAGTTCTATAAGGGAGTCCCTGTCGGCGCTGATAATATCCCCCGGCCTGTCGCCCGCCCTGTATGAAGAACAATAGACCGAAAAAGAGACGGGAGTGTTGGCGGCAACATGAAACTCCGGCTCAAGAATATGAAGCTCACCGCCCTCTTCAAATCCCCGAGGCACTATGCAGGCGGCAGATATGATGCCAGGGGCTTGTTCTCCGGTCTTGACACTTATATAATATGCCTTGCCAAGCCCGCCTGAAATTCTTACTTTCTTTGTATCGGGTTCAGATGCCGCCTGCCTCTTAACAAGTCCATAGTACGCCGCCCCCAGAGAGACCGCGTGGTCAAACCTGTCGTTTTCAAGTATGTCAATCGTCCAATCCGCCTGCCCTTTAAACCAGTGCCTTAGGCCATCGATAGCGCACTGCCTTATGAGCGCTGACTTAAAGACCCCGCCGTTAAATAAGATGACATCTGGCCGGACTATTGAAACCCCGCCGCCGCTGTGAACGGGAAGTGCGGGATTTACCGCGTGACGTTTTAAAAATGAAGAGAGGTGTTTCATCACCGACGTGTCGGTAACGTATGGAAGGCCAAGTTCCTGAAATCCTGAGCGCTTGTCTTTATTTATTGGGTCTGACATATCGACTTGCCGAAAAAAACCTTCTATAACCACTCGCCTTACGTCGTCATAGGTGATATGTCCAGTTACCGAACTGCCTATGACGCTGCGCCCTGTGCCCAGGATTGACACATCGAAGGACTTTGAGCCGTCTGGAGTATCACAAAGAAGCGCCTCTTTGGCAGCCCTGCACTGCTCGGAAAGCGACACCCAGCCCTGAATCCCCAGCGTACGCTTCCCGCCTAATATACTGGCCTCCATCGCCATGGCCAGAGCGAGGTCCATGTTGTCACCGCCAAGCATTAAGTGGTCTCCAACCGCCATTCTCTGAAACACCGGCACACCGCCAGCCTCTTTCAGCGTGATGAGATTAAAATCCGTCGTCCCGCCGCCCACGTCAAAGACAAGTATTAACTGGTCTGTTTTAATAATGTGCTGCCAGTCGTCCTCATGTGCGGCCAGCCATGAGTAAAAGGCGGCCTGTGGTTCCTCGAGCATCGTAAATGTCTTAATGCCCGCCATTTGGGCGGCCTCTGAGGTCAGCTCCCTTGCGGATTCGTCAAACGACGCGGGTATGGTGATTACTACTGCCTGATTTTCGAGTTTCTTTGCCACTTCCCCACGGGCAATTACATAATTCCATGCCTCTCTGATATGCCTTAGATAGCGGCATGACGCCTCAATGGGGGAGAGTTTTCCACCGTCTGCGTCCTGCCTTCCCCACGGTAAAATCGGAGATTTGCGCCCTACGCGGCTGTGGCAAAGCCATGATTTTGCCGATGAGACGAGATTCAGCGGGGCAACTGCCCCCTTCACCCGTGCAAACTCACCAACAATATATGAGATGTCCTTTGACCACGGCAGTGCCGCGTCAAAAGAGGCCCTATCATATTCGCTTGTAAGATATAAAAACGACGGCAGCTGAGGCCGTGCGCTTACCTGTCCTTCGCCAACGAGCTGAGGTATTTCAAATATGTGCAGCGCCTCGCTCTGCTCTGTATCGACATACGCTGCGGAGGAGTTTGTAGTGCCAAGGTCAATGCCTATGATATATCGCGAGTGCCCCGGCACTAAGCCTCTTGCCGGACACTGAACTCGAGTTTCCACTTCCTCTGGCCCTCAAGCGCCTCGCACCAAAGTTCCAGCGTTCCTATCTCTGTCAGATAGCTGTGTATTTTCACAGGCACTACCGCCGTCTCACTGGAATCATTGGCGGCCTCAAGGGCAGTCTCTAATGAGGCAAGCTCAGACAACTCCGTTTCGTCCCATTCATCGAGCACCTGACCGGGCGCGTCTTCCTTTCTGATATTCGAGCCAAAGAATCTGAACACCGACTGCTCACCTACAACGAGGCCAAACACATGCCCGGCAATACCTGTATCTGTGCCCTCTTCCATCCCAAACGGCACCACGCATACGGCCCTAACCGGCGCCGGCATCCCGGGAACTGCCGGCATAGAGGTCTCAACCCCGATGTAGTAGGCACGTCCGGCCCCGCCCCTGACCCGTATGCCCTTTCCCCTTTTCGTATAGCCATAACAGGCCGCCCCAATGGCAACGGCCGTATCGGGGTCGTTTCCACCAAGGACGGTTACCGCCTCAGCACCCTCGGCCTCTAACCACCCGCCAAGTACCTCTCTGACCCGCTCCCGCAGCGATATTCCCTTTGTCACTCCGCCGTTAAATAGTATCTTTGTGGGATGAATGAATGTCGCGGCCTTGTCCTTATGCACAAGGTGCTGCTTGAGAAACTTCGACAGAAACTTCGTCACCGCCGGGTCTGAGGAATACTGAAGGCCTAGTTCTTTAAAGCCTGACGTACGCCTCTCAACGGGGGTCTCTTCGATAGTGCATTTGGGGAAAAATCCTTCCACTATTGACTGCTCAACCTCTAGTCTATTGAGAACCGTCCTGATAGCGCCGCCAACGACAGACCTGCCGCGCCCCAGCACTACTATATCGACATTGGCGCAGGATGGGTCGCTCAGTATCTTTTCTTTGGCCTCGCGGCAGCTATGAACAAGCCCCAGCATCTGATATGAATCTATTGTTACGCCTTCATCATTGAATTTCTTTTTGACGGCATAGGCAAGCGTGAGGTCCATGTTGTCCCCGCCAAGCAGTATGTGGTCACCGACGGCAATTCTCTTCAGGACAAGCTCACCATCCTCCTCACATACCTCGATAAGACTGAAATCAGTCGTGCCTCCACCAATATCACAAACCACCACGATATCCCCAACCGTAACCTCTTTCCTCCAACCATCGGGATTCCCGTTTACCCACGAGTAAAATGCGCTAAGGGGTTCCTCGATAAGATTGACATCGGGAAGGCCGGCCATAGCGGCCGCCTTTACCGTAAGGTCACGCGCTACGGCGTCAAACGACGCGGGGACGGTCAGGTAGATGTCCTGCGCCTCGAGCGCATAGGTCTTATCTGCCGCGGCCATGATGTGGTTCCACGCCTGTCTGATATGGCTCAAATAAGCCGAGGATACCGCTACCGGTGAGAGTTTTATAGCCGCATCCTGAACGTTCCACGGCAGGATAGGTGACTGCCTGTCAACCCCGGCGTGGCAGAGCCACGACTTCGCCGAGGAAATGACACGCGTTGGCGTCTGAGCGCCGCGCGTCAGGGCATACTTTCCTACGACAGCGCCTACGGACTTATCGGCATCCCACGGCAGCTTATAACTTACCTCCGGCTTTTCAGAGTCGAGCGGCATATATAAAAACGACGGCAGCGAGGGCAGCTTCTCAACCACCCCAATGTCTGTAACCTGCGGTATGTCAAAGAGATTACACAGGAAATCGTCCTTTTGCGTATCTATATATGAAACGACGCAGTTGGTCGTCCCTAAGTCTATCCCAACTATAAACGGCGAATTCTTCATCGGCAACTCCTCTTCATCGGCAACTCCTTATGTTGTAAAAGGCGGGAATTTTATCGCGACCATGTCTTTATCTCAAATTAACACACTTTTTTTTAAGACATTTCAACCTCGGCAGGCTCTACAATGCTGAGGTCATGGCCTTCGGAAATTTCAGGCAAAGACGTCTCCACAACACGCCATCCACAGTGCCTCAGCACCCCACGAAATGGCGGCTGACCTGTAACATTACCAGTAAGGCAAACTGACGACGGGTCAAAGCCTGCCTCGACCGTTACCTCATTGCCTTCTGTTTCGTGCCTGACAGGTTCTATTTTCATATATTCTGTAATGGCCTCCCTGCATCCCGCATGGATTGAGCGTACCGCGCGGCCAATTTGCTGGTCATTGTAACTGCTTATGTCTTCCTGAAGGAAGTCTATCAGACGGCCCTTCTTCTGTAAAATCATAAGCGTTTGAACGGCCTTATAGTCAAACGCGGGGACTTCCCGAACTTCAGCCGCGGCATCCTTAGACGAGACATCCGCCTCAGCGGCGTCATTGACTTTCGCAATCAAGGCACTTACCGCGCCATAAACAACCGCAGAGGTTATCAGACCGGCAGCGGTAAATATTCCTACGAGAAACATCTTAGGGACATTCAGAT
Source organism: Nitrospirota bacterium (assembly GCA_015233015.1). Taxonomy (GTDB): domain Bacteria; phylum Nitrospirota; class Thermodesulfovibrionia; order Thermodesulfovibrionales; family Magnetobacteriaceae; genus Magnetominusculus. Next base: position 2,636 of record JADFYO010000023.1, on the reverse strand, counting down.
TAACCGCAACAAATGACAACAAGACCGCGGAACCAGTCGTAAGAGCGGCAATGACAATAAACAGTTTTTTCCTGTCCAGCATGGGAGTACTATAACAACATCATACGGGTATTGTCAATGTTATGAAGGCTGCTGCAGTTGTGTCAAAATCGGGGCGCTCACTGAAACACTGCTCTTTTCAGACAACCCGCACTGTTCTGTTACCCCTTCGGGCGCGACGAATAAGGCTTCAGAGCCGGGCGCTCCGGTTATACCTCTGGATGAAGAAAATACCCTGGAAGTGTCAACGGCCGACCTGTCTGGATCTTTTTCGGCGTCGATTGTCTCCTCTTCCCCTTTCTCCCCGCTTGGCACGGGCGGTGTGACAGGCTCTACTGTTATGGGATTTGCAGATTTGCCGCTGTTTCTGGCTGCTGCGCCAGCTTTAACTTTTACGATAGATGTCTTGAGCGAGTTAAGGGATGATGCCACTTTTTTCATCTTTTGCACAACATTAGAGACGTCCTTTAATTGCCGCAATTCCGGGCCAGGGGCACTCTGCCCACCAGAGGTACCTGCCCCATCAGGGTTGGCAGGGTTGGCAGCCGGTTTCCTCATAAGGTTCATGGATTCTTTTACCTTGCCAGATGGCCGCGGGCTTGTCTTTTTTGAGTCCGAGGATTTCGAAACGGCCTTTTTCTCACCCGATACAGTTGTCTGGTCAGGGGCCAGCTCAGGCAAATGAATTCTGCCGGATGGCGGGATGTCTCTCAGTGCCTCGTTCCCGCTTCTGTCAACGGGACGGGTTACAGAGGCAGTACTTTTCTTCGTAACATTAAAAAACGCCCTCGCCGAAAACACCGCGACGACCAAAAAGGCCAATAATACGAGTAAATAAACTATGTTTCGCGTGTAGCCGGGCTTGATCTTATCTATGACATTGGGGTTGGGGTTGGGGTTGGGGTTGGGTGCATTGAAGAGATTATGGGCGTTGAAGGGATTCGGCTCATTAATTACTTCTGCCGGCACTTTCACAAAACCGGCACTAATAAGCCCCACGCGATTGCTGTTTTTGGCGTCATTTGATTTGAATTTGTGAACTCCCTCATCCTGATAAATCTTTAAACCCTCTGAACTATCCAAAGACAGGAACTCCAAATACACACGAATATATCCCCTGGTAAAGACTTCGCAGGGCAACTCCTGAAAATCCTCGTCTTCCAGCGCCTTCAAATAGGATAACTTTATCATTGTCGCCGAGGATATATCCTCTAACGACAAATTCGTGCCTTGACGGCATTTTTTGAGATAGTCACCTATCACGATACCAACCCGTGTATAGTATAATCATTTCATTTCATAAAGTCAAACTATTTATTTTATAAACAAGGGCAAACGTACTGGTAAGGTCAACGTCTGGCACAGCGTCTTAATGGAAATGGCGGCCATTAAGCCGCCATTTCCATTCACGTCAACGATATTCAGCGTTCGTGTCTATTCCCATTTTACCCCTAAAGCGTACGAGGTACCGTTATAATATGTGTACAAACTGCCGTCTGTCCAGGCTACAATGGCTGCACCATTGGTGTACCATTGGTAGTAGTACGTTCCTGAGTCGGATGTTCCCGCGCCTATGCCGCCGGATGTTGAGCCAAACCATGAGGCATATTGATTATAGATGGAGGTAATCTTTGAGGCTGCCTTGCCTAATGGCTGCCATGTTAGCCCTAAACTTGTAAGCTGACCATTATAATACACATACAGATTTCCATCTGTACCGGCTACAAGGTAAGCGCCAATGGTATATAATTGGTAATAGGCTACCCATGATGTTCCCGTCTGTAGGCTCCCTGATTTTGACCCGAACCACGAAACATATTGACTATAGATTGCGTCAAATGCCGCAGAGGCAGCGTCAGAATCCGACATGCCTGACGTAAATGTTGCCGTTACGCTTTTAGTTGCCGACATTGAAACAGTACAGGTAGAACCGCTTGATGAATCACACCCCGACCAGCTTGTAAACGTAGAACCGGAGGATGCCACTGCTGTCAGCGTTACTGATGTGCCAGATGTGTACGACGCTGTGCCTGTGCTGCCGCTCCAGCTTAGAGTTCCACTTGACGCCGTTACGGTGCCTGAACCTGTACCGGATTTCATTACACTAAGGGTATATGATGTTGACCCTGATGACGTAAATGTTGCTGTTACGTTTTTAGCTGCCGACATTGAAACAGTACAGGTAGAACCGCTTGATGAATCACACCCCGACCAGCTTGTAAACGTAGAACCGGAGGATGCCACTGCCGCCAGCGTTACCGATGTGCCAGATGTGTACGACGCTGTGCCGGTGCTGCCGCTCCAGCTTAGAGTTCCGCTTGACGTCGTTACTGTGCCTGAACCCGTGCCGGATTTGGTTATTGTTAAGTTGTCGGTGCTGCTGATATTATTAGGAGCAAATTTCTGGATTCTATAATTGCCTGAATCGACAACATAAACATACCCTTTGTTGTCCACTACTATAGCGCCAGGAGAATTAAACATGCCGTTTCCTGCACCACTGCTGCCCCATTTGGTAACAAAAGTTCCATCGCTTGTAAATTTCTGAATTCTATTATTGCCACCTTCGGCAACATAAACATACCCGTTGTTATCTG
>JADFYO010000022.1 GCA_015233015.1 Nitrospirota bacterium | reverse complement strand
AAAGCATCATGGAATAGGAAAACAAAGAATAACAAGCTCAGATGACTTTAAGAATAAAGTCTCGTATTTCCTACGTTCTTTACAGAAATTACCAGACATAATTCGCAGCTTTTTTATGCATAAAAAATTACAATATGCGCTATAAATATGTCCACTTACTTATGTACTGATTAATAACTCCTTGTCTTATATATTATTTTTATCCCACTTCATAATTCAACTGCTTTTTCTAGGTTAATAGCCCCGATGATACCGCTAAATCCATATACACCGGCAACCCTCCTAACGCCGTCATCCCTGTTTTGCTTTCATCCTTGCCGTATTCATATTTTAGCGTCCCTTGTGCCATAATATATTCACCTCGTTGGTGTTAGTTTTTTGTTCCACAAACTTATTCTAACATCCCGTTCCCACGGGTAACAACGAGGTTCCCTTCTTTTTTTGATGGTGAATCAGGGTATAAATGACATAAAATATTTTTTGACATATATTAAATTAAGACATGAATATGTTAGTATATGCAGCGTTGAGAAAATTGAACCGTTAAGGAGATAGTATTATGCCATTATACGAATACACTTGTATGGATTGTAAGGAGCAATTTACACTCCTGCAGAAAGTAGGTGCAGGCGATGCGGCCTGTCCACAGTGTAATTCATCGAACACGGCGAAGCTGTTGTCCAGCTTTAGTTATACGTTGGCACAGGGCGGGATGTCTTCCGGCTCCGGCCATTTTGGCGGCACATGAGGTGTTTCGTCCTGTTGAACCGTGAGTTCAAAACCTGGTCAAAAATGAATAAAATACTGGTCAAATGGCAAAAATTGGGAGGATCTCTTAATTCCTCGTGCAATGAACGATATTATAAAGAGGTAAGAATGCCTAAGAGAGGTAAAAATGCCTAAGAGACTATTATTAGCGGACGACAGCATCACGATACAAAAGGTGGTGGAATTGATACTATCGGAAGAAGACTTCGAGATCGTTTCCGTCAACGATGGTCAGGAGGCACTCGACAAGGTAAGTAAATTCAACCCGTCCATCGTACTTGCCGACATAGAGATGCCGAAAATAAACGGTTACAATCTATGTAAACAGATTAAAGCGAATGAAAAAACGAAACATATTCCTGTTATACTCCTTGTGGGGGCGTTTGAGCCGTTAAATGAAAATAATTTTAAAGAATGCGGCGCATCGGATTATTTGATTAAGCCGTTTGAGTCTCAGGAATTTTTAAACAAGGTCAACACCGTATTAAGCCAATTTTCGTCAGGCGGCGAAGTTACAACTTTCGATGAAGCCGCAAAAGATGATGAGCCGCTGGATTTGGGCGACTCATTGGTGGGAGACGACGAAGTAGAAGATCTGAACCCCTTTGAGGATACGGGGGTCTTTGAAGAGGGTCAGTCTGCCTCCCAGGACAGCGGCGAAATGCAGAGCATCTCGGACAGCGATTTAACGACAAGAGAACTCAAGGATGTGCTTGATAGTTTATCCGGAGAAGCTCGTGAAAAGGACAGGGGCGAATCCAAAAAGCCGCAGGTTATGAATGATGACGACATAGAGGCCTTGCTTGCCGGGACAATGTCAGAGGAACCTTCCGACATAGATAATAACGATGCGCAGAAGACAGTCGTTATAGCAGAGGAACTGCCAATAGAATCAATCGTCAGTGCAGCCGAGACCCAGGCTCAGCCGGAGCCGGGTTGGAGTGAGCAGACGCAGGACTATGAAACATCCTTTGCCAATGAAAATATTTTAACGGGGTTATCGCAGCCCCCTGAAAAAGAGATAAAAAAGAAAGAGGAAAAACCTCAGACTGTTCCCCAGGCACCAAGCGCCCCGGAACCTGCGGAGCTCCGGCTTCAAGCAATTCAAACGCCTCAGCAGGCTGCCGAACCCCCGAAACCAGCAATACCCGTACAGCCCTCGGCGCCGCCGCCCCCATTGGCCGAACCAATGAGGGAGCAGCCCCCGTTGTATACACACACAGGAAACGTATTATTAACAACCGCAGATGTATCTTACTTTTTGCAGAGGAGTCTCGATCAAAAAGTACAGCAGATTATTGATGAAGGCACCATTTTATCTATTTTCAGAGAATCCGTTAACGGCTTTATTAACGATAGTTTTAAGGATGTGTCCCTGGGCTTAAATGATATGGTCTCGGACGCGATAAATAAAAAGATCAGTGATGTAATCGGAACTATCAACCTCGAGGTCATAGTCAACCAGGTGATTTCCTCAACGATAAAAGGAATATTAGCAACGCTTCCCGCGGAGATATTCAAAATGACACGGGAGGTAACGGAAAGGGTGATAACCGGCGTGTTGCAGGATAATATTCCGGCAATAAAAAGGGATGTCGAGAAAGTCATTTGGGAGGCCGTTCCAGGGGTTGCCGAGCGTCTTATCAATCATGAAATAGAGCAAATAAAATCTGAGTTTATGTAGGCGATTTGGATATAAACGATTTGGATATATAATGAACACCTCGATTAAAGAGATAGCAAAGTCTTATGAACCAAAGGATGTTGAGCAAAGGTGGTATTCCTTCTGGATGGAAAACGGCTTTTTTCAGCCGTCAGGTGATTCCTCGAAGCAAACCTGCTCCATAGTTATCCCGCCGCCAAACGTTACCGGCTCTCTGCACATGGGACATGCCCTTAACGTTACCCTGCAGGATATCCTGTGCCGATGGAAGCGAATGAAAGGCTTCCGGGTGTTATGGATACCCGGGACAGACCACGCCGGAATCGCTACACAAAATGTCGTAGAAAAACAGCTGGCCGCTGAAGGCATCAACCGTGAAACATTAGGAAGGGCTGCCTTTATTGACAGAGTGTGGCAGTGGAAGGCACTCAACGGCGGGCAAATAATCCACCAGCTGAAAAAGCTTGGCGCTTCATGCGACTGGTCGCGTGAGAGATTTACACTGGACGAGGGGCTTTCAAGGGCGGTTCGCGAGGTATTTGTGTCCTTGTTTGAGGAGGGCCTTATATATCGCTCTACGAGATTAATAAACTGGTGTCCGCGGTGTTGTACCGCACTTTCGGACCTTGAAGCCGAGCATGATGAGTATGATGGCAAATTGACATATATTCGTTATCCGCTCCTTGACGAACACGACTACATCATAGTTGCCACAACGCGCCCGGAGACAATGCTTGGAGACACCGCAGTGGCCGTCAACCCTGATGATGCAAGATATAAGAGCCACATTGGAAAGTTACTAAGACTGCCGCTTGCCGGTCGTACTATCCCAATAATTGCCGACAGGGAAGTTGACCCCGCCTTTGGCACGGGTGCGGTAAAGGTAACCCCTGCGCACGATTTTAACGACGAGGCCATAGCAAAACGCCAGTCACCGCATCTTCCCTTCATACCGGTAATCGGGCAGGACGGTAAGATGACGGCTAACGCCGGTATAAAATACGCCGGCCTTGACCGTTACGACTGCAGGAAGGCAGTTATCGAGGACCTGAAGGGAAAGGGGCTTCTCGTAAAAGAAGATAAGCATACCCACTCAGTAGCCCATTGTTACAGATGCAGGACAACAATCGAACCCCTGCCAACCGCCCAGTGGTATGTCGATGTCGAATCCATGGCAAAAGACGCCATTGATTTGGTCAGAGGCGGCAAGATTAATATTATTCCGGAGGGATGGAAGAACAGTTATTTCTCATGGATGGAAAATATAAAAGACTGGTGCATCTCCCGGCAGATTTGGTGGGGACACCGGATACCCGTTTGGTACTGCGCCGATTGCACCACAGACGCAGGCATTTCACAGGGACAACACATTCATGTAGCATTATTAAAGGAGATGAACGGGATTGCGGAAGGCACATACGAAGAGCTTAAAGCCGCAGGACTTGTCCACTCCGAGATTATCTCAAATGCTAAGACCATAACCATAGACATTCAGGTAAGGCCGTTTTCAGACCGCGATGACTTAAATAAGTGCCCCCAGTGCGGCGGTGCCGCCTTAGTCAAAGACCCCGACGTATTAGACACGTGGTTTTCGTCGGCCCTGTGGCCGTTTAGTACGCTTGGATGGCCAGACAATACAGACGATCTGAAGGCGTTTTATCCAACGAGCGTACTTGTAACCGGTTTTGATATATTATTCTTCTGGGTTGCAAGGATGATTATGATGGGGCAGAAGTTTATGAAAAAAGTCCCGTTTCACGATGTTTATATTCACGCCCTTGTCAGGGACGAGCATGGACAAAAGATGAGCAAATCAAAGGGCAATGTGATTGATCCGCTTACGATTATCGAAAAATACGGGACGGATTCCTTCAGATTCTCCCTTGCCGCCTTTGCCGCTCAGGGAAGAGATATAAAGTTTGCCGAGGAGCGCGTGGAAGGCTACCGCCACTTCGCCAATAAACTCTGGAACGCGTCGAGGTTCATAAAGCTTAACATAGATAAAATCATGCCTGAGGGGATTGACAATATTGAGGAACTCAGCAAAGAAATAAATGAGATCCAAAGGGACTCTCTTACATTGCCGGACAGATGGATACTTGCCAGGCTTTCCGAGACCGCCGCAGATATTGACAAAGCCCTCTCGGATTACCGTTTTAACGACGCCTCGAGTGCTGTTTACCAGTTCGTCTGGCACGAACTCTGCGACTGGTACATAGAGCTTACCAAGACTTCCTTCGAGAGAAATTATCCCAACGCCGCCGTAACACTAAAGTGTCTCATATATGTATTAGACAATTCTCTAAGATTGCTTCATCCATTTATGCCGTTTATTACGGAGGAACTCTGGAAATCCTTTCCCCAAAGTGGACAAACCATATCCCTTGCGCCCTACCCTGTCCCCCAAAATCTGCGTCAGGATTCAGATATTGACGCGCGCGATGAGATGTCTCTTGTAATAGACGCCATAAGCGGGATAAGAACAATTCGCGGCGAATTTAATATTGCCCCATCGAAAAGACTGAATGTTTCAATAAAGACATCAGAGCGAACTCTCAGCGATAACTACGACTTTATTGTCGATCTGGCAAAGCTGGAATCACTGGAAATAGGCGGCAACATAGAGAAAAAACCCTCCACTATGACATCGGTCAAGACCGGCATGGAAATTTACGTGTCGTTAAGCGGGCTTTTTGACGTTCAGGCCGAACTTCAGCGACTTGGTAAAGAGTTAAAGAAACTCAACACCGCCATAATGGACATCGAGGTGAAACTCTCAAACATGGAATACAGAGACCGCGCGCCAAAGGCGGTCATTGAAAAAGATAAATTGAAATACTCCGAACTGATAGAAAAAAGAGACCGCATTCAAAACAATGTAGATAAGATAAAAAAACTGGACAAATGACCGCTCACCATATTCCACCCTCCGTAATGGATTCGATAAGAAACGCCCTGGCTGAGGACATTGGCCACGGCGACATAACCACCACGCTGACAATAGACGCCTCATCGCGCTCGGAGGCAGTTCTTACTGCCAAGGAAGATACGGTTGTTGCCGGGCTTCCCTTTTTTGAGACCGTGTTTTCAATCGTTGACCCCAGCGTAGAGATTAAGGCATTAACAGTTGACGGGCAGCTTATAAAAAAAGGCAGCCTAATCGCCTCTATACACGGCAGCACACGGTCGATACTGACGGCAGAGCGTGTTGCCCTTAACATCATGCAGAGGCTTTGCGGGGTTGCCACACTGACGCGGCAGTTCGTTTCAGCAGTCGCTGACCTTCCCGTTAAAATCGTGGATACAAGAAAGACCACCCCCAACATGAGATACATGGAGAAGTATGCGGTAAGGGCTGGCGGCGGTGACAACCACCGGTTTGGTTTGTACGATGGGGTTTTAATAAAGGACAATCACATAGCGGCCTCAGGCGGTATTAAAAACGCGATAGAAAAAGTTAAGAAGACCCCGCTGCTTACAAAGATAGAGGTCGAGGTAAAAAACATAGAAGAACTCAAAGAGGCGCTCGCCACTGTAAGTGTTGACGTAATAATGCTCGACAACATGGACACTGAAACAATGAAACATGCCGTCGCCATAGCACGGGCAGCGCGAATCGGTGTGCTCATCGAGGCGTCGGGAAATGTAACGCTTGAAAACGTCCGTAAAATAGCAGAGACCGGCGTAGATATAATCTCAACGGGCTATATCACCCATTCGGCAAAGGCAGCCGACATCAGTCTGAAAATTTTATAACGCTATTTGATATAATAGGATATTGGTTTAGCCGTATCGCGATACTGAATTCAATACCTACTTGCGCCTGAACAACAAGATGGTAAAATCGCCGGCTTTATAGTTATTTTGCATTATTTTTTCAATCGATTCAGCATCGTTAAAAGAATATGACCTGATGTTTTCCACATTTTCGCGATCCAACGGGGTAGCAGCTACGGCATCGAGTGTATAATTATTAACTATCCATGCGTATAATTCTTTCGCATATGATTTAAAATTGTCATATCCATATTCTGCCGTATCAGAACTTAATACCGCAATATAATCAATTTTTTCCTTCGATAGTCTCCCGATTATTTCAACTTCGCCAATAGTTTTCAGATCCATTGGTAAAAAAGAATAATAAGGCAATGGGTTGTCCTTTTTCGAGATTACATTGAGGCTTACACCTTCGGGAAATACAACGACCGAGGATGCTTCCGGCGCATTATCCGTTAAGTATTTTGCCATCTGCAATACTTTATGCGTCCTGTCCATATCGGGAAAATTAAATCGGCCCAGTACGGTAACTACGGCTATAGTTCTGCTTTTATAGTACCGATAGCTTTTATAACAAAATGGAAGAGATAATTGTATCAATATAATTATTACGGCGATATAATAAAAGCGCAAATCTGTTCTCCTCACATTAAGCAATTTATTATACAGAGAAGGAAATATTCCAATGTAAAATATGTAATAAGATATCAACCCCATAGGTAAAAGATAGAACCCATAACCGTTTGGAACATACTTTAATATTATTCTGATAGTAAGAATAAACGCTATCAGAATAATAGTAAGCAACATTAAATATTTCTTATTATACGTATCGGCCTTTATGAATAGACAGAGATAAGCTATTATCCCGCCAACAAAGATTATGCCAAGCATTTTATACTGGATAGGGGCAATAAATGACAGTGATATTTGTCCAATAATAAAAGCATATAATAATAACAACACGATTATAATGAAGCGTACTACGTAATTACGTTTATATCTTTCATAGTAATCATACATCATGTTGCTTACTGGTAATAATACAGACAACATCAGCGTCTGAAATATGGCGCTTTTGAGTATATCCGAAATATTTTCCCATGGTTTGTCGTATCCCGCTATCAGTTTTGAATATGCGGTATTGAATTTTATATTTGTCACGATAAAATCGATAATACCGCGCTTGAAACCCCAAAACGCGTCGTTATAATAAAGAAACGCGCTATATGATAATATTGTCATAATAATTGGCAATATGAGATATAACAGATATCTGGTAATTGGCCGCTTTTTATATAACCAGCACACCCATAATAATAGGAAACCGAACCATACGGTCATTGCTATTTCTATCCTGCTCATTAACGCAAACCATAACGCAAGAGACCAGAACAGGAGATACTTGGTTTTTTCCGAATATATAAAATACTCAAAAAAGAGCGTTGAAGCTAAAATAAACATAAAAAAAAGAGTTGAAGATGTACGGTACGGCATAATAAAATTAAATATACCCGTTATTGACCGGTTATTAAATGCGAACATAAACAGAAAATTTATAGAAACTAAAGTCGCAAATAATCTGTTTAAATGAAACCTGGTTAATTTATATAACATGAAACTACACGTTAAGGTAATAAACACCCCCAGATATATTATAGTATAATTGTTCCCGCCAAACAGTTTAAATAATATCGCAATCAGATAAGTTGGCAAAATGCCGACATTGTCGTATATATCCTTATATAATACTGCCCCATTTAATATCTTTAACGGTACGTAGAAGTTCCATGTAAATGTATCGATAAGAATGTCGCCCCATCTCATCCAGCTCATATGTAAAAGATAGAGAAAACTAAGCACTATAGAGAAATAATATATATACCGGTATTTTTTATCATTATCTCTATTACCGATTAATCTCATTTTCTCTCCTTCGTTTTATAATAGTCAATATCCGGTGTCCGAAGTGGTTTCATGCGGTATAAAGGCGTTATTCTCGATAATAATACAGTCATTCAGACTCACCCGCAGATGGTAGTTATCCTGAATCCATCGTTTAACGGATTCAGGAACATGATAGTTAAATTCCTCAAACAAACCTTTAGTCGTGCCTATCACAATAAACTTAGGCGGTTTACTCATTAAATTATCGAGAAGTAGTTTAGATTTATCTGTACCTTTGCTCTTAAATGTGTCAATAAACAGGTGTCTGAAAACAAACAAATACGGGGTTGGGCTAAGGCGTTCACTTTCAAGGTACACATATTTGTTATCTACCGGGACCCATATATAATCATTTTCAGATGTATTGTTTTTAATAAACAGGGAAGATTCCTGAAGGTTTCTTACGTTGTATGGCTCTATTATGCGACCATAAAATTGATAAACAGTGTCGGTATCAAAACTAAGAAGACAAATAATAAATATAACCGTTATAACGATTTTTGACGTCATATCCGCAAAATTAAAGTCTCTTCTGAGATTATATGACATAAAGACCGCTCCCGATGCGTTCATAGCCACAAAAGGTGTAACAAGTAGAAGATAATAGTGGCCAAAATGCGTACTCGTCATGTTAACACTTATGAGTCCAAAGATGAACCAGGATAATAACAGTAACGGAACATGTCTGAAATCTTTATTGAAATCGGCATAAAACGCACTTAAAACGCCGGCAAGAAAAAATATATCAGTCGTTATGTCGTTCAGGATATACCATGTAAGGGCAGTTCCTGAGCGCATTAAACGCAATCCTGAGCTTACGTGTGAATAATACTTTGCATATGCAAAATTATTAGAAATCACTTCTATCAGAGCTTCCAGCCGCCCAGTCCATGTAAAATATACGACTAATAGCAGAGGCAGCAGTATAGCTGAGGCCAGAATAATAATACTTAGTCTGATTTTATCGCTATTATTTGTCTCCAATTTCAGAAACATATAAATAAGCCATGGAATTGATAAAAAAATGAAAGGTTCTTTTGTCAGAACCGATAAAGAAAACATTAAACCGGCCAATATCATAAAGGCACTCCTTTTCCTGCCGAAAGAGTTTAAACACAGGAGCGAGGATAAAACTCCTGCAAGTAAAAAAGCAGAACCATATTCTTCGATGCTGTTTCCATTGCACAATAGTTTTGGCTCATAAAAATACATTAAAAAGACAAGTGTAAATATAAAAGCAGTAAATAGATTACCGGGAAATAGGTGCAATAATATAATGAAAAAACATATTGTAATCATAACCGCAAAAAGTCTCTCCATGGCAAGAATACTGCCAATACTCTTACCAGAAATCTTAAGAGCCATAAAATTCAAAATAAAGACGGGAGGGAGCTTATGGTCATATACTTCCTTATACAGAGATTTCCCCATAAGCATGTGGTAAGCTACATCCGCAAAGATTGAACCGTCGGATCTCTCTGTAAAAGCCGTATAATGATTGATACATCTAAAGGAGAGCAATATAATAACTATTATTAATATTAACTTTATTAACATGTTAAGTGAGCTTTTATACTTATTTGTCAGCACAGATTATTCTCGTGTTCATCTTTTAATCAACTTTTTATCCTAATATTCTCACAATATACGCCATATAAAATATCCCGCCTATCAACAATGTCCAGCCCGGAAGCCGCTTCTTTATTTTTACCGTAATTAAAATCGCGGTGGCCATAGTGATGGCTATCATAATGTTCAACAGCTCTGTATGTCCCAATTGCCAGCGCGTAAAGAGCAGGCCTATCGAGATGGGTATCGTGGATTGAAATATCATCGCCCCGGTGATGTTTGCCATTGCAAGCGTGTCCTTGCCCTGAACTGTCCATGTGATTGAGTTATATTTCTCCGGAAGTTCTGTTGCAATGGGGGCAATGATTAATGAAAGAACAAGGGCTGATATGCCTGATTTCATCGAAACAATCGTAATATAATCTATAAAAATATGCGCCCCGACTACGATAAATAACAGGCCGATGAGTATCTGAACGACGATATTTGCCTGAGTTTTAGAGCAGCTGAAATAACAGTTAAAATACAATTTCTCCTCATACTCCTCCCCGTCTTGCGCCTCGTGGCTTAATGTTACCTTGCAAAACGCCGCATAAGTTATTATCAGCCCCAGCACGCCAATTGACTTAATTACGGTGCCTCCCCATATGCTGATACACAGGACAACAGCCATAGTGGGTATAAAAAAAAATAAGTCCGTCATAAGGGCTGTGATATTGGCATTAAACAACGGCCTTTCCCTGTCCTTTTTCAGCCATAAAATAAAAGTAGTCACGCCAAGGGAAAACATAGCCAGCGTAGTAAGCATAAAGGGCGCCCCTAAAATCGCCCCAATAGCAATACCCTCGCCGTGTTGTTTCGTGCCGGAGATTAGGGCAAAAATCGGGACAAGCGTCTCAGGAAGCGCTGTCCCCACGGCGGCCAAAATCCCTCCCGCAGCCGCGTGAGATAAATTCATGTGCTGCCCAAAATTCTCGACACCGTTTGCAAACAGCTCACAGCCGCCTAATATTACGCCCATTGACAGGATAATTATGACAACAAGTGCTTGATATGATAACTCATCGGGGGTATATGCGTGGGATACGTGTCTCAGAAAGTAAAACATACAGCCAAGTAATGCCAATACGGCGGCAATCCCCAATATGGGCTTCATAAACCGTCTTTTATAAACCGTACTCAGGCCAACGCTTATTGACGAGGGCGGTGATTTCAGGGGACATCGCTATATCATCCGGCCAATTTCGGGTAAACCCCTCAGAGGCAAGTTTCTTTGTCGCGTCTATGCCAATCTTGCCGCCGTATGCAGGTATCGCCGAGGCGTGTTCAAGAACGTCCAGCGGACCCTCAACAATGACAGTATCGCGCTTTGGGTCAACATTGTTGCCTATTCTCCAGACGACCTCCGACGGGTTTTGAACGTCCACCCATTTATCTACAATAACAATCATCTTGGTAAAACTCATCTGCCCCATACCCCACAGGGCATACATCACCTTTCGGGCGTGACCGGGGTAGCGTTTGTCAATAGATATAATGGCAATGTTGTGAAAGACGCCCTCAAGCGGCAGGTTCATATCCACGATTTCAGGGAGCTGTTTTCTGAGCAGCGGCAGGAATATCCTCTCCGTGGCCTTCCCAATAAAGCAATCCTCCATGGGAGGCTTCCCTACGATAGTGGCCGGGTATATGGCATTTTTCCTGTGGGTGATACATGTCAGGTGAAACACGGGAAACTCGTCTTCTAAAGAGTAATATCCCGTATGGTCTCCAAAAGGCCCCTCCGTGCGCCGTTCAAACGGCTCGACATAACCTTCCAGGACGAACTCGGCATTGGCCGGGACTTCAAGCGCCACGGTCTCACATTTAATAAGTTCGACAGGGGATTTCCTTAAAAACCCCGCAAAGAGCATCTCGTCTATGCCTTCGGGAAGCGGTGCGGTAGCGGTATAAAGCGTTGCAGGGTCAGTGCCTAGTACAACCGCAACATCGAGACGCCTTCCCAGTTTCTCCGCCTTTTTGTAGTGCCTCGCGCCGTCTTTGTGCATATGCCAGTGCATCCCCGTTGTGGTGTCGTCATACACCTGCATCCTGTACATGCCGCAGTTTCTCTCTCCGGTCTCCGGGTCTTTGGTGAACACCATTGGCAGCGTGATAAATCTGCCGCCGTCCTTTGGCCATGTCTTTAAAATCGGCAGGGAAAACAGAGACGGGTTATTTCTTATTATCACATCCTTACACTGCCCGTGTTTGACGTATGAAGGGAAAAAATCGGCAAGGCGTTTCAACATCGGCAGCGCCTTTAGCTTATCGATAAAATTGGTGGGGATCTCAGGCTCCAGAAATTCGATGATATCCTTTCCTATCGAGTCTAATGAAGAAACACCAAGGGCAAGACACATCCTCTCATAAGAACCAAAAAGATTTACCGCACACGAAAACTCAGACCCCTTACAGCGCTCAAACAAAAGCGCTGAACCGCCTACTTTCACTATGCGGTCATTAATCTCCGGGATCTCCAGAACAGGGTCAACCTCCGCCTTAACGCGCTTAAGCAGCCCCTTCTTTTCCAGCGTCTTTATAAAATCACTAAGATCTTTATATGCCATTTAATCAGTCCCAAATAACCGCTTTTATTATAGCACAAAAGACCTGACTTAAAACACGGGGGGATTGTCCGCGCATCCCGGCTCCGCCTGAATGCGCGGCTCTTGCAAGGCTGATTTTAAAACCCTACAAATAGCTATTAGCCCTGCTTTAGGGTATTGAGCGTCTGAAGCATCTCGTTTATAGTTTGGATACCCTTGGAGTTCGCCTCAAATGCCCTCTGGTATGTTATCATATTGACGAATTCAGAGCTGAGGTCAACATTGCTCGACTCCAGAGAACCGGAGACCACGCGACCAAGTCCGTCTGACTTAGCTATGTTGATAATAGGGTTGCCTGAACTCTTTGACGCTGCGTATAAGTTACCACTGAGTTTAGTAAGGCCGTTATTGTCATTGAAGCGGGCAAGCACTATCTGACCAAGAGTGGCTATTTGACCATTTGAAAGAGTGGCGCTAATCGTTCCATCATCGCCAATGGTAACAGCTTTTACAGAACCTGCCGCGTAACCGTCTTGTGTCGAGTTCAACATCTGGTTGCTTTCGGCAAGCTGTGTGCTGCCGCTAACCCCTGTACCGCCTTCGTTTATAGACTTTCCATAATCAAACACAATGCCTTCTGGATTTCCCACCGAGCTGCCGAAATCAAAGTATATAGTCGGGTCAGTTGTTGACGAAGCAGTTGCCCCGTCATTTAACAGCTTGCCGCTCGTATTAAACGTGAGGGTCTGGGTGCCTGACGCCATTGTAAGCGTTGGACTTGAGCCGGTTGACGATGTTGTATTGCCAGCCGGATAGGCATAGTGAACCGCCCATGAATTAGCGGCAACCTTTGTAAAATATGCCGTAACTTCGTGAGAGCCGCCCTGTGAATCATAAACCGTCGTTGTATTGGAATAGTTATAATTCGACGGGTCATTGTTAACACCGTCGCCGTTGCCGTCTAGTGTAAACGCGGCGGAGATAACCGAGGCCTGTGAATTAAGATTGACGCCAGTGGTTACGTTAGCCGTTGCCTGTGACGTCGCTATAGTGCTTTGTACCTTGATGTCTGTCAAAACGCCATTATCAGTGCCAGAAGTCGTAGCGTTAACATCGCTGGCCATATATCCCTGAACCCTCATTCCCGAAGATGTTACAAGATAACCGCTTTTGTCGAGAGTGAAATTCCCCGACCTCGAATACTCCTGTACCTTCGTTGAAGGATCTTTAACCACAAAGAACCCTTCGCCGTCTATCGCCATATCGTATGTATTGCCGGTAGTCACCAGAGAACCCTGCGTAAAAAACGTAGAGATGCTGCTTACTATTGTGCCGCTTCCAACCTGTCCGTCTGAAGTCCCGACATACTGGCTGAGCACGTCTCCAAAATTGGCCCTGCTGGTTTTATAACCCGTTGTGTTCATATTGGCAATATTATTACTAACAACGTCTAAACCGGTACTGGTGCTGTTCAATCCGCTTACTGAGCTCCATAGTGCAGATATCATATATTAACCCTCCTTTATTTTAATTTTTATGTTGTTTTAGTCGATGTGCTAGAACCAGATGTGCTGGCTGCTGAAGTTATTTGTTTTACGTTAATCATCTGCACACTGCTCCCGTCACTGAGCGTAAGATACGTAACGCCGTTATCAAACTTTATACCGCTGACAGTACCGGAAGTGCCGTCATTCATGACAACACCCTTGCCGATAAGACTTGTTGCCTCCATGTTGTTTAACGAGTTTGAATACGCGCTGAGAGCCTGCAGATTAGTATTGATATTCGTCAACTGCTCGACTGAGGTGAACTGAGCGAGCTGGCTTGAGAAATTCGATGTATCCATCGGGTTCATCGGATCCTGATATTTCAGCTGCGTGGTGAAAAGCTGCAGGAAGCTCGTCATATTTCCAATATCCGAGCCGGAGCTGGTGCTGGAAGATGTAGTGCCCGTCGTCGATGTAGAATCTGTCGTCGATGACGACGAACCTGTAGTCGATGAGCTGGAACCTGTAGTGGATGAAGACGAAGCCGAGGATTTTACGGCATTCGCGCTCTTGTTTGCCTGATAATAATTTCCCATTGTACTTGCACTGCCTACCGATGATACACCCATAATTTCCTCCTTACTTATACTAGCTTTTTATGCAAAAATACTTATGCCGTCATTTATACTGTATCTGGGCTTTACATACCCTGCAACCGCAACGGGTTGTATTTCCCTTTCTTCTCTCGTTTTTTTATCTGAGCTGTTTTCGTTTCTTCCTTCTTTAAAATTTCCGCCTCTATCTTTGAGAGAAACAGTAAACCCTCCCACGGTAAGACCTTCTTTTGTGAGCGCGTTGACTATTTCGTGAAGGTTCTTCTCTATGATTCCTTTGGCTCCCGCGTCAGAAGCGCTGATGTTTGCGTTGATAACGCCTTTTTCGACATTTATACTGAGGTTAAGCTTCCCTATGCCGTCCGGCTCAAGTTTTACCTCTACTGACGTGTCGCTTTTCCTCATTATTGTAAACTTATTGCCGTTTAATTCTATTGTCCTTGGGGTGCCGACAGCGAGTTTATCGCCTGTGTCCGGTGCCGTGGTTACTTCGGCATGGGCAGCTTTCCCCGCTGCGTCGTGATACGCCTGCTGAGTTTTATCAACCATATTAGCCACGCCTTCATCCTGTTTGGAATCGCTGCCTTTCAGTGAGAATTCCTTAATGCTGTCAGGCGTGTCCTTCGATGATAAGTCGTGCTTAGACAGCTGCACACTGTTTGAATCTGTAATATTTATTTCCCGCGGGCTGCTGTCGCCGTCCTTCGCATTCGACGTGACATCCTTGAGGGCATTAGATATATCCTTTGTTGACAAATCGTGCTTAGAGCGACGCACGGCATTCGAATCTGCGGGATTTATTTCCCGAGGATTGTTATCCGGGGCCATTACGTTTAAGGCATTCATCGCGGTGGTTATCATCTCGGGAGCTATAGTTTTAGCCGCCATCATATCGGGAGACGCCGTATTTGCAGCTATCATCTCAGGAGCTATCGTTTTAGCCGCTATCATCTCAGGAGCTATCGTTTTAGCCGCTATCATCTCAGGAGCTATCGTTTTAGCCGCCATCATCTCAGGAGCTATCGTTTTAACCGCCATCATTTCCGGAGTTATCGTATTAGCCGCTATCATATCGGGCGTTATCGTTTTAGCCGCGGTTATTGTGTCATCAGTTTGTATCGCCGAGGGCTTAATCTCCGCCGTGGTCATGTCCTGTGTAATGGTTTCAGGGGCAAGTTTAGCAGCGGCCTTCTCCAGAGCGGTCTTCGTTAGAGTATCGGCATCCAAAACGGTCTGCGTCAGAGCATCGGCTGTGGCTGTATCTGTTTGGGGGACAGTGCTCGGCGTCTGTTTTGTATCTGGCAGAGAGATTACGCCGTTATTGTCCTCGATGACATTACCGGGCTGCCGGGCAAGAATATTAGCTGTGTCCGGGGTCATTCCGGTGTTGGCGTTTGATGGCTGCTTTGCACCAAGTAGAGACAGAATATCATTTTTTGCGGCGTTGGCACTATTGGCACTAACTGATTCCACTCCATCTGAATTGACACCGGTAAGACCGATGGGTTGAAGGTTAATAGTAGCGGCGGCAGCGGCTGAACCCGCCAACTCAGCGGCAGCGATATTATCTTTACTGCCTTTCATTAACTTATCGAGAATGCTGTTAAACTGTTCATCGTCCTTTCCAGTGGCGGTATCGTCTGAACGCTGACTGGTTGAATCTGCCGCTCCCTGCGCCGCGTTGGACGCCTGCCTCGATGAACCTTTTGAATTGTCTGACCGCTGGGCGCTGCCGCTATCAGAGCGCTTCGCGGAGGTGTCCCTGTTTGAACGGGACGCGGAGGCGTCCTTTCTGCCGGACACGGTTGAGCGGGACGCATCGGAGGAGTTCCTCGTGTCGTCTGCACCTGACCTCGATGAGTTGTAGTCTCTCGCTTCCGGCCTTGGCGCTGTCTGCGCCGTGTTGCCTGTGTTTATTTGTAATATCTCACTCATGAAAGTAGTAAGAGCAAAATACATGCCAACTAAACGCAGGCCGTGATTGTTGAGTTATTTATGCTAAAACGAAGAAATCAGGAGAAACTATGGGAAAATTTTTCACTTAGCAGGTAAATTTTTCAGTACCTTTGACATCCGCTCGGTTAGCACAGCGGCCTTTCTTTGTCCAATTGCGGCAAGGACCAACCCTGCCTTACGGCTTTTCATTTTACTTAGTATTGTGGCTGCCAGCTCTTCATCAGACGCTTCGAGGTCCTTTGCGGCATTTTCAGCCGGCATCGCCTCATAAGTCTTGACTAAGTTAGCCATTTTCTCGCTGTTAGCTTCTTTAATTTTTGCCATTACCGCATCGAGCTGCTTCAGGAGTTTTTCATATTCGGCGATTTTATTGTCCACATCTGCTCTTAACTCGTTCAGCCTCTCCTCTTCCTTTCTTACGGCATCTTCCCTTTTCGATAATTCTATGTTTTTCACTTTTCCAGAATCGGCAGGGGTATCGGCCGCATAAACGGAGCTGCCATAGACACAGGCCAAAAACACCAGTGCCGGCAGTATCTTACTATTGCTTTGTAAGGCGTGAAAGATACGCGAAGTCCATCTGGCGCTGTTCAAGGGATGTTTTCCTCCTTTCGTCTTCATTTATTACCTTGTCCTTAAGTATTCCAACTGTTTTTAATTCCTTATACGTCTCTACGAGGATAACCTGCTTCTGTTGAAGCTCCTCATCCTTTTGTTGCACTACGAGTGTTTGTTCGTCTATTTTTTTATACAACAGGTCGATATAATTGTAGTAAATCGTAAGTTCATACGCAACTTCAATAGTGCCGGTTTTTTTCTGTTCCAGGACGTCTATCGTATCAGCCAGGAGTTTCTCCAGCATTATGAGGGCTTCCTGCTCCACTCTCAGGGCCTTCCACGCCTTATGAACCTCGCTTTCGGCCTCGTCTTTTTTAAATTCCCTGACCTGTTCTATTCGTTTAAGCGTATCCAGTTTAGACATTCATTATTCCCTATTTTGATTTTGAAAATAACTCTTCAAGTCCCTTAAGACTGGACTGAAAATCCCTTTTCTCATTCATCCCCTGCTTTAAATAAGCATTTAACCTGTCAATCATTGAAATGGCATAGTCAACCTTGGGATTTGAACCTTCTTTGTAAGCGCCCAGATTTATCATATCCTCAAACCTCTTATAAATCGACATCACTTCGATAAATCTGCCGGCGACATCCATATGTCCCTTTTTTATTATATCCGGCATTACCCTGCTTATTGACCTCAAAATATTAATAGCGGGATAATGGTTTTCCATAGCCAGGTCTCTGGAGAGGACGATATGGCCGTCCAAAATGGACATAACGGCATCAGCCACAGGGTCAGAAAGGTCATCTCCCTCGACAAGGACGCTATAAATACCCGTGATACTTCCCTTTCCCTGTTGTGTCCCTGCCCTTTCGAGGAGCTTAGGCAGAAGGGCAAACACCGACGGCGTGTAGCCCTTGGTAGCAGGCGGCTCGCCCACCGCCAACCCTATCTCGCGCTGGGCCATGGCAATACGTGTAAGCGAATCCATAAACAAGAGCACATCCTTGCCCAAACTCCTGAAATATTCGCTTATGGCCGTGGCCACAAATGCCCCCTTGACCTTTGCAACCGGCGACTGTTCGGACGTAGAGACCACGGCAACAGACCTCTTCATTCCCTCCGGCCCAAGGTCCCTTTCGATAAACTCCCTTACCTCTCTGTTTCTCTCTCCAACGAGGGCGATTACGTTGATGTCTGCCCTTGTGTATTTTGCCATCATTCCAAGCAGGACGCTTTTTCCAACGCCGGCTCCAGACATTATTCCTATTCTTTGGCCTTTACCAACTGTCAAAAGGCCGTTGATTGCCGCAATGCCGAGGTCTATGGGTTCACGAATTCGTTCCCTTGACATGGGATTCGGCGGTATTGACATCAACGGATAGCTGATGCCGCTTATCGGGCCTTTTCCATCGATGGGATTGCCGGATTCGTTTATGACCCTGCCGATAAGTCCTTCGCCGACCTTTATCGAGACCTTTTTCCCAAGGGAAAGTATCCTGCTGTTGGGTTTAATCCATGATATATCGCCGGTGGCCATTAACAGTGCCTTAGAATCTTTAAATCCAACGATTTCCGCATCTATTGGAATCTGGTTATCCGAATAAATCTTACAGGCCTCTCCCACGCTGGCCTTCAGGCCTGTTGCCTTTATCATGATACCGGTTATTTCGGTTATCCTGCCATAAACCCTCAGGGGTTCAGACTTCTCGGCTGCCTTTATATAGGGCGATAGATCAATGGACTGCAAGGTTTAGCCTCATATCTTCCAATGTGTTTATAAGAAGTTCATCGATATTGGTAACAACCTCTTCCATAGGGCCGACCACCAAAGGGCCGTTTACCGGCAGCGACGGGTCTATGTCCAGCACTATCTCCTGGTGCAGTTCAAGAAATTCCGGTATGCTCTTCAGAAACATCTCATGCAATGACGGGTGAACCTTTATAGTAATCTGTCCCATTTTCTCAATTCTGTTTATACCCTCTCTGACAAGCCGGGTAAGTATTTCAGGTTTAACGGAAAGCTCTTCGTAGAGCACTTTCTTTGCGATGGTTATGGCAAGCTCAAGCAGCTGCGGCTCAGCCTCCCGAAACAGCTTGTCCTTCAATTCCGCAAACTGGGTTATCATAGTGTCAAGTTGTCCTATCAACAGGGATGCCTTTTCATCGAATGACCTTTTACCTTCTGTCAGCCCTGCCTGAAAACCTTTGTCATACGCATCCTTTTCTATTTGAGCCGCTCTTTCCCTTGCCTCACGCTCGATGGCCGCGGGATCCACCACGCACTCAGGCGGGACATCCCCCTCCTCCAGGATATGATGTTCTATCTCCAGAGAAGGCAGAGTATATATGTCAGGATTGAAGTTTTTTAATACCCTGCCGCTATACAAGTGCCTCTTCCTCTCCACTTCCGGGCAACGTTATCTTGCCGGCCTCGCTGAGCTTCCTTGTTATCTTGATGATATTTTGCTGAGCCTTCTCAACCTCTGAAACCCTTACCGGACCTTTTACCTCCATATCTTCTTTAAGTATTTCGGCGGCCCTCTTCGACATGTTTTTAAATATCAAATCTTTCAGCGCATCAGAGGCAGTCTTCAGAGCAAGTGACAGTTCCTCGGTGCTAACCTCTTTAAGTATAGCCTGAACATCCCTGTCAGATATCTTGACAATGTCCTCGAATACAAACATGAACTGCCTTATAGAATCGGCAAGTTCGTAGTCGTTGCTCTCTATGCTCTCTAAAATAAGCTCTTCCGTTGCCTTATCTGTGGAATTAAGGATTTGGGCAAACTTTTTCACGCCGCCAACCTTAATGCCCTCGCTCCTGTCAAGGTCAAGTTCGCTTTTCAGCACTTCCTCTATCTCTTCGATTGCGTCAAGCGGAATACCTTCTGTCATCGCCATTCTCAGGGCAACATCAACTTTTAATGACTTTGGAAGAGTGGTTAAAACAGTTGCCGCCTGTACGGGATCAAGCAGAGTAAGAATAAGGGCAATGGTCTGGGGATGCTCGGTAAGCAAAAAGTTGGTCAGTTTTTTTGCGTCAACCTTCTTTAATGATTCCAGAGTTGCCTCAACAGCGGTTTTTTCCAGGATTTTTTTCGCGCTTTTTTCGTCCAGGCCCTTAGTCAGCATCTGCCTTACGTATTCGCCGCCGCCTACAAATACATCTCCCTTTTCAATCTTCGCAGATGCCTCCTTGAAGACTGACTTTATCTCATCCTCTTTCAGTGATTGCATCTTTGACATCATTGAACTAACTTTGCCTATTTCCTTAAAGTCCATTCTTTTGAGGACTTCAGCAGCGGCGTCATCGCCAATTGCCGTTAGAAATATCGCGGCTTTTTCCGCACCGGTCAGCTCCATTTCTTATCCTCCTTCGACAGTTCCAATCCAGTCTTTTATCATTACGGCCGCCTGTTCAGGGTTTTCCTTAGCCCATTTGGACCATCTCTCTATATCTTCAGGCGTTTCCTTTTTCCCTGGCGGCTGTGGTATTATTCTATCCAATTCTGACATTATGACGGCTCCTCAGTCCCCGTCCCCATCCATTCTTTAATGAGTGTGGCAGCCTGCGTGGGGTTCTCTTTCACCCAGTCCGACCAGCCTGACATCTCTCTTTTAATAGTCATCTCCTCCGTAGGCGGCATCTTCACCTTATCCTTCCCCGCCGGCTCCTTCTTGCCCTCCTGCTCTACTGCGGCGGCCATTGACCTGGAATATGGCATCTCCTTCACAACCGGAGTTGTCTCCTGTACCATAGATTTAACTATCGGCCTGACCACGAATACCACAAACAACAGCGCTAACAATACAGGCGCCAGATACTTTGTAATTATCACGCCATCCTTAATATAGTCTGAAAGGCCTTTCTTCGCTTCCGGCAGGATCTCTTCCTTTGGCAGCGGTTCAAATGGCATGTTGATTACAGTTACCTCGTCTCCCCTCTTTTCGGTAAAACCAATGGCCTTCTTCACAAGGTTCTCGTATTGCTTTAACTCTTCCTCTTTATGCGGCGTATATACAACGTCTTTGGGGTCTTTCGAGTCTTGTTTCATCGCATAAACGCCATCGACCAAAACTGCGGCAGTGAGTTTCTTTACGTTGCCGTATGGGGCTATAACATGGCTTGTCGTCTTGCTGATTTCGTTATTTATCGTCTCGCTGGTCTTCTTCACCTGCTGCTGCCCGCCCTGTGCCTGCGGTGCGGCCTTTGCCGGCAGATTCGATTGGGTGCCGACTACACCAGCCGGTGCGCCAGACTTGGACTCCTCACTGGTCGTTTGCTTGCTTCTTATTACTTCCCCATCAGGGTCATATACTTCCTCGGTCTTTTCCGTACGCGAAAAGTCCAGCTCGGTGTGTACCTTTACTTTGACTTTATCCTTGCCCACCACAGGCTCGAGTATGTCGCGAATACCTGCCTCTATATCCTTTTCATATTTTTTCTGATAATCCAACTCCGTGCTCGTCAAACCCATCATTTCGTCAGCCGGCCTTGTCAACATGTTGCCGCTGCTATCGACAATCGTCACATCGTTGGGATTTAACCCCTCGATGCTGCTCGAGACAAGGTGCACAATACCCTGTATCTGGCCCTGCGTCAGGGATTTCGACGATTTTAAAGAAACAAGGATAGACGCCGTCGGCTGCTGTTTGTCCTTCACAAAGAGAGACCTCTCAGGCAATGCCAGATGAACCCTTGCCCTGTCAACCTCACCAAGTGCCGTTATAGTCCTGGCAAGTTCCCCCTCGAGCGCCCTCTTATAGTTGAGCTTTTGAACGAAGTCAGTTGACTGAAAGTCTGCTTTATCGAACACTTCAAAACCTATTCCACCACCCTGGGGAAGCCCCTGGGCAGCCATCTGAAGCCTGAGATCATAAACCTTCTCCACAGGAACCATGATGCTGTTTGACGTCACCTGATATGGTATCTTCAGCTGTTGTAGTTTTTCGACTATCTTTCCCGCATCGCCTTCGGAAAGATTGGCAAACAATACCGCGTAGTTTGGCATCTGCGACCAGGAAAACAATAACACTATAGCCGCAATCCCCAACGCCAGAGACAACACAATGACTACCTTTTTCTTATTAGACCAGTTTTTTATCGTTTCAATAGCATTTGCCATATATTTGTCCTGTGCTTACTTTTTTTATGGTTCATAATCCGATTAAGTGTCTGAGCAACGCACCACACCTAACTTCAAAGCCAGGCAGGCTTTTCAGAAAATAATCGCAACAACTACTGTCTAAACTCTGCCTGCTGAGAATTCCTCAGCCGGCGCACAATCCACTTCGGGAACCGCGCAATCCGACACCCTGCGCGGCTGCAGTAGCAACGCTACACCTGCATCCTCATCACTTCATCGTATGCGGTGAGAAGCCTGTTCCTCACTTCCACCATTAACTGAAATGACATGTCTGCCTTCTGCATCGCCATCACCGCGTTGGTTACATCGCCGCCTTTAGTGAGGTCTGCGACTGCCTTGTCGGCCTCCTGCTGAATGGCATTGACCTTTGTAAATGCCTCATTCAGGGCAGCGTCAAAACCCCCGGCACCGGATTCGCCTGCGCCTTTATCTGCAGCCTTATTGGTGGACTTCAACTGCTGAGGGACTTCAAGGCTAGAACCGTTGATTTTTATGTCAGACATAACTTACCTCCTATTTCCCTATTTCCAATGTTTTGAGGAACATACCCTTAGAGATGTTAAAAGCCTGTACGTTGGCCTCGTATGCCCTTGACGACATCATCATATTTACCATTTCTTCTATTACATTGACGTTTGGCATCGCCACATACCCCTCAGTGTTGGCATCAGGGTGTGTGGGGTCATAAATAAGCGTAGGCGGCGTCTGGTCCTCTACTATTTCAGAGACTTTTACGCCATTATTCATCGAGTTCGGGTCTTTATCCACAGGCGTCACCTGAAAGACCACATCCTTTCTCTTATACGGGCCGCCCTCGTCTGTTCTTGTCGTGTGGACGTTTGCCAGATTCGACGCGACGATGTTCATTCTCTCACGCTGGGCCTCGAGGGCCGACGCGCTTGTTTTAAAGACTCCGTATAAATCCATTACTAAACCCTCTTTATAGCGTTTTTATACATCGTTATCTTCTCGGATACCAACTTCACTGCCGCCTGGAATTTTAAGGCGTTTTCAGTCATCTTCGCAACTTCCATATCTACTTCGACGTCATTGCCGTCGCCCCACATCAGGGCATTATTCTCCACAATCTGGCCGGAAGAACCCAAAGGCGCGCCATTTGTAAAGTGCATCGGCTTCGTTGCATCCATACTCAATTGCCCGCCGTCAAAATATGAGCCAAAGTCAACATCCTTCGCCTTGTAGTTGGGCGTATCGGAGTTGGCAATGTTTGACGACAGCACCTTATGCCTGATGGCAGTAGCACTCATCAATTTCTGCAAGTTTTCAAATCCACTGTCGAAATCCATAACACGCTCCTCCAAAATCATACTAAACATCTACTCAAGATACCTATCAATAACCATGCCAGAGCTAATAACACACTTTACAATTAAACCTATTCTTTAAATAATATAATATAACTACTTGTATTCATTATATACTAATTATTGCTTATCATAGCGCCATTCGTCTGCGACATGTCGACGAACTGTCATATTTCCAACAGTTTACTGTTCATCTGGAAAAATTTTCCCATATTCGCTCAGTTTATTTCTAATCGTCCTTACGTTTACGCCGAGTATCTTTGCGGCCTTTGTCTTATTGCCGTTTACGTCTTTGAGTGTTTTCATGATCAAGTCCTTTTCCATTTCCTTGATGCCGCGTTTATTGTTGTCAAGAGGCATGTCGATATTTCTCTGCGCAGGCGGCTCATCGAGCATAAAATCCGATATATCGATCAATTGACCCCTTGAAAGGAGCACTGCCCGGTGCAGGGCGTTTTCCAGCTCTCTGATATTACCGCGCCACGGATTTCTTAACAGGAAATTCAGGGCATCATCTGTCAGCCCTTTTACTTCTTTGTTAAGCAGGGCGGAGAACTTCTTTACAAAGTAATCGGAAAGCAAAGCAACATCCTCGAGGCGTTCCCTCAGCGGCGGGACGTGAAGGGGAAAGACGCTGAGCCTGTAGTAGAGGTCTTCTCTGAAATTCCCCGCGGCTGCCTCTTTTACAAGGTCCCTGTTGGTCGTAGCCAGTACCCTGGTATTGATAGGGATAGCGTGTTTTCCACCTATCCGGTCGATTTCCCTCTCCTGCAGCACGCGCAGCAGTTTGGCCTGAAGGCCCATCGGCATCTCCCCGATCTCGTCAAGAAGGATAGTGCCGTCGTTGGCTAGTTCGAATTTCCCAAGTTTTTTGTCGGTTGCACCCGTAAAAGAACCCTTTTCGTGGCCGAAAAGCTCAGACTCCATGAGGTTTTCGGGGATTGCCGCACAGTTTACGGCAACGAAGGGTTTTGTCTTTCTGAGGCTTTGGCTGTGTATGTATCTGGCAATCAATTCTTTGCCAGTGCCACTCTCGCCATAGATCAGCACCGTTGTGTCTCCGGCCGCGACATCGCGCGAGATTTGCAGCAGGCGCGCCATCTTAGGATTCCCTGTGATAATATCCCTGTCTGAGGCCACAGCCTCCATAATGGAGCTTATCTTGCCGCCTAACTTATCGAACGAAAAAGGTTTCATGAGGTAGTCCGTGGCGCCTTCTTTCATAGTCTCGACGGCGTTTTCCACAGTACCGTAGCCGGTTATTACCAAAACAGGAAGGTTACCGACCCGCTTCCTTACCTCTTTCAGAAAGGCAAGGCCGTCCATTCTCGGCATCTTCATGTCGGTAATAATCATAGCAAACGGCGTATTTGCCATCTTACTCAGACCTTCCTGGCCGTTTTCGGCCACTGTGGCCTGGTAACCAAGCCTCTGAATGGCCTCTTTTAACGCATCTCTCATCTGAGGGTCGTCATCGACCACTAAAATAGGTTTCATCGCTTTCAATCGGCTCTCCTCATTAATTATTGTAACATAATTCCGGTCATAATTTTAGCGGCAGAACAATCTGAAAGGTGCTGCCCATGCCCTTTTCGCTCCTCGCCCTGATTATCCCGTCGTGAACCAGCATTATCTTCGAGGCAATGGCAAGCCCAAGTCCCGTGCCTTTTTCCTTTGTGCTGAAAAAAGGATCGAAAATCCTCTCAAGGTTTTCGTGCTCTATGCCCTCGCCGTTGTCTGTAACCTCTACGACAGCGGCGCCGTTTACACTTTCGTTGATACCAACTTCGCCGCCCTCACCGGCAGCCTGTATTGCGTTTATAATTACGTTCATAAGTACCTGTTTTAACAGCTCGCCGTCGCCAAGGATTTGGACGTCGCTGCACTCTCTCCTCGTAAAGTTTATTCCACGCGCCTCTACCAGCGGCATCAGCATGAATATTGTCTCACTCACTATGGAGTTTAAGTTCAGGGCGTGGAAGACCGGCTTTTGCGGTTTTGCGAAAAACAGCATATTTGTAAGTATGTTATTAAGACTCCTTATCCCTGTGTAGATTCCCTTTGCAAAGGTTGTCTGGGGTGCGTTGCCCAGTTCGTTTTCAAGCATACTGGCGTACAGCTCTATGCTGCAAAGAGGGCTTCTTATTTCATGCACTATCTGTGCCGCCATCTCACCCATTGCTATGAGGCGTTTGTTTCGCTCCTGATGGGACTCCAGCTCCTTAATCCTCGTCATATCCTGTATCATTATCACCTGTCCTCTGACAGACCCCCTCGAGTCGGTTACATTTGAGCGTGATATGAACACGTTATGCGTCTTTTTGCGCGTCTTTAGAAACGTATCTGACCCATCGCTTTCAAGCCTTATTCCAAGACTGTCAAACTTCCTTCCTATTACGTCTTCCGCGCTCAGAGCTATCAGTTTTTCGGCTGCCTTGTTAAACATGGTAACATCGCCGCAGGGATCGATGACAATTATCGATTCGCTAAGGCTCTCCAGAATCCCCTTCAGGTAGTCCTCCGCTTCTTCAGTGTTATACAAGGCATTTTCTAATTGCCTGTTCTTCTCCTCAAGCTCCTCGGTCAAATAGAGCACGCGGTCTTTGAGCTGCTGATACATATGCTCGAGACTTTGCGATGCGAGCATAAAATTTTGAAATGCGTCGTTTAAACGCGATATGTCTTCCATTGGCTTTAAGGTTTCCATTAGTTTTCCTTATATGTTATTTAACTGTTACTGTAAATCCTCCAGTGATTTATTAATGCTGTCCCCCTGGATTATCGACCTTGCAAATTTACTCAACTGAGATTTCCCCTCGCTGAGTTTTTTCAATGCCTCTTTCCCCTCGGCGCCGCCTAATATTATGCCAATCCTGTAGAGTGCCCATTCGTCTGACGGGTCTTTGGCAAGAACCTGTTTATAATAATAAACGGCCTCGTCTTTTTTGCCAATAAGATATAAATTCTCTGCCATCGTCATGGCGTCTCCGGTTTCACCCCCCAGACCTTTCATTGCCTGTTCGTAAAACGCCAGTGCCTTCTCCTTGTCCGCGGCAACACTTACGGTATCCCTGAGCATTGAGATGTCCTCCTTTTTCAAATGCTTCATGGCCGTCAATTTTTCGTAAACACCCTTTAAATCATTGTTTTCGTAAAGCACTTTCGCCTCAGACCTCAGAATGTCGTCAGCCGGCACTTTAAACCTCTTCAGCAAACCCAGGTATTTAACGGCCGTTGCCTTGTCGCCAATGTCGGCGTAGTGCTGGGAGAGTGCATAGAGGGCCTTTTGCCTTTCTTCGTCCGAGGTGTTGCGTAAAATCCACTCAAGGACATCGACGTACGGCTTGCCGCCGCGTTCTTTCAATATTTCGGCGGCCTGTAAGATAAGTTTTTCGTGAGATTTATCCATGAATTTCTTTCCGTTGTCTTCCCACAGGGCTATAAACTGCTCATTATCGGATTGCGCCGCGTCGTTGAGAACGGCTTCAAGTTTTTGAATGAGATCTTTTGAGTCCGGCTTATTGGCAAACATAGTTTTCAATACTTTAACTGCCTCTTTATAATCTTTCTCTTTCAATAGAAGGGCAAAGGAAATCATATCCCTGTCTTCCCTGTCCTTGCCGCTTACAGAAACCCTCTTCAAGGCGTCGAGGGTCTTCCTCGCCTCTGCCAATTTTTCTGACGCCAGCTGAATGCCTGCAAGCTGTAATAAGGCCTTAACCTTGACGTCCATGTTTAGTGATTTGGCAGCCGCAGTCAAATATTTGACCGCATCCTTGTCATTTGAGCTGCCGGCCTCAATTACACCAAGTGCAAGGTTGGCCTTATCTTTTAAGTTATTATCTAACTTATTGACGGTTATCGTCTTATTATCTGTTATCGTCTTGTTATCTGTTATCGTCCCGTTATCGGGTGCCATCTTATTCCCTGTTAACTGCTGGAACACCTCTTTGGCCTTTGGTATGTTGCCCGTCTGGAAGAGATTTTCACCATATAAGACATACGTCTCGTCGTTTTTTTCCATATAACCAGCATCTTGTGCAACTGCCTTATCATATGCCTCCCGAGCCTCTTTAGACCTGCCGAGCCTCTGAAGCATATTCGCCTTGCCGTAAAGTGCTGACGAACTATCGCCGGCCTTTTCATAAGCCGCCAGTGCCTCAGGTTGTTCCTTTGTAAGATCAAGACATTTCGCAAGATACAGGTAAGCCTTTTCTGTATTTTTTACATTAGGGAATAACCTGGTAAACTGTCTGAACCCTGCAAGGGCTTCATAGTAGTACCTTCTTTCGAAAAAAAGCTCTGACTTCCGGAAAAGTGCCTCATCGCGAATGCTGGAGTTCGTGGAGCGCGCATATGCCTTCCTGTACGCTTCAATAGCGCCCAGGGGGTTTTTCTGCCTGTCAAGAATCCTTGCGTAGATAAAATTACATGCGGCGCCGGTCTCCGTGGTATTTAAATAACATTCATTGAGCGTCTCCTCCGCACGTTTATAGTCATTCACCTCAAGAAAAACCCACGCCTTCTTCAGTCCGGGCGTTGTCAACACCTTACTTACGTCCATGGCATACACCACATCTGCGCCATAAACAAACTGGGCTATGACTGCTGCAATCATCAAATTTTTCAGAAATCTATTCATCTCAATATACCACGTATTACCACAACGGAACGCACATCTTAATAATATAGTAGCAAATTATATGCCATGATGTAAATATCGAATATTAAAGGTTTTATAATGTTGGATGTCAAAAAAACGACGCTTTGGGGGTTATGTAGCCGGCGGTTCGTACGTCTTTGTGTCAAGTCCCTTTTTCTTGAGTTTCTCGAGAAATGTTGTCCTGTTCAGCCCTAGCAGAGCCGCCGCCTTGCTTTTTACGCCGCCTGCGATTTCCATAGCCTGCGAGATAAAAGATGTTTCAATGTCATCGAGGTGTGCCTGTAAATCAATTCCCTCGGGGGACATCTGATATGGAGAGATTGCAGGGGATTCCGCCCGTTGTTTCGTATCAAAAAACCGCGGTGGCAAATCGTCGGGGGTTATCGTGCCTGTCTCATTTAAAATAACAAACCTCTCTATCAGCGTCTCAAGTTCCCTGACGTTTCCCGGCCACTGATAGTTAAGCATCAGGTTCAAGGTCTCTGGAGTGATTTTCAGCGTTTCGGGAACCGTCTGCCCTGGCCGTGAAGCTAATATCTTCCCTATAAATACGTTTATAAAGTGGTCAATAAGTATTGGGATATCGTCTTTGCGTTCCCTCAGAGGGGGGATGTGAAGAGGAATAACGTTTAGACGATAGAACAGGTCTTCCCTGAAAGTACCGTTATTGGCGGCCTCACCGAGGTCTTTATTGGTCGCTGCCAAAATCCTGATATCGACCTTGATTGTCCTTGTTCCGCCTACGCGCTCAAATTCTCTTTCCTGAAGCACTCTTAGAAGTTTTACCTGAAGCGATGGATGAAGTTCTCCTATCTCATCGAGCAGTATTGTTCCCTTGTCCGCCAGCTCAAAACGCCCCTTGCGGGTATTTATGGCCCCGGTGAAGGCACCCTTTTCGTGCCCAAACAACTCTGACTCAAGCAGGTCCTTAGGGATAGCGCCGCAGTTTAATGGAATAAAAGGATTATCTGGATTTTCTGCCCTTGCGCTATTATGGTGTATTGCCTTGGCAACGAGTTCCTTGCCTGTGCCGCTTTCTCCGGTTATGAGAACCGTACTGTCAGCGCGCGAGACCTTCTCTATCATACTGTAGAGGCGCTGCATCTGGGCGGATTTCCCGATCAGCTTATAAAAATGTGTTCTTATTTCCATACTATAAATTGTATTGTATAGCTATTTTTGTGCTATGTCAATATTAAAACACTGTTTATATGCGGCACTGGTTGGCCGAAAAAGGCCAATCGCCATACTTATTCCTGTATAACAATACATTATGATATTATATTAAAGCAATAGTTTATCATAATTAATTTCTGAACCCGTTAATATTTTGACACAGTTAGTTAAAATAATTAAGAATTGGCCCAAACCTGATGATACAACATGTGTGAAACCAGGGGTGAAGGGGGATTATCCCCCTTCGTCTTTAATCCTTACATTGAAATTGCTGTGGATTATTTATCGAAAAAATCAAACATCAGATTGTTAAACGCCTGAGGCGTTTCAAGCATTGGGCTGTGGCCGCATTTTTCCAGATACATAAGCTGACAATTGCTGATAGCCTTCGCCGTCTTTTCGCTGCCGGTCTTAGCTATGAAATCGTCCCAGATTCCATGGACAAAGAGTGTGGGGCATTTGATTTGATGAATCCTGTGCGTCCAGTCGGCCTCGGACATCGCCTTGGGATGCTCCAGAAAGACCTTCTCAGATGATTTCAACGCATGTGCTAAGATTTGCTCAAACAATTCATCGTCTTCCATGCCCGGCGTAACCCCTCTCAACCAATGCCTCAGTAATGTTTCGTTTTTCATAACCGCGCGCATCATGTTATCGTCGTACTCAAAGCCGAGGTTAAGCCCGTCCATAGCGATTGAATTTATAAGAACAAGTTTTTCAACCTTCTCAGGGTAGTTTATTGCAAACAACTGGGCAACACCCCCGCCCATCGAATGTCCGGCAAGATAAAAGCGATTTAACCTGAGTGCGTCGGTAAAATCGTTGACAAACGAGGCCAGATATTCAAGCGTATGGCGGTGCCGAGTATCCGGCGTACCGCCGGAGCCGGGCAGGTCAACGGCGTATGCCTCATATCCCGGTCTGACAAGCTGGAGGGTCTTAGTCCACCAAACCGACGATGCAAGATTGCCGTGGATAAAGACGACCTTCCGGCTGCCGGAGCCATGCTTCAGATACGCGACTTCGTCCCCTTTGGACGTATGAAGGAAAAGGCTGTTCACTGGTTTACCACCAGCGTGAGTATAGCATATGGGGTTGTACTAAATCATCCATGATTTTTTATCCCAGGGAAAACGAGGGGTCTGGTAGAGTGCCTAAATAGAAATGGCGGCCTTTAAGCCGCCATTTCCAATCACGTCAACGGTATTCAGCGTTCGTGTCTATTGCCATTTCACCCCTAAAGAGTACGAAGTGCCGTTGTAATAAGTATATAGATAGCCGTCTGTCCAGGCTACAACAGCGGCACCATTGGTAAACCATTGGACATAGTATGTGGACGAGCCGGATGTTCCTGTCTGTATGCCTCCAGATGTTGTCCCAAACCACCAGACGTATTGGTTATAGATTGTGTTGATCCCTGTGGCTGCTATACCTAATGTCTGCCAACTCATGTTTAACGGGTACAAAGTACCGTAATAATAAGTGTACATATAGCCGTCTGCCGCGGCTACAAGGGCCGCCCCATTGGAATACCATTGGTAATAGTATGTGCCGGTGCTAGCTGTTCCCGTCCCTAATGTTCCAGACGCTGTCCCAAACAACCATGTATATCCATTATAGATTGAGGTAATTGCCGCAGAGGCGGTTTCATTGTCCATACTAAATCCAGCCGTTACAGACTTAGCAGCTGATATTGTGATCGTACATTGAGAACCGCTTGTCGAATCACATCCTGTCCAGCTTAAAAAAGTAGAACCGGAGGCGGCCGTTGCCGTCAGAGCCACCGATGTGCCCGATGTGAAAGACGCAGAACATGTTGTGCCGCAGCTTATCCCTGATGGGCTGCTTGTTATCGTTCCCGTGCCCTTGCCGGATTTCGATACGCTCAGCGCATAACCATTTGATGAGCCTGACGCAAATGTTGCATATACATTTTTAGCCGCTGACATTGTCACCGTACAGGCAGCGCCACTTGACGAATCGCATCCAAACCAGCCCGAAAACGTTGAACCGGAGGAGGCTGATGCCGTCAGAATTACCGATGTGCCGGACGTATATGAGGCAGTGCCGGTGCTGCCGCTCCAGCTCAGAGTTCCGCTTGACGCCGTTACTGTGCCTGAACCCGTGCCGTTTTTCGTTACAGTCAAACCATAAGTATTTGACGACGATGATGAAAACGTCGCGGTTACGCTTTTAGCCGCTGACATTGTAACAGTACAGGTAGAACCGCTTGACGAATCACACCCTGACCAACTCGTAAAAGTAGAACCGGAACCAGCCGCCGCCGTCAGCGTTACCGATGTGCCAGAGGTATATGACGCTGTGCCGGTGTTGCCGTTCCAGCTTAGAGTTCCACTTGACGCCGTTACTGTGCCTGAACCCGTGCCGGACTTCGTTACAGTCAGGGCATAAGTAGATGGTGACGCTGTGGTAAACGTTGCCGCTACACTTTTTGCCGCTGACATTGTAATGGTACAGGTAGAACCGCTTGTCGAATCACATCCGCTCAAGCTTGTAAATGTAGAACCGGAATCCGCCGTTGCCGTTAGAATTACTGATGTGCCGGACGTATATGACGCAGTGCCGGTGCTGCCGCTCCAGCTGAGAGTTCCACTTGACGCCGTTACTGTGCCTGAACCCGTTCCGGCTTTCGTGACAGTAAGAGTATAAGAAGTGGGTGTATCAGAAAATAAAACCTGTACAGGCACACTACTATCCGTATTCGTGCCGTGGCCTAAATCGCCCTCGTTATTTTCCCCCCAAGCCCAGATAGACGCATCGCTCTTCAGCGCTATCGAAAGATTCCACCCATTGGCGATGGCAGTAACTCCGGTTAAGCCGCTTACCTGCGCTGGCGTAGAACTGTTCGTATTCGTCCCATTTCCTAACTGACCATTGTCGTTCCCCCCCCAAGTCCAGACAGTTCCACCGCTCTTTAGCGCTGTCGTATGATAAGCCCCTCCGTCAATAGCTGTAACTCCAGTTAAACCGCTTATCTGTACTGGCGTATTACTGTTCGTATTCGTTCCATTTCCCATCTGGCCCCCAGCCATTGTACCCCCAGGTCCAGACAGCCCCACTGCTCCTCAGTGCTATCGTATGATAAACCCCACTGGCGATGGCAGTAACTCCGGTTAAACCGCTAACCTGTACTGGTGTATTACTGTCCGTACTCGTGCCGTTGCCTAACTGGCCATAGTAGTTATAACCCCAAGCCCAGACGGTCCCATCGCTCATCATGGCTGTCGTAGAGTAACCCGCCCCACCGGCAATGGCAGTAACACCGGTTAAACCGCTAACCTGTACTGGTGTATTACTGTTCGTACTCGTGCCGTTGCCTAACTGGCCATAGTAGTTATAACCCCAAGTCCAGACAGTTCCACCATTCTTCAGCGCTATCGTATGACAATACCCCCCTGAGATGGCGGTAACACCGGTTAAACCACTAACCTGTACAGGTATATTACTGTTCGTATTCGTGCCGTTGCCTAACTGGCCCTCTGAGTTCCGCCCCCAAGTATAGACAGTCCCATCACTCATCAGCGCTATCGCGTGTCTACCCCCGCCTGCGATGGCAGTAACGGTTGCAGCCGAGGCAGTTGCGCAATTAATAAAGACAAGTAAAAAAATACAACACACAAACAATACTCTAAGCTTTCTCATGTAATTCCTCCCAGAAAATCATCATAAACGACAAGTCATTAAAAAACGCCTTCGTCACACAACATACTAATCAACGATGCCAATGCTAAAGTCATAACTAATAAGTATAAAAAGTCATTCCCCGCGATACCTCCCTCTTTTAAAGACTCATGTAACCAAACAGACCTCTAAGCGACTGATTTTTAAAAGATTTGTTTATTATGGGGGGGGGTAGAATAAAGTCAAATTAATTATTTTTATAAAGATATAAATATTATTTATAACATAGTGTTGTCGGCTTGTTTTGATGTTGGCACGGTAGAGAGTTCTCTGGATTCCCGCTCGTTGGCGGGAATGACAGACGGGGGCTGGATTTAATCGGGCGGCGACCTTCGACAGGGTCTGAATGGTGGGATTTGGATGACATTTGACTTTCGGACAGCACCATAGTTATAATAACTAATGCGTTACCGGAAGTTCATAGGGAGGAACTGACATGGCACGACCGATAAAAGAAACTCCGACCTTGACGGGGAAAGATGCAAAGCGTTTTTTAGAGAAGATGGAGCAGGTTGATAAGCGGCGAATCTCAAAGGAAGAGTACGACAAGTTGATGGCAGATTACGAAGAAATTAAAAAGCTGTCAAGATTTTGAGCGAATATCCACACCTCATAAGGTTATCTGCTGATTATCGAATAAAGCCCTTTGATTGCGGCAATGCCGACCTGAACGAATTCCTTTTTAAGGATGCCGTCGAACACGCAAAGCAGCTCTTGGCGATGACGTATCTGTTTGAAAATGAGGACTGCACGAAGGCCTATTTCAGCGTCCTCAACGACAGTGTTCGCCGCCTTGATGCAGACTCTTTGAATTTCTTTAAAAAGAAACTATTGCATGACATCCCTCATAAGAAACGCAGCTACCATAGCTATCCGGCTGTGAAGATTGGCCGATTTGCCGTACATAGAGATTTCCATAACAAAAGAATTGGAAGAAAAATGATGAATCATATTAAACGTTTCTTTCTTGACAGTAATAAAGCGGGCTGCCGGTTTATTACTATTGACTCATATAGTGATTCAGTTGGGTTTTACCTGAAAAACGGCTTTGATTTCCTCTCTGAAAAAGATAAAACCGATGATACAAGACTTATGTATTTCGACCTGAAAACTATTATACAAGGCTAATCAGATATGTAATTCTGGCTGAATTAGGATTTCACAGTTTATCCAGGTCCATCAGTTCCACATCCCCTGCCTCAATCTCTCTTAATGCCTCTTCAGCCAGTTTTTCTATGGCATCCTGCGAATTGCTAAAGGCGACATCCCATTGAATCTCATCTATAAGCTCGTCAATCATTTTCAGCGCCCCGCCTTTATCGTTTTTTAGAATATCCGCTAACTGCCTCATCCTCTCGATTGCTTCAACCGGTAAACCTTCTAATTCGAGAACTTCCATAACCCCTCCTTCAATTGCGCTTTAGCAATATTATATAATAGATCGGCAGTAAAGGGAAAGCGTAGGTTAATACCAAGTTGTAATCATATGAGTAAAAATAAGCCTGTTAACAGAATCATCCTGAGCCTGTCGAAGGATTTCCGATTTGTGGGGAAATGAGACTTAAAGAAGCATCCTTCGACAGGCTCAGGATGATTCAAGTTTTCTTACTTCTATGAACGCAACTTGGCACAAGGACGATTAATGGGGACATGGTCGGCCAGTGCAGGCAGCAATGACAGAAAAAGAAATATCACATCATCATAGTGCGTTCGTCCTTTTTTCGTACTTGAATTTTTTGCCCTGTACGTGATATTGTTAATCAGGTATTGCTGATTAAGAAATGAAAATTATCGCCGGAAGCCTCAAGGGAAAAACAGTCCCCGTAAGACACAGTAAGGACCTCAGACCAACGTCCGCAAAGGTCAGGGAAGCCCTGTTCAATATTATAAGGCAGCGTGTACAGAACAGCTCCTTTGCCGACTTGTACGCCGGAAGTGGTGCGGTCGGATTTGAGGCGCTGAGCCGCGGCGCGAGGTACGTCGTATTTGTGGATATCGACAGACATGCCATCGATACCATCTCAAGGCATCCCGCATTTTCTGAAAACCCGTTAAATGCGGCCATATGCTCAGATACCGTGGGCTTTATCAGCAAACCCGCACCTGAGAAATTACGAGTACGGCATCTGGCCCCATTCGATATAGTCTTCGCCGATGCGCCTTATAATTCAGGCGATATAGAAAAGCTACTCCCCGCACTTGAACATTCATGGATACTCAGCGATGATAAAGACGCCTTAGTCATAGTCGAGCATTCCTCAAAGAAATCGATGCCCGCTTCAACCGGCAGGCTGATACTATATAAGACATACAGATACGGCGACGCCTCATTAAGTGTATATAATAAATGTTGATTATTTTAACAGGGGATAATAATGAATAAAATAGCAATTTACCCGGGCACCTTTGACCCTTTTACCAACGGGCACCTCGACCTCGTTCTGAGGAGCGTGAGGCTTTTTGACCGCCTTATCATAGCCGTTACGACTAATGTCAAAAAAACGCCTCTTTTTAGCGTACCGGAAAGGATGGCGCTTATAGAAAAATCTCTGCCCGCCGGCAGCAATATATCCGTTGAGAGTTTTGGCGGCCTCTTAGTCGATTACGCCGAAAAAAGGGGAAGTATCATCGTAATTCGCGGCCTTCGCGCGGTGTCCGACTTCGAATACGAGATGCAGATGGCCTTATTAAACAGAAGATTAAACCCTAATATCGAAACGATATTTAAAATGTCATCTGAGGAGTACTCTTTTCTGACCTCGACCGCGGTAAAGGAAATCGCGCAGTTAGGCGGCAGTGTTGAAGGTCTTGTGCCGCCTGCCGTTAAGTCCGCACTCATGGAAAAATTTAAGAATAACACGTAATCGACCCTTGCCCGGAATTTAACATGTCGAATAAAGGCTATCTCTATATAATCTCGGCGCTTCTTATCTGGAGTTCTCAGGGGATTATCGTCAGGGCGGCAAAGATGCCCGTCGTGTCGATTGTGTGTTATTCCCTCATAGTGTCCCTCTTCATCCAATCGTTTATCTTCCTCAGGACATCCAAAGAGCTTCCCTCAGCCAGGGGTTTATTAACAATTTTTATGCTCAGCATTCTGACGCTGATTAACACGCTGACTTACTTTTACGCCTTCTCGTACACTTCCATATCGAACGCGGTCTTCACACACTACATTGCACCTATAGTTGTCCTTCTACTGGCGCCCATTTTCCTGAAAGAAAAAATAACTATGGCTGCCGTTTTCTCAGTTGCGCTTGCATCCGTCGGGCTATGGATTATTATGAGGGACATCTCGGTCATCGATATAGCGGCACATATTATTACTAATTCTGCGACTTCACCTGATACGCGATTTAAGGCCGACGCAGTAGGGATATTGTGCGGGCTTGCCTCAGGGGTGGCCTATGGGACGATGATTATTATCCTGAAAATTATATCGGGGAGATATAATAAATATGTGGTCGTGTTCTTTCAGAACCTGTTTATGGTGCTGCTTCTGCTGCCTTTTGCCGGGCCGCCACCCCATGCCGTCGGGCAGATTTGGATAATCGCAGTCATGGGGGCGCTCTATTCAACCGCGGCGACATACCTGTATTACAGCGGGATAGAACGTGCGGAGGCAAACAAGGCGGCAATTTTAGGTTATATCGAACCAATTGGGGCGATTATACTTGGCGCGATTATACTGTCGGAATACCCTGACGCGTTATCTCTCTCAGGGGGACTGCTGATAATAGCCGCAGGGTATATTATAATAAGAAAAGGCTGACCATATGTCTTATTTTTTACGACATCTTATTTACTTACAATACATTACTGCCGGCTGTCCGGGATTTCCTCTTGCCGGCTTTATTAGATTTGTCAGATTTGCCTGGCCGGGCGCACTGCTCAGTCAGGAGAACCAGATACTTCTCCTTGAGTTTATCAAACTCCATACGCTCGCTTTTTAGTTCGCCAAGTATGGTGAGATATGCAGCTTTAGTCTCCTTCATATCTCTTTTCCATAAAGCCACCATAACAATAACAATTACCAGGGCTATGTAATACATTTATCTATTCACCAGAATTCTTGTTTAGTTTTTGAGCATACCTGCAAATCAACATAATTTTGCGTGCGGATAAGCTCTGCTCTCCCGCACGCAAAACCTTAGCTAAAAGACTACCACTTAGTTATTGGCAGATTATCCTTATCCTTGAGCGCGCCGAGTGAAATCATGATGAGGTCGACAAAGTACCAGATTCCAAAACCGCCCATCGTCAGGAACATGATAATTCCCGTTCCGATCTTATTGCAATAGAAACGATGTCCACCGGCCCATCCGAGGAAGAAACATAACAACAATGCGACTAAACGGCTTTTAGGGGATTCATTTTCTGACATTTTACTACTCCTTATGCTTGTGTCGATGATTAGGGTTCTAAGAACCCTCGATTAACTCCTGCTTGGTTACGACTGGCTTCTCAATTAACTTGTACTGAGCTTGCTTTTAATTTAACAGATATTCTTTTTCAAGTCTGTATCACAGGATACACATGCCGGAAAAAAACTGAAAAAAAAATTAACTGGCAGGAAATGCCGCATTAAACGCCGAAAAGTATCTCACGCTCATCGATGTCAACCTTGTCTATTCTTACCTGAATGGTCTGCCCGATTGAAAAAGTACGCTTTGTGTTCTTACCTATGATTGTAAGTGAGCCTTCGTCATACACATAGTAATCGTCAACCATATACGATATATGGAGAAAGCCATCGACAAAGTAGTCGTTTAATCTCACCTTCATACCGTGGGAGTTCATGCCGACGACTTTACCATCGAGGACTTCCCCTTCCTTGCCTTTCATAAACCATGTCCTCATGGCGTCGATAACCTCTCGTTCCGCCTCTTCAGCCACGCGCTCGCGGCGCGAGGAATTGAAGGCAACGTCAGAAAGCCGTTGAACTGTCTTTTCGATGGTTTTTTTGTCTGGCTTTTCATTACTCAGCGTATCTCTCAATATCCTGTGAACCACGAGGTCGGGATACCGCCTGATTGGAGACGTAAAATGCGTATAGCATGTTGAGGCAAGCCCAAAATGCCCCACATTTATCGGGGAATAACGGGCCTGTTTAAGGCTTCTTAGAATGAGATAATTAATAACCTCTTCATAGGGGGTACCGGAGGCCTTGTGAATTATCTTTGAGAAATCCACCGGCGTTATTTTGGCCTTCTTATAGGAAATCGTGCAGTTTACCACCTTCATTATCTCGTCCATCTTCCTGACGTCAGGCTCTTCGTGTATCCTGAAGAGAGATGGCACGCCGAGGGACGTTAAGTATTCAGCCGTGGCCTCGTTTGCGGCTATCATGAATTCCTCGATGATGGAGTGGGCAAAGTTCCTCTGCGTCTTGACTATATCAGAGAGATTCCCCCGAATATCGAGCAGGATTTCCGGCTCAGGCAGGTCAAAATCGAGGCTCCCGCGCTTCTTTCTCATCTGCCTTAAATCCTTGCAGAGCATTGACATAAGTTCGAATTCATTAAGCAATAGATTGTACTTAGCCCTAAGTTTTTTATCTTGCCCTATGAGGATTTTTTCAACATTCGTATAAGTCATTCGCTCGTTGCTGTTGATAACGGAAGGATAAAAGGCCGACGCAGTTCTGTTTCCTTTGCCGTCGAAATCCAGTTCGGCCGTAAAGGTAAGCCTGTCGAGTTTTGGTTTCAGACTGCAGAGGTCTTCAGAGAGTCTTCTTGGAAGCATTGGAAGAACCCTGTCCGGGAAATAAACGCTCGTTGCCCTCTCCCTTGCCTCAGTGTCAATTATGCTGTCCCACGGGACAAAATATCCAACGTCGGCTATGTGGACATAGAGTTTAAAGCCCTCGTGGGTCTTCTCTATAGATACGGCGTCGTCGAAATCCTTTGCACGTTCCCCGTCGATAGTTACTGTGTTAAGGCTGCGAAGGTCTCTGCGGCCTATAAGCATTTCCGGCGTGACGGCCTCGGGCAGCGTTTTAGCGTCGTCAGTAACGTGTTTTGGGAATTTCCTCGATAAGTGAAACTCGTCAATTACGGCCTCGATTTCCGATTTAGGATCTTCGGGCTTATCAATTTTTTTGATGACCTTGCCAATGGGCGGCCTGTTTTCGTTATTGAATTGTGTTATCTCTACGACAACCATATCGCCCTTTTCGGCATTTAAAATATGCTTCTTAGGGATTAGTATGTCGAATGGAATGGACGAGTGTTTGGGGCGGAGAAACCATGAATCATCGGTAAAGTCGAGAGTTCCGGATATCTTTGTATGGGCGCGCTCTACTATTCTTACTATTCTGCCTTCACGGTTTTTCATGTTTTCCACTCTGGCAACGACCCTGTCGTTGTCCATAGCGCCCATGGCCTTTCGCGCAGGGATAAACACGTCTCTCTGTCCGGGTGTCTCTAAAATTACGAAACCATACCCAGTCTTATGTGCCTCAAAATAGCCGGTAACCAGGCTCATCTCCTCGGACTTGCCGTATAAGCCTTTCTTGTTGACGATAATATCTCCAGCTGAGGTAAGTTGTTTCAGGAGCTTTTTTAAGAGGCGGTAGTCCTGTTTTGATGAACAGAATTCCCTGCCGAGGTCACGAAATGAAACCGGTTTTTTCTTTGTAGTAAAGCACTTGCTTAATTTTTCTCTGTCTATCATAGGTAATGCTAACAGATTTCAGCCATTAATAGCAACACGTCTGTTTGCAGCACCGGTGAAATCAACATAACTGTTACGGGCTGCCGTTAGATTCACCAACTATAAATTCAGGTCTAAGGGTGATAAAAAGAATATACAACCAAAATAATACGCTTAGAGCAATAAAATATCTGACATATAGCAGCGTCTGGTGATTTCCCTTAAAATTAAAAATGACCTTGTTATTTCCCTTATCGAGTTTCACGGCCTTGAATGCTAAATTTGAAATAGCTATAGAGCGATACTGTCCATTGACCTTCGCTGTCCAATTTGGATTATAACTATCGGCGTAAATTAACCATGCCTTTTCATTATCTGTAAAGGCCTCTAAGATGATAGTGTTTGCCGTAAAAAAAAGAACATTTATGTTTTCTCCCTCAATTGATATTTTATTCATGTCGCCTGTGGAAACATTTATTGTTTCATTTTTTTTTGGATTATTGGCTAAAGCATATTCTTCAACGGAGTTCCTAATTATAACCGGATATGAATAAGGATCCGACGAAGATAAAACCGTGTCGATTTTGTATGCAGCATCATCTAAATTACCTGCAAAGACAACATTATAGGCAATCCGTAACTTACTCCTGTCGCAGCCAAATACATTCATCGTTACAGGGTCGTTTTCCAGTTTATAAACTTCAGATACGACGTTAATAAATATCTTATCAATGTCAAGACCCCGTCTTGCCCTATAATACCTGTCAATTCCCAGAGGCAGCATCTCATGCCTGAGTTTTGGTATGCAGACATCCACATAATATGCGGAATAGTCAATGGAACTGCTCGCCGTCATATATTTCTTAAATGCCGGAAGCAAGTCATGAGTTGTGTTATCCCGAACCCGGACATTCTGATATTTATATGGTTTTACATTAAAGATTTCTTTTACTTTATTAAGATCTTCCTGATAATCATTATACAGATAGGGCACTGATTCATTATACATATTTAGAGGCGGGTCTGGCTCTAACCGTGAAGCTAATCCGTCCATTACAATAAAATAAAATGAGAATATTTCAATAAAATAAAATACAATAGCGGCATATTTGAACAATATCCCCCTACTCTTAATTGACCTGATAAGATAGAAAATAAAGCAAACTAACAGAATAACGCTGAAATAATGAAAGGAATACCCGACTATAATAGGATCAGGGTATGGGTATTTATTACCGAATAGTAAATCACAAAACAAAATTAAAGCAACCAGGGCGGAACTGATATAAATAATTCGCCTGATATGACCATTTATAACTAGATTATTTCCATCGTTACTATTTATTTTATTATAAAATCTATCGACGCCATAGCCGGCAATAATCAGAAGAAATATCTTTACTGACGATAACATCAGACCTAAATGGCGGGCTTGCGACATATAAGGAACGATATAATAAACAATATAATCGACAAATGACGCTCTTGATAATGACAGCAACGCAATGAACAGAGCTGTAATCGCAAAAACCGGAAGATAACGATTTTCTGTCTCATAAATAATGGCATAAACAATAAATACTAATGGAATGGTTCCAATAAATAATATCTGATCTGTCGTTACTGGAGCAGCATAAATAAACTGCCATAGATTATATATTGAACCTCCCGCATAATCCATGAATACCGGAAATGGACTTGAAGTCATCCCTGGCGGTCTATGTCTGGCATACACCATGATGTTATCAAAAATATGTGTCGTCATATCAATGTATATATACGCAGTTACACACATTAACGTTAACGTCATGAGTGATAGGGTTGAAAATATATCGGTAAATACTATTTGTGTAATGTTTCGATTTGCAAAATATATCAGGCTGGCTATAAAAATCAAACCGATAAACAGATATATAGGGGCAAAGTATGTAGTATTTCCGCATAGGCTGATAATCGTCACTGTGATTGACAGCCAAAGAAAGTAGAACCGTCTTTTATCAAAGAAATTAATCAACAACAGCAGAATGAGTGGAAAGAGATAATAAAGTCTGAAATTTAAATATATCTGAGCTTGTACCTGAGTAGCCGTTATTGCTCCTAAAGTTACGAATAATTGCGCTATTCTGCTTTTAAACAATCTCCTTGACAGAAGATATGTTCCATAAACAAACAAATACTCTTCCATTATTAATCCTGCTTTAAACAGAAACAATGAATTCTTAATATGTAATAACTTTCCAATCGACGCAACTAAATAAAGGGTTACAGACATGGCAATGCCGATATAATAATCTGTTTGCATACCGTAAAGATTATATGGAGCCCATAATGGAATAGTATTATTTATACAATACTCATTGTAATAATAATGGAAAAAGTGAAAGACACATGAGGTATCATTCTCGGGATAAAAATCATAATGCGGTGCAAAATAATATAACTTGGCCGCTATAAATACCAATAAATATATATTATCCCGAAAATAGTGCCTTATTTGTTCAATCATCCATGTCCCCGAACTTCCCTGATTTAATGGCATCGCGCGCAAGGACATCGCAGCGTTCGTTTTCCGCATTGCCGCTGTGCCCGCGTATCCAATGAAATGTAACGTCGTGTTCTTTACATA
Organism: Nitrospirota bacterium; assembly: GCA_015233015.1. Classification (GTDB taxonomy): domain Bacteria; phylum Nitrospirota; class Thermodesulfovibrionia; order Thermodesulfovibrionales; family Magnetobacteriaceae; genus Magnetominusculus. Next base: position 9,303 of record JADFYO010000022.1, on the reverse strand, counting down.
GGGCCGATAGTTTTTCCCACAAGTCTATGTTTTTTACTTTTGATTTGGAGCTTGTTACCCAGTTATTAGCCTGCCAGTTTTTAATCCATCCCTTTGTCATGGCGTTTACTATAAGCTGTGAATCTGTATAGATTGAGACCTCGCACCGTGTCCTCAACTCCGCTAATCCAGCGATTACCGCCGAAAGCTCCATTCTGTTATTTGTGGTTGCACGAAATGCCGCGGAGAGTTCCTTCCTTTTTGTGGATGTCATCATAACAACGCCATAACCGCCGGCGCCGGGATTGCCGCTGCACGCACCATCTGTATATATAATCACTTTAGGAGGCGCGCTCAATTAGAAGCCGCCTTTATGTCTATCAAGGCAACTGACAGGCCATCCGCATCAACCCTGATGAGTTCACCGCCCAAACTTTCGCAGATTAATTTGTTGTACTTCAAATTGTTCGGATTAATCTCATAACCCGGGGCGTGGACGAGGAGAATTCTTGTCTTTATAAGAAGCCGCCTAAGCCTTAGTGCCGTTTTTAGTGTGATTGAGAGATATTCGGCGTCTTCAATCCCGGCACACTGCGGGTAGCCGTCTGTAACGATATAGAGTTCATGATTATCACTGCCCATTCGGGAGAAATACCGGAATACGAAATCAAGAAGCCCGGCAGTATGGGTCATCCCCATAGGTTTTAGTGTGAGGACGTCAAGTGGGGCAATCTTTTCAATCTTATCGTTAAACGATACGAACTCCACCCGTGCATCCCTGCTGTCCTGCCCACTGTTTTGGTAATAGTGAAACGACAGGCAGGCCTTCCTCGCGAATTCCAGTTTGCCGCCCTGCTCCATCGATGTACTTGAGTCCAAGGCCACGAGGATATCTGACCTCTCTCTGGCGCGCCGCTTGAGATTGACGACATCTTCATCCCGAATTATCATATCATCGAGGCAAACTCTTCGCCTTATAACGCTGCGGCGAGCTGTTTCGGGAATGTGTATTGCCGTTGTCGATTTGATTTTCCCCGTGAGAAAGGATTTCTGTCTGGGTTTCTCTGCCTTAACTTTTTTTCCTGCCTCTGCCCGTTTTATCTCGAAATAGTAGTTTTTCCCTGCATAATGGAGGAGTTCCTTCTTTTTTATCTTTATCCTGCCATTGGATTTATATGAAAATCTAACAAATATATCTTTAAAATAGCCGATGAGTTCATCGTCCGGGATATCTTTAAGATACTGCAAATCAATTATATCGCAGGGACTGTTCTCAACAAGGTAAAACGGGTCCTCGAAATCCCTGTTGTCAAATGGAAACACTGGTGGATTAAAAGGCACATACAGGTTTTTTGGCGTTGGGTTAATTTTTTCCATAGCCTTTGCAGCAAACTCATCCCCGGAGCCGACATTCTCATCCAACAGCATACCAAAAATCACCGGCGGCAGAAAACAGCACCCTTCCCGCTCATATTGCAACACACCCGTACACCACGGCCTTATGTCTTTCATTAACATAGCGGCTTCACAACACGCACGTAACGGCATAGGCATCGAGGTACGCCTTAATGGTCTCCGGCCTGCGGTCATCCTCCTTAAGATATGCCATCATGTCGTCTATCAGCTGCATGTCCATGAATAAAAAGGCGGTCTCCGCGTCTTTAAAAGTATCGATGATCGAAAAGGCATTTTCTATAACAGGCACCCGCTCCTTTATAAATTCTACTACTGATGGAAAATCCTTCGACAACATTTCATTTATCTCGTCAAATGTCTCCTCGCTGCCCTGACCGGTTATCTCCGTATGAAGACCTTCTTTTACGTCGCAAAATGACACCGTCCCGCGGCATTCGACAAAAGCCGAGGCACAGGCAATCTGAGCTGCCCGTATGGATGAGCGCGGCCCAAGATATACGACGACATTATTCAGTGTCCTTAAAGTGCTCACAATAAACTCAAGAAACAGCTCAGGAAATCTCACGTCCAGACCGTTTTGTGCAATCTCTTTTTTCACAATCAGCACCTCGTCCGCCAGTTCCACCCGGTCAATGGGGATACCCACGAGACGGTTTGCCACGGCCTTGTGAATCCTGAAATCGTTAGTATTGTTTGTCGTAGAGACGAAAAGTAAATCGATGGGGAATGTCATCCTGCTGTTTGACGGCGTAAAGCGCCTTTCCTGAAGCGACTGGATAAGGGCGTACTGTGCCTCGTTATTCATAAGTCCAAGCTCATCGACAAAGAGGACGCCGCCCGATGCCTGTGCAATCTTCCCCCCCTCCAGCACCCGCGGGTCAAAGGGGTCGCCTATCTCGGCAAATCTTGTAAGATGGTACATGCCGAGTATCTTTTCCGGTTCTATGTCTTCATTACCCTGAATGCGGGCAAACCCGCCGCCCTCGGTAATATAAACCCTCTCTATGGGTATCAGTCCGGCAGCACCAGAGGCGTATCTGTGTCTGCACACCGGGCAGATATTGTCTAACGAAGATTGGTCATTATTTACGATATAATTAAACAGGTGAATGGAGTTTTCCCTTACCGGACAGCCCTCGTTAGTATAAACCGGATGTCTCAGATAGTACCCTTGTAAGACGGCAAACACCGCGCTGCATAAATGTGTCTTACCAACGCCGAAATCACCTTTTATGAGAACCCCGCTGCCTGTTGCCAGCACCTCTACAAGCCGGCGTTTCACATGACCGAGTCCAAATATCTCAGGGAAGGCATTCTCGTCAAGGGCAATCATCTCCCTTACTCTATGAATAAAACGCCCGCTAACGCTCAGCGGACAAGGTGTGGACTCGCGTAAATCGATAAGACGCAGAAACTCGCCGTTTACCCTCATTTAAACCTGGTCTTCATACCCATGCCCTCAGGGGTTTCCATTATCTGCTGTGAAATATTCCCAGAACTTCGCAGTGGTATGTGTTTGGAAACATATCTATTAATATTACCGGGGACAGCGTGTATCTGTCCTGAAGCTTTGCCGCGTCGCGGGCAAATGTCGAAGGGTTGCATGAAATATAGGCAATCGTCTCTGCCTTCAGAGACAACAGCTTCCCGATTGCAGCCTTTGTGAGACCTATTCGCGGCGGGTCGACGATTGCTACGTCATATGTCTTGTTTTCTCTCATTATCTCAAACGACTTCGTTATATATGTTATGTTATTAAAGTTACCAAGCGCTATATTTCGCTCACCGTCGGCTGCCGAGTATGGGTTGTCTTCCACGATAGTTATCTCTTTGGCCGTTTTTGACAGGGGGAGTGAGAAGTTGCCCGCCCCGCCGTAAATATCAATCACCCTCTTGCCGCTGACATCACCCAATAATTCCTTAACCTTCCCGACCAACACCTGATTTAACTCCCAGTTTGACTGGAAAAAACCCTGCGGCGACACGGTATAATCTATCCCCTGATTGAGTTCATCTCCTATCGTTAGAAGACAATACGCCTCCCCGGCCAAGTGCGTTCGATGATAGTCCGGGGCAAGCGCCCCGACGGCTCCGTCAAATCCTATATCCAGCATGAACTCAAGTTTTGCCTCATCCACTTCAGGGCCTTTGAGGAAGGCTACCGTGGTCTTGCCCGTAAGCATGTGGACTTCCCTGACGCCATTGAGAAAGCGCGCCCCTTTTAATTTCATAAGAAATCTGTTTAACCCGGCGTTGAGCAGCGCACACTCATCGACACCTACAACGTCTCTTGTGCCCTCTCTGTAAAAACCTATAGCAGGGGTAGAGCCGCCGGACAACTTAAACTGAACCTTTCGCCGGTAGTTCCATTGGCTTCCCGCAATTGTCCCGTCAACGGGAATATCAATTTTAGCTATCCGCCTGAGGCAGTCATTAACAATTTCCTCTTTAATCGATAGCTGCCTCTCATATGAGATGTGCTGGTAGTGGCAGCCACCGCACATGCCATAGACACGGCACCGGGGCGTTACCCTGTCTGAGGAACCGTTGAGAATCTCTATAGCCTCGGCGATGGAATAATCCCTTTTGGTCTCCTTCAACTCAGCCAGCACCTTTTCTCCGGGGATTGCGCCCTTTATGAACACAACCCCGTCAAGCCGCGACAGGCACATGCCTCCATAAATGGGGGCAAGGGAGTCCAACTCCAAGGTCTTCATTTTTTACTGAGGAGATTCTTTATCGTATTTTTCAGCTCCGTCATGTCGGCAGATTTTACTACGTAGGCATCAGACGCCCATACCGAAAAATCATCCCTGTAATCATACGCCGTGGACATTATCACGGGCAGATTTGGTTTTTGCTCCTTCATTCTTCGCAGCACCTCGATGCCGTCCATGCCGGGCATGAGAATATCAAGGGTTACGATGTCAGGCAGCTCCTTAGCGAATATCTCAAGGGCCTCTTTGCCGGAACTTGCTATATAAACATCGTAGTGCTCATCCTCTAATTCTTCCTTATACAGCTTCCTCAGGTGCGGGTCATCATCTACAATTAAAACCTTCATTCTATTCCTCCTTTATATAATTTATAAATTTATAATACAAATCAACTCAAACACAAAGCGTCTCTCTATCCCTCTGCCTCTCTATCCCTCTCTATCTATCCTTCTCTCATATATCTTGTGGCGTCTTCGGGGGATGTCGGGTTTATATAGAAGCCTGAGCCCCACTCAAAACCAGCTGTTTTGGTCAGTTTAGGGAATATTTCTATATGCCAGTGGTAGTAGCTGTTGTCTTCTTCTGTAAACGGTGCCGTATGGACTATGAAGCTGTATGGCGGCACGTCAAGAATCTTATCATACATCCTCAGCACTGACTGAAGGGTCTCGGCCAGATAGGTGAAATCGTTGTTATCGGGAGCAAAGGCCGACTCATGGCGGCGTGGGAGTATCCATGTCTCAAACGGCACTCGTGGTGCATATGCCGAGATGGCTATATATGATGTATTTTGATAGATAATCCTTCTGTTGATATTGGATTCCTGCTCGATGAGGTCGCAGTAGATACATTTCTCCATGAAGTTGTGGTATTTTTTGGCCGAGTCAAGCTCTTCCTGCACCCTTTTAGGGACGATGGGAAGGGCTATCAGTTGGCTGTGCGTATGCTCGAGGGTTGAACCTGCGGCCTCCCCCTCGTTTTTAAAGATAAGTACATACTTAAATCTCTTGTCCTTACGCAGGTCAGTCATCCTTGAATAGAAAGCCCAGAGGACATCGGCAGCTGATTTCGTGCTCATCGAGGCGAGCGATAAATCATGGTGCGGGGTTTCTATGATAACTTCGTGAGCGCCGATGCCGTTCATTCTCCCGAAGATACCATCGCCTGACCTGTCAAGCTCACCCTCGATGTGAAGAGCGGGGAATTTATTTGGCACTACTCTGAGTGTCCAGTCCGACGCCCCCATCTTATCCGGCCCGCGGAAGGCCATTATTTCGTTTGGAGTAGTGAACTCATGTCCCTTGCAAAATGGACAAAACCCCACTGTCTTTTTTCTCTTGTGTGACGGGGAGATGAAATCTGACGGCCTTTTCCCTCTTTCTGTTGAGATGATAACCCACCTGCCTATTATCGGGTCCTTTCTTAGCTCAGACATTGGTCCTCCTAAACATTATTTTATCAAATCACAATATATTATTGTATCATAACAATACTGGGACATTGTATCATATAGCACGAAGACTTTTAAATATGAAATCGATATGAAATCAACATTTTTTAGTAAATTAGTAAATAATCCTTTTCAGGACCCTGTTCTGTACGTCAGATTCAGGAGGGAGAAGGGGTCTGTTATGTTTGACTGCGGGGATGTCTATGGGCTTTCGGTGCGGGAGATTCAGAAAATTTCTGATATTTTCGTCACACACATGCATGTTGACCACTTTATCGGCTTCGATAATGTCCTGCGATGCCTTCTGAACAGAGAAACCCCTATTAATATCTATGGCCCCCGCGGCATTATAGATGCCGTATCACATAAGCTCATGGGTTATACATGGAATTTAATCAAGGGATACCCGCTGAAGATAGAGGTCTCTGAGGTGCGCAGGGATACAATCCTGCGAGCCAGCTTTTACGCAAGCGAGGGTTTTAACAAAATAGCCAGATCAGGGACACCCTTCGACAGAGCTATTATGACTAAAACGGGGCTTATTGTCGAGACGGACATCTTTGACCACGGCATTGAAGTGCTTGGCTTTAGTCTTTATGAAGACACCCAAATAAACATAAACAAGGCCCTGTTGCTTGAGCGCGGCCTAAGCCCAGGCCCATGGTTAAACGAGTTAAAGACTGCCATCAGAGAAGATATAAAAGATGCGAGCTTCACAGTCGATGGCCGTTGTTATCATCTAAACGACCTAATCGACCTAACTATGGTAACAAAGGGGCAGAAGATTGCCTATATAACAGACATTGCCCCGTCGGAGGAGAATATTCAAAAAGCCATCAGCCTTGCCCAGTGTGCCGACACACTCTATATCGAGGCATTTTTTCTGGCAGAGGACATTGAGCGTGCCCATAAGAGGAATCACCTGACAACGGCTCAAGCAGGGCAAATCGTCCGCGAGGCTAAAGTAAAATCTTTTGAAGTAACCCACATATCCCCAAAATACATCAATATTCTTGACCGCATTAAAAAAGAGGTCAAGGAGGCAAGCCTCCTTGCAGGAGTTTGAGGGCAGCGCCCTCAATGTTTTAAAAATGAACTTCACAATATCACACAAAGACGGAGACGCAAGAACGTGCAAGCTTGTGCTTCCTCGCGGCACACTCAACACGCCGGTATTTATGCCAGTAGGCACGATGGGTGCTGTGAAGGCGATGTCGCCGCATGAACTTTATGAGATAGGAGCAGAGATAATCCTCTGCAACACATACCATATGTACTTACGTCCTGGTGAGGGTACGGTAGCCGAGGCGGGCGGGCTTCACAAGTTTATCAACTGGGACCTGCCCATATTAACCGACAGCGGCGGCTTTCAGGTCTATAGCCTTTCTCCGCTCAGAAAAATATCTGAAGAGGGCGTAACGTTCAGATCCCACATAGACGGCTCTACGCACTTCATAGGCCCGCGTGAGTCTATAGAAATCCAGCGCGCCCTGGGGTCAGACATCGTCATGGCCTTCGATGAGTGTACGCCCTACCCGTCTTCGTACGAATATACGCTTAAATCCCTTGAACTTACCACGAAATGGGCAAAGACCTGCCTTAAATATGCCGAAAAACCGCAAACCCTCTTCGCTATCATACAAGGCGGCACTTATAAAGATTTAAGATTGCAAAGCGCTCAACAGCTCAGAGAGCTGAATTTTGAAGGCTACGCCGTGGGCGGGGTAAGTGTCGGCGAACCCAAAGAGACGATGCACGAGATAATATCTTATATGGCCTCAGAGCTTCCCGCTGACAAACCGCATTATTTAATGGGCGTAGGGTTTCCCGAGGACATTTTAGCGGCGGTTGAGGCAGGATTTGACATGTTTGACTGCGTCATCCCAACGAGGACGGCCAGACACGGCACACTCCTTACTTCAAACGGCAGAGTGGCCATCAGAAACAGCCAATTCAGACACGACCACACACCTCTTGACCCTGAGTGCGGCTGTTACACATGCCGGAATTTCACAAGGAGCTATCTAAACCACTTATTTCGCGCCCATGAAATCCTGGGCATCCGCCTCAACACTATACACAACCTGTATTTTTACATTGATTTCATGAAAAAAATCAGAGCCGCCATCGAAAAGGACAGCTTTATCAGTTTCAAAAGGAACTGGCTGTCGAACTACCTAAAAATTCATTGAAAGATTTTTGCCCTACGTGTTATAATTTTTCAAGCTGCCATCTGTTGCGGGCGTAACTCAGTGGTAGAGTGATAGCTTCCCAAGCTATTGGCCGCGGGTTCGAATCCCGTCGCCCGCTTCCTCATATTTTTTTCAGACGGAAAGATATTTCTTGAAATACCCCTTGAAATTCCTAAGAGCGAATACTAATCACTGTCTTTGCCGTCCGTGTTGACACTGATAATCTAAAAGGGTTACTATTAAGCATGGGGATAGTTAAGAATGCCTAAGCAGGTACACAAAGAAAAGGAAGCGTACCGGTACATGGAAAACGCTAAAGGTCTGTTGAAAGCCGCAGCCATTGAAGACAATACCTACCTCGACAAAAAGCCCGTCCGTGAAGCGTTCGGCACGGCGTACCTTGCCATACTGGAAGCGATTAACGAGGCTCTGATAAAAAAGGGTCTTACCCGCAAAGAATTACCTAAGTCAGTGGACGGGTACATGGCCGCCATAAAGAAGCACCTGTCCGTCAACAATGGCAAGCTCGTAAGGGAATTTGACAGGCTGTATGAAACATTGCATATTGCCGGATATTACAGGGGATTAATAACGCATGTAACAACGGTTAAAGAAGAAATGAAAGAAGCTGAAACATTTATTAAGAAGCTATTGCCTTGACCAGCACCTGTCAAGCAATCAGACGCCCTGCCATTTGATAATAACAAGACGAACTGATACCCATACTCCGGTATAATTGCATAATGGGATGTTTTTTACAGGTTCATTGTAATAAGAAATGGGCGTGGAATACACCGGTATGACCATAGGTGATTTAATGTTTTGATGGAGAGAACGACAATTCTGTTCTATAGGAAGTTAGGATATGTCCATCTCCAGCAGCCAACACAGGACTACCTTTAGGTGAGAAAGATAATTCTTCCATCCCATAACACAGACCCGACAACATAACTACTGCTACGATACTCAACACAAGTATTTTCTTCATAGATACCTCCAAGAATTTTTTCTCTTCTGTATCAGAAGAGGTGTGTTTACTCTTGTTAACTACAATAAGCAGATAACCTGATATCTATAATAATCAAGTCAAATTAAAAACTCTATGATTTAAATCATATTCATAGCACACTACTTATATACTATACTAAGCAGTGGTCAGCGCTTATCGGCCTGCATATCGTATATCTATAGAACTATTAAATCGAACTATTTTAGGAGGAAAAGTTTATGTGGCAATGTCAATCTACAGGTAATTGTGGGTATATATACAATCCAGCGAAGGGAGATAAAAGAGGTAAGATTCCAGCCGGTACGAGATTTGAGGACTTACCGGAAGATTGGAAATGTCCGCTCTGTGGGGTAGGTAAAAAATTCTTCAAACCTGTAGAATCTTAAAGGCTGAAGATCAACTCAATTTTGCACTCTATGGTGGACCCATTTGTCAAGACAGAAAATTGCCTTTTTTAAGTTACAGCAAGTCCATATATTTTTCATAGCCCAAGCCCCAAAGGGGCGGGTGTATGTCCTAAGTCAGTAGTCCTTTTCTCCT